>JAZTWF010000030.1:0-1970 GCA_045635725.1 Candidatus Scatosoma sp. | reverse complement strand
CATGGTCGCCACCATGGGCGCAAGTACTTCCAAGCACATTTTCACCGTATCGATTGCGTCAAAAATGGCTTCCTTATCTTCCTGCATATCCTTATTGTAGGCAAGGGGCAAACCTTTCAGCGCGGTGAGCAGCGCCGTAAGGTCGCCGTATACCCTGCCCGTCTTTCCGCGAATGAGCTCCGCCATATCGGGGTTTTTCTTTTGGGGCATAATGGACGAACCCGTCGTGTAGCTATCGTCGAGTTCGATAAACTTAAATTCCCAGCTTGCCCAAAGAATAATTTCTTCGCTCAAACGGGAAAGGTGCATCATCAGCGTAGCAAACGCCGCGGCAAGCTCCACGCAAAAATCCCTGTCCGAAACACCGTCGATACTGTTTTGGCATACGCCGTCGAAGTGTAAAAGCTCCGCTTCGTATTCTCTATCGGTGGGATAGGTCGTCCCTGCCAAAGCGCAGCTGCCCAAGGGCGAATAGTTCATACGCTTCACGGCGTCTTGTATTCTGCCGATATCTCTAAGGAGCATCATAGCGTACGCCATTAAATGGTGACCAAAGGAAATGGGCTGTGCGCGCTGTAAATGCGTATACCCCGGGGCAATGACTTCGGCGTTTTCTTCCGCCTTGTCTACGATAGCGACAATCGCTTGCCCAATAAGCGCGACGATTTCTTGCGCTTCGTCACGCAAATACATACGGATATCCACCGCAACCTGATCGTTACGGCTACGCGCCGTGTGCAAGCGTTTGCCTGCGTCGCCGATACGGGCGGTGAGCTCCGCTTCGATAAACATGTGGATATCTTCCGCACCCGAATCAAAGGTGAGCTTACCCGTTTGAATATCGGATAAAATCGTTTGTAAGCCGTCTATAATGGACTGTGTTTCCTGTTGGGATAAAATACCCTGCTTGCAAAGCATTTTTGCGTGCGCAATGCTCCCTTGGATATCCTGCGCGTACATACGGCAGTCAAAACGCAAGGACGAATTGAAGTCGTCCGCTTTCTTATCCAAGGCTTTGAGAAATCTCCCTGCCCACATTTTTTCCATGATATACTCCCAAAATAAAAGCGTTTTTAATACGCATTTTGCCCACCGATACGGTAGGCAAGCATAGCGTTATGATATTGTAAGCGTTGCGGTGTTCTCCGCAAAAACCTTCTTATTTGTTGTTCTTTTGGTTGACTTCCGCCTGTACCTTAATAGGCAAACCGAACAGGTTGATAAAGCCCGTTGCATCCGCTTGGTTATACACGTGGTCTTCCCCAAACGTAGCGATTTCTTCGGAATAGAGCGAATAATCACTCCAAGCACCTGCCTTGATAATGTTGCCCTTATACAGCTTTAAGCGTACCTTACCCGTTACGTTTTCCTGCGTCTTTTCGACAAATGCGGAAAGCGCTTCGCGCAAAGGCGTAAACCATTGTCCGTTATACACAAGCTCGGCAAAGCAAACGGAAAGCTCTTGCTTTTTGTGCGCCGTGTACTTATCCAAGCAAAGGGTTTCTAAATAGCTGTGCGCTGCGTATAAAATTTCACCGCCGGGGGTTTCGTATACGCCGCGGCACTTCATACCAACCAAACGGTTTTCGACGATATCCAAAAGCCCGATACCGTTTGCACCGCCTACTTTGTTGAGTGCAAGAATGATATTTTTCGCGCTCATCTTTTCGCCGTTGAACGCAACGGGACGGCCCTTTTCGAAGTCAAGTTCGATATACGTAGGCTTATCGGGTGCTTGCAAAGGCGATACGCCCATTTCCAAAAAGCCTTCCTTTTCGTAAAGCGGTTCGTTACCCGCGTCTTCCAAATCCAAACCTTCATGGCTAAGGTGCCAAAGGTTTTTGTCCTTGGAATAGTTGGTTTCGCGGTTGATTTTCAAAGGCACGTTGTGCGCTTCGGCGTAATCGATTTCTTCTTCACGCGACTTTATCGACCATTCTCTCCAAGGCGCGATAATCGTCATATCGGGC
>JAZTWF010000029.1:0-24132 GCA_045635725.1 Candidatus Scatosoma sp. | reverse complement strand
GACAAATTTTTATATATCCACAAAAATTTCTTCGGTAGGGCATAATGCCGACAACAACCCAAACTATTCGTAAAATGCAGCTTTTACGAATAGTTACAGCAAAAAAGTGCATAAAACAAACGATTTTCGCGTTTTTGGGTAAACAATTAAGATTTTACAAATATTCCGTACGAATACGGCAAAATCTCTAATTCGTTTTCAAACGTTTGATTTTTGATAAGTTCGCGCATTGTTCCCAAAAATTGCAAACGTTCGCGTTTGGAAGAATTGTTTACATACACGTAAATACTTCCCGTTTGATTTTCACGCTTAAAATAAACAAGTCCGTCTTTTGTCATCAATTCAACAAAATTGCCGTCTTTGAATATTTCACGGTATTCTTTGCGGATTGAACCTAATTTTGCGTAAAAATCAATCAACTGAACATTTTGATTATTCCAGTCGTAGCAACGACGGCAAAACGGGTCTATGTGACCTTCTTGTGCGTTTTCGTCGCCGTAATAAATACACGGAACGCCTGGCAGCGTATATTGTAAAACAGCCGCCATTTTTAGCTTTTCAACCGCCCTTTCTTTGGCTTTTTGGCTTAAAAACGCTGATTTTTGGGACATTTCTTCCTTATTTGCGCAATAAATACCGCCCAAAACGGTTAAAATACGCGAAGTATCGTGCGTTCCTAAAATATTCATTAACGCATCCACCGTTTCTTTCGGATAATGGTCGATTAACACGCGTACCGTATGCAAGAGCTGTAATGCATTTCCCGTTTGGATATAAGCGATAATCGCGTCTTTTAACGGATAATTCATTACGCTATCCAGCTCATAGCCTTGTAAATACTCACGGCGTTTGGAATATGCGATTTTATTAGACGCATCTTCCCAAACTTCGCCGATAATTATCGCATTTGGATTGCTTTCTTTTACTGATTTTCTCAGGTTTTTCAAGAAAAAATCGGGCAATTCGTCGGCAACGTCTAATCGATAGCCGCCGATGCCAAACGACAGCCATTTTTTCAATACCCCGTCTTGTCCAAAGATAAAATTTTGATAATCTTCGGAATTTTCATTGACTTCCGGCAAAATGTCAATTCCCCACCAACTGCTGTATTTATCGGGAAATTCTTGAAACGAGTACCATGAATAATACGGTGAATCCTTCGATTGATACGCGCCGACGGACGGATATTGTCCGTATTTATTAAAATAGACGCTATTATCGCCCGTATGATTAAAAACCCCGTCCAAAATAACGGAAATTCCTTGATTTTTCGCGGTAGAAATCAACTGTGAAAAATCTTTTTCATCACCTAAAAACGGGTCAAGTTTTTTATAATCGGACGTATCGTAACGATGGTTAGACGCCGCTTCAAAAACAGGATTCAAATAAATCGTCGTAACGCCTAAATGCTGTAAATACGGCAATTTTTCTTGAATTCCGCGGAAATTTCCGCCAAAAAAGTCGTTATTTAAGACTTTTCCTTTTTCATTGGGACGAAAAGAAGGTTCACCGCCCCAGTCATCACGGCGTATTCTACCTACTATGTCAGGCATATTACCGACCCGATAAAAGCGATCGGGGAAAATTTGATACATGACGCCGCCTTTGAACCATTCGGGCGTGCAATAATCCTTTGAAGAAACCGTCAATAAAAAGCCCTGCGGAACGTCGCTCAGCCGCCCCATTTCCAAATAGCCACAAGAAACGTAGCCTACATTCTCAATGGAAAACGTATAATAATACAAGCCGATTTCTTCAATTGATAAGGCAATCGTCCAACCAAACGGCGTTATTTGCATTTCAAAAGCCTGCGCGTCTTCCCCGTCTTTATTCAAAAGCAAAAACGCCTTATTTTCAGGTTGTATACAGTCTTTTTTTGTAGGTTTCCACGTTGTATCCACCGTTCCGTAAGCGTTTACGGTCGGTTTTTCCGTGCAAAAAAATACGTTAAATTGTATGGTTTCCCCTTGTTTTGCCGCGCCGATAACACTTTTACAGCTACGATGCAAGGGATTGTAATAAACGTGCATTCTGTACCATTAACCAAGCGGAAAGCCGTTAAAAGCGACTTTCCGCCCCTTTTTTATTCTTTTTCGCGCAAGGCTTGCAAGCCCCAAATATTTTCTGCGTATTCGCGAATACTTCTATCCGCCGCAAAATACCCTGCCGCGGCAATGTTACGCAAAGCCTTTTTGTTCCACTCTTTCTTTTCACGGGCATACAAAGCGGAAAGTTCGTTTTGCGTTGCCGTATACGACTGGAAGTCTGCCATACACATATACGGGTCAGCAATCGGCGAACCCGTCAATAGATAGTTGGCAATATCGGCAAACGATTCGCCGTTAAAGCCTACAATCAAGGCTTCGACTATCTTTCTAAGCGCTGGGTCGCTGTTATAATATACGCTTGCGGAATAGCCGTTTCTCCAAATTTCGGAAACTTCGTCGGCTTTCAATCCGAATATATAGATATTTTCGTTGCCTACGTGTTCGGACATTTCAACGTTCGCACCGTCCAAAGTGCCGATTGTCAGTGCCCCGTTAATCATAAACTTCATGTTACCCGTACCGCTCGCTTCCTTACCCGCCAACGAAATCTGTTCGGATATTTCCGATGCAGGCATCAGCTTTTCGGACATCGTAACGTTGTAATCTTCCATATAAACAACGTTGAGTTTTTCCGCGATTTTCGGGTTTTTACGAATATCTTCGGCTAAATAACAGATAAGCTTAATAATCTTTTTCGCCATATAATATCCCGCCGCCGCTTTTGCCGCAAAGATATACGTTTTGGGTTGCATCGGCGTATCGGGATTATCTTTCAAAATAAGATAATCGTGGATAATATGCAATACGTTAAGAAGCTGACGCTTATATTCATGCAAACGTTTTGCCTGAACGTCGAATAACGTATTCGGATTGATAATAACGCCTTGCTTTTTATAGGCAAATTCCGCAAATTGCTGTTTCTTTAAGGCTTTAATTTCGTCTAAGCGTTTTAATACGCTTTCGTCGTCTTCAAATTTCTTGAATTCGGCAAGCTTAGACGCGTCTTTTGCATAGCCTTCGCCGATACATTCGTCAAGCAACGCGCAAAGCTCGGGATTGGATTGATTTAACCAACGTCTATGCGCGATACCGTTTGTAACGTTGGTGAATTTTGAAGGCGTATAATCGTAGAAATCCTTAAAGATACTCTGTTTGATAATTTCGCTATGCAAGCCCGAAACGCCGTTGACGTGGTGCGAGCCGTGCACGGACAAATTTGCCATTTTTACGGTATTGTACGACATAATTGCCATACGAGAAATCTTATCCCAGTCGCCAGGGAATCTCGTCCAAAGGTCTTCGCAAAACCGTCTATTGATTTCTTTCAAAATCGTATAAATTCTCGGCAATCTTCTTGCGATAAGGTCTTCGGGCCACGTTTCCAAAGCTTCAGCAAGTACCGTATGATTGGTATACGCACAAACGGAAGTCGTGATATTCCAAGCTTCCTCCCAGCTCATTGCGTTTTCGTCAATCAAAAGACGCATCAATTCGGGAATCGCCAACGCAGGGTGCGTATCGTTTAAGTGAATTGCCGCCATTTTAGGCAGTAATTTTAACGAACCGTATCTTCTCTTATGGTCGGCTAAAATATTTTGCAACGACGCGGAAACAAGGAAATATTGTTGCTTTAAGCGCAACGATTTTCCTTCTACGTGATTATCCGCGGGATACAATACCTTGGAAATAAGCTCCGCTTCGTTATCGTCCTTCATAACCGAAGCGTAATCCCCTTGGGAAAAGAGCTTCATGTCGAAGTTTTGCACGCTTCGCGCCTTCCATAAACGTAAAACGGATACGGCTTGGCTATCATAGCCCGAAACCATCATATCGTAAGCTACCGCTTGAATTTCTTTGGCGTCACGGTAAATGCTTTCTAAACCATTTTCCGTCCATTTTTCTTCCACGTAGCCATCGAATTTAACCGTAAAGACTTTATCGCTTCTTTGCGTCAACCAAACTTCACCGCCAGGGAGCCAAACGTCGGGCAATTCCGTTTGCCAACCGTCAACGATTTTTTGCTTAAATAAACCGTAATCATAACGAATGGAATACCCCATTGCAGGATAATCTCCCGTTGCAAGCGCGTCTAAAAAGCAAGCCGCCAAACGCCCCAAACCGCCGTTCCCAAGCCCTGCGTCGGGTTCTAATTCATACAGCTCTTCCAAGGTCACGTCGTATTCTTTCAAAGCTTCCGCAAAAACGTCGGTAATGCCAAGGTTGTAAACGCTGTTTTTCAACGAACGCCCCATTAAAAATTCCATGCAAAGATAATATACCCTTTTTGCTTTCGTTGCTTTGGTTACCGTATGGAATTTATGCCGCTTTTCCAACATAATATCCCGAACACTCATTACAACGGCTTTATAAAGCTGTTCTTTACGGGCTTCGTTCGGTGCTACGCCAAAGTAGCGCGAAAGTTTACCCTTGATTAGCTCCTTTGCCGCTTGTTGTGTGATTTGTTCTTTTTTCATATACTCTCTCCTTTTTCCTATCGTAATCGGAAAGCGGCGCATAAATACGCCGTTTTCCGCTTGTTTCTATTCTATTCACTCACATATCCAACAATTGTTGGTACAATGTTTTATAATCATTTGCCGAACGTTGCCACGAAAAATCCGTCGTTGCCGCCTTTTTCATTAAGGCTTTCCAAACTTCGGTATTTTTATACGCGTCAAGCGCTTCATGGATTACGTACAGCATATCATAGGGATTGCAGGAAGAAAAAGTAAACCCGTTTCCGCCTGCCCCAAACGGCTTGATACTGTCGTATAATCCACCCGTTTCACGTACCAATGGCACGGTTGCGTAGCGGGAAGCAATCATTTGCGATAAACCGCAAGGTTCGCTAATCGAAGGCATTAAGAATATATCCGCGCCCGAATATATTTTGCGCGATAAATCTCCGTTAAATGCAATATTTGCGGAAACTTTTCCTTCGTATTTATGCGCCAAATCTTTAAAATATTCTTCATACGCAACGTCGCCTGTTCCAAGCAAGACAAATTGCACGTCTTCATGCAACATATCTTCGGCAACCGCCTTTACAAGGTCAAGCCCTTTATGCGAAACCAAACGGGAAATCATGGCGATAATCGGAACGTCTTTGACGGGCAAGCCTAACATTTTTTGCAGTTCCGTCTTACAAACGGCTTTATTGTCTAAGCTTTCCGCGTCAAAGTTAGCAAAAAGCGCCTTATCGGTAGACGAATTGTATGAAAGCACGTCAATGCCGTTTAATATACCCGTTAATTTTTGCGTATTTTTGCAAATGATATCCTGCAAGCCGTGTGCGTATTGCGGCGTTTGTATCTCTTTGGCATACGTAGGCGAAACGGTCGAAAAGCGTTCGCAGCATTCAATTGCGCCTTTCATAAGATTGATACAGCCGTCGTATTCCAACAAAGGAAGATACTCTTGGGGAAGCCCAAACAAATCCCCTAAAATATCCGCGGAATACTTGCCTTGATATTCAATGTTATGAATGGTAAATAAAGCACGAATTTTTTGATATTCCGCTTTGTCTTTATATAACGTTTTCAAGTAAATTGCCGCCATAGCTGCCTGCCAGTCGTGGCAATGCAGTACGTCGGGATAATACCCGATAATCGGCAATATCTCCAAAACGCTACGTGAAAAGAACGCAAAGCGTTCTCCGTCGTCGTAATACCCGTAACACCCAGGACGCTTGAAGTAATATTCGTTGTCAATGAAATAATACGTTACACCATTTTCTACGCAACTGAATATTCCGCAATATTGATTTCTCCAACCAAGCGGTACGTATAAATTGCCTAAGAAGGAAAGCTTTCTTCTATGTTCGGGTTTTACGTCCGAATACAAAGGCATAACCACGCGAACGTCGTAGGACGCGTCTTGGGCAAGCGCTTGCGGCAAAGAGCCGATAACGTCCGCCAAACCGCCCGTAGCAACGAACGGTCTTGCTTCCGACGCTACGAATAACAGTTTCTTCTTTTCCGCAAGTACAGGGTCGTTTTGATTGACTGTATCAAATGCTTGCTTTTCCGTCTTGTTTTGCGCTACTTTTTTAACACTAACTCTCTTTTTCGTCGTTTTTTCCGGCATATCTTTCTCCTTACAATCTACTTCCCTTCGGAATATAATACGGCAAATCCGCGCAGCCGCTTAACGACTTTCTATCGCTGATTACAACGTTTTTATCGGTAATTACGCAATCAAGCGACGTATTTTGCCCGATAATGTTATCCTGCATAACGATAGAATTACGCACAACCGCACCTTTTCCGACTTTTACGCCACGGAACAAAATGGAGTTTTCTACCACACCTTCAATTTCACAACCGTCGGAAATCAAGGAGTTTTTAACTACGGCGTCTTTTCCGTATTTCGAAGGCGCGCTATCGCGAACTTTCGTATAAATATCACGAGAACCGAATAATTCAGCACGAACTTCTTTTTGTAACAATTCCATATTGTGCTTGAAATAGGACGACATGCTGTCGATTACTGCGTAATAGCCGTCGAATTTGTATTCATAAAGCTTCAAGCTATTCTTTTGACGGACGAATACGCCCTTTTCAAAACTACTGTACCCGTGCGTAATGGCGTCTTCAATCAAATTGAGCATAAACTGTCTGTTTAAGACCATAACGTTCGTCATAACGTTGACCTTTTCGCCTTCTTTTACGTGCGGCGTAAGCTCTACGTCGGTAATACGCCCTTCTTCGTTGGATTTCACGACAAGATATTCCGTAGATTTATCTACGTCGCGCCTAGTAGTTACCAACGTAATGTCCGCGCTTTTACTTTCGTGATACTTGATAATATCCGCGATATCCAAGCGCATAACACCGTCGCTGTCCATTAATACTATGTATTTTTCGCTTCTACGGTTCAAAAATCCACGTAAACCGCTAATCGCTTCCAAACGCGTCGTATATAATTTATCGTTACGTTCGGAGAAAGGCGGCATAATGATAAGCCCACCGTCTTTTCTCGCAAGATCCCAGTCCTTCCCACTACCAAGGTGATCGATTAACGAACGGTAGTTATTGCTTGTCATAATTCCGACGGTAGCAATCCCCGAATTAATCATGTTGGATAATGCAAAATCCACTAAACGATATCTTCCGCCAAACGGAATAGACGCCATTGTACGTCTACGGACCAGTTCAGGAACGTTTTCTTCGTGCATATTTGAAAAAATAACGCCGATTGCTGAAATAACCATAACTCTATCCCCCTTTACGCCAAAATATCTTTTTCGTGTTTTTGACCTTCTTTAACGACTACGTTATCCGCAACCGTTATATCTCTGCCCAAAACAACAATCTCTGCGGTCGGGTCTTTTTCCACGCCGATTACGGCGTTTTTGCCAACCGTTACGTTTTCGTCGATAATCGAATACGAAACAACCGCGCCTGCTTTAATCAAGCTATTAGCCAAAACCACAGCGTCTTTTACAACCGCGCCCTTCTCAACGATAACGTTGCTTCCCAAAATGGAATTTTCTACCGTCCCGTCGATTTCACAGCCAAGCGCAAGCATGCTGTTCTTCACCACACCGTTTTCCCCGATATGTTCGGGGGGCGCTAACGGATTTCTTGAATGGATTTTCCAAGATTTATCCCCTAAATCAAATTCGGGAGCTTCACCCAACAAATCCATATTCGCTTGCCAAAGCGACGCTACCGTACCAACGTCTTTCCAGTAGCCTTCAAAGCGATAGGAATACATCTTTTCGCCAGCATTCAGCATGGCGGGAAGTACGTCCTTCCCAAAATCTTTGGAAGAATTCGGGTTTGCGTCGTCCGCTTCCAAATACTTGAAAAGCTTTTGCGCACTGAAAATATAAATCCCCATAGACGCTAGCGTGCTCTTCGGTTGCTTGGGTTTTTCTTCAAACTGATAAATTGATCCGTCGGCGTTGGTGTTGAGTATACCAAAGCGCGACGCTTCCGAAAGCGGTACGTCGATGGCCGCAATCGTACAATCCGCACCCGTTTCCTTGTGCGCTTTTAACATAGCAGCATAATCCATTTTATAGATGTGATCGCCCGATAATATCAAAACGTATTCGGGGTTGTACATCTTCATGAAATGCAGGTTTTGATAGATTGCGTTTGCCGTACCTTCATACCAAGACGAATTTGTTTTCGCTTGATAAGGAGATAAAATATGTACGCCGCCGTACGTTCTGTCCAAATCCCACGGTTGACCGTTGCCGATATATTCGTTCAAAATCAATGGTTGGTACTGCGTAAGGACACCAACGGTGTCGATACCCGAATTGACGCAGTTGGAAAGCGGAAAGTCGATAATGCGGTACTTTCCCCCAAATGCTACGGCAGGTTTTGCAATGTTGGTCGTTAAGGCGTACAGTCTGCTCCCTTGTCCGCCAGCCAAAAGCATTGCTACACATTCTTTTTTGCTTTGCATAAAAGCCCCCTTAATAAATTTTTTTCAAATATACGCAAGTCAATTTTGGAAGATCGAACTGAATGGAATATTCCTTCCCGTGACTATACGATTTTTGCGTGTTAAATATACGTTTTTTCAGTCTACCACTACCGCCGTAACGGACAAGGTCGCTATTATAAATGACCTTATATTTCCCCTGCGGTAAGCCAAGCCGATAGCCGCTAAGGTCGCTGCCTGAAAAATTGAGCAATACAACAACGGTTTCCCCGTTTCTATCCTTTCTTTGATAAGCAAAGAAATTACTGTCGGCATCGTCGGCGGCAAGCCATTCAAAACCGTCCCAAGAATCTTCTATTTGGTACAACGCAGGCGTTGTTTTATATAATTCGTTCAATTCACGAACTGCGACGGATAATTTATTATGCAAAGGATATTCTTGTAAAAAGAATTCAATTCCTTCTTTATAATCCCATTCTTTGAATTGACCGATTTCCGAACCCATAAAGTGTAATTTCTTGCCAGGGTGCGACATCATATAGCCCAAAAAGGCACGAACCCCTGCAAATTTTTCTTCATATTCCCCCGGCATTTTACCTATCAGCGACGCTTTCCCGTGCACCACTTCGTCGTGAGAAATCGGTAAAACGTAGTTTTCGGAAAACGCATACATCATGGAAAACGTCAATTTACTATGTTTATAGCGACGGTACAAGGGATTTGTGGAAATATACGATAAAACGTCGTTCATCCAACCCATATTCCATTTGAAATTAAAGCCCAAACCGCCCATACTCGTAGGACGGGTAACCATGGGCCAAGCCGTAGATTCTTCCGCAATCATCAAAGCTTTGGGGAAGTATTCGAAAACCGTTTCGTTTAAGCGGCGCAAAAACGCCATCGCTTCAAGGTTCTTGTTTTCCCCATAAATATTCGGAACCCATTCGTCCTCTTTTTTATCGTAATCAAGATACAGCATAGACGCAACGGCATCGACGCGTAACCCGTCGATATGGTACTTTTCAAATAAGAATACCGCCGAAGATATCAAGAAGGAAAGCACTTCGTTTCTACCGTAATCGAACTTACGCGTTCCCCAGCCTTTGATTTCCATTCTATCCCATTGCGACGCTTCGTAAAGCGGTTCACCGTCAAATTCGTATAAACCAAACGCATCTTTGGGAAAATGTGCGGGAACCCAGTCAAGAATAACCCCGATTCCAGCTTTATGGAAACAATCGATAAGGTACATAAAATCTTTGGGCTCGCCCAAACGGGACGTTATGGCAAAATAGCCCGTTACTTGATACCCCCAAGACCCGTCGTACGGATATTCGGTTACAGGCATAAATTCCACGTGCGTATAACCCATTTTTACTACGTAAGAAACAAGCTCTTTGGCAAGCTGCCTATACGTCAAATAACTACCGTCGGGATTTTTGCGCCACGACAACAGATTTACTTCATAAATATTCAACGGAGAAGTATAAATATCCGTATGCCGTTGCTTGTCCAAATATTCCTTGTCGCCCCACTTATATCCCGAAAGTTCGTAGATTTTAGAAGCATTTGCCCTATTTGCGTCGGGCGTTTCCGCATGAAAAGCGTACGGATCGGCTTTATATAAAGTTCTTCCGTCCCTTGTTTGAATGCAAAACTTATAATCGTCAAACTGCCCTACGCCTGCAATAAACGTTTCAAACGTTTCCCCGTCAATAAGCCGTTCCATAACGTTTGCATTTGCATCCCAACCGTTAAAATCCCCGATTACGGAAACGGATACGGCGCGCGGAGCCCAAACACGGAACACGTACCCTTTTTTTCTTTTAACGGTTGCGGCATGCGCCCCTAACCATTCAAAGGTACGAAAGTTTTCGCCGTGATGGAATAAATGCATGGGAACATCATTATGGAAAACGCTCATAAAAACTCCTAATAAATATAAGTAAAGATATATATAATTTACCTATGGTATTATTGTACTACAAATTTCAAATAATTTCAAGACTATTTTGAAAAAAAGTGCACAAATTTTATCATTTTTTTTTACCTAATTGACAATATTTATGCTTTTCGACAAAATTTATGAAAAATTCGTCATTATACCGCGCCCATATTATGTCACACATAGGTATATTGTTATGCAAAGTAATGTTATTATGTGTAGCATAATATAAAAATACTCGGCAAAATCCCCTATTTTTCGCACGGGGAATTCTCCGAGTATTACGTCTAATTATTTTGTTTCACAATAAAAGTTTCACGAATACTTATTTTATGCTTGACAAGTATTCGTCAATCCGTTTGAATAAGATTTCCAACGGTGCATCGTTGTTTATTATATATACGGGTAAATCTTTTGTACGTTCTACAAACGCTGGGCTGTCGTAATCAAATTGCGACTGTATACGCAGGAGCGCCCTATCTTCTTGGATATTATCCCGTTTACAAATAGCGGCAATGCGTTCCGTTATATTACGTTTAACAACAATAATGCTATCGAACAGTCGCTCAAACCCACCTTCGAATAAAAGCGGAACTTCGGCAAATACAACGCCATTACAAGAACGCATTTGCTTGTCTAATACTTGCATAATCATAGGATGCGCAATTTTATTTAACTTTTTGCGTTGGATTGCATCGGAAAAGATAATATTCGACAGCACCGATTTATCTATCTTTCCGTCAACAACCGCCGTAGGAAAAGCTTGCTTTATCGCCTGTATATAGTTTTCCGTTTCAATCAACGAAACGTAAATTTCATCGCAGGAAAATACCGTAAAGCCTTTCTTTTTTAAGTACTCGCCAACAACGGATTTTCCGCTGCCTATTCCACCTGTAATTGCTATTTTTTTATTCATAATCACACCATTGTTTCACGATTAAAGTTTCACGATTGACGATTATGGAACATTTGGCGTGAAACATTATTTTGTTTCGTACCAAGTTTCGCCCCGTCCAACGTCCACCGTCAAAGGAACTTGCAAAGAAACGGCTTGTTCCATTTCATTTTTCAAGAGCTTTGCAACAGCGTCCGCTTCGTTTTTAGGACAGTCAATGAGTAATTCGTCGTGGACCTGCAACACTAATTTTGCCTTGTAGCCGCCTTCTTTAAGCTTATTATAAACGTTGATCATGGCGATTTTGATAATGTCCGCGCTCGAACCCTGTAAAGGCATATTCATAGCGGCGCGTTCGCCAAAAGAACGGACGTTATAGTTAGATGCTCGAAGTTCATTGATTACGCGTTTTCTGCCCGATAACGTCGTTATAAAACCGTTTTGTTTGGCGTCTTCCACGTTTTTATTCATATATATTTTCACGTCGGAATAGGTTTCAAAGTACTTTTGAATGTATTCCTGTGCGCGTTTTGCGCTGATATTTAAGTCATTGCTAAGCCCAAACGCGCTAATACCGTAAATGATACCAAAATTGACCGCTTTCGCTTCGCGGCGTTGTTGCGAAGTTACTTGTTCTAACGGTACGTCAAACACCTGCGACGCCGTCGTTGCGTGTATGTCTTTGCCGTCGCAATATGCGGCAATCAGCTCTTTACAGCCCGAAAAATGGGCAAGCAAACGCAGTTCAATTTGCGAATAGTCCGCGTCGATTAAGACGTTTCCTTCGCTTGCCGTAAACAATTTACGCAACTCCCTACCTTCGTCCGTGCGAATGGGAATATTTTGCAAGTTAGGATTTGCGCTGGAAAGCCGTCCCGTAGCGGTGTTGCTTTGATTATACGTGGTATGCACCTTCCCGTTTTGAATGAGCGGCTTAAACCCTTCAATATAGGTAGATTGTATCTTTTGCGCCTTTCTATAACGCAATAATTGACGGACAATTTCCGATTGATCGGCGTATTTTTCTAATTCTTCCGCCGTGGTTTTATAGTTCTTGCTTTCCTTGTTTTTCTTAACTCCGCTACCGATTTTAAGCTTTTCGAAAAGGATTTTACCAAGCTGCTGTGTGGAATTGATATTAAATTCTTCGCCTGCAAGCTCGTAAATACGCTCTTTTATCGTAGCAAGCTCTTCTTTATATTGTTCCGATAATTTATCTAACGTTTGTCCGTCAATGCAAACACCCTGCTTTTCCATGGAAAACAAAACGGAAACAAGCGGTAATTCCATGGAATAATACAGCGCTTTTTCCTTTTCGTTCAACGCGGACAAATACTGCTTGTACAAGCAAGCTAATCCGTATGCGCGATTGCGCTCCGGCAAGGAATTTTGATTTAAGCAATAAACCAAACCGTCGCTGTTTGCAAGCCCTTCGGAAATACACTTCAAAATAGCGACGTCGTCGAAGGGCGCAGTAAAGCTTATATTAAAAGAATGCATGCGGTGCATAACTTCTTTCGTTACGTACGATATCACGCGTTTTTCGCCTGAATAAATTGCCTTAAACAGCGGTAACAACTCACTTTCGTAATAGCCCGCACCTAAAAGATCTTCTTTTATAGGAATGACGTATTCTACCGACAATTTTGAAATATCCCAGTTTTCGTCTAAAAGCATATAGCGAAATTCGGAATCGGTGTAATCCGCGGCAATATACGTTGCCTTGGATAAACTTATCTCGTCAATCGCCGACGGAATGGACTGCGGCTGTTCTTCTCTACATTCCCCGCGCGTAAGCACCTTTTCCGACGGCGTTTCCGTTTCGTCTTCGCCTTTGAATATATTCATCGACATCAACGACTTAAACTCAAACTCAGCAAACTTCTCGCGTAAAGTATGCGAAAACGGCATTTTTAATAAGCAATCGGAAAGCGCAAGCTCAAACGGAGCGTTTGTATCAATGGTCGCTAATTTTTTAGAGAAATACGCACTTTCTTTCCCTTCGGAAATTCGGGTAAGCTGCGCCCCTTTCAACTCGTCAAGATGCGCATATACCCCGTCCAAATCAAAATACGCTTCTAAAAGCGCTTTGGCGGATTTTTCGCCTACACCTGCAATACCGGGAATATTATCCGATTTATCCCCCATTAACGCCTTCAAATCGATAATTTGCGAAGGAACAAGCCCTGTTTCGTCTTTGAAATTTTCGGGCGTTAATTCAAGGATATCGCTGACCCCTTTTCTGGTAAAGCAAACGGTCGTCGTATCGTCGACAAGCTGATAAGAATCTCTATCACCCGTATATATATATGTTGGAAGGGAAAAACGTTTCGCTATCGTACCAAGAAGGTCGTCCGCCTCATATCCTTCTAATTCACAAATTTTGATACCCATGATTTTCAAAACTTCTTTTAATGCGGGAATTTGAACAGCCAAATCGTCAGGCATCGGCTTGCGCCCCGCTTTATAATCGGTATACATTTGATGACGGAAGGTAGGCGCGCGTAAATCGAAAGCTACGGCAAAATGCGTAGGCTTTTTATCTGAAATAATTTTCAGCATAAGCTTTACAAACCCAAATACGCCGTTTGTAGGCATACCGCTTTTCGTCGTAAACAATGGCGTTGCATAAAAAGCCCTGTTGAGTAAGCTGTTACCGTCGATTAGAACTAATTTTTCCATGAATACAGTCAATCCTTTACCTTGTTACTATTATTGTACCACGAAATAAAAAAAATCGCAAGAGAATTAAAACAATAAAAAAAGATTAAAATTTTTTCTAAAAACTTGTGATAAACGCTTGCATTTTTTATAAGAATCATATATAATAATAAAGCTGTTTGATAATAACAACGCCGAAGTGGTGGAATGGCAGACGCGTCGGACTCAAAATCCGATGGTAGCGATACCGTGTGGGTTCAAGTCCCACCTTCGGCACCAGAACGAGTAGGATTAACTTCCTGCTCGTTTTTTCTTTTATTTTCAAGGGATTCACTTATTTCACTTCTCTCAAATAAGCCACCAAGAAAAGATTTGCGAGAAAAAATCTGTCGCGTCTGATTTTGCGAGTTCTCGCATTTTTCTCGCATACTTCTCGCATTTTTACAGACCTTAATATGGATTAACGGAGCATTGGACAACTTTTTCTGACGCTTAAGGGTAGAAATATTTTACGGTGAAAAATTTGAAAGCGTTAACGTTTTCATTGAGAAACCACACGAATACCTTTGCTATTACAACAACAAGAGAATTTCGTTCGAACAAAAAAAAGGAATAAGCACTGTTGAACACAGCGCTCATTCACAAATTAAATATTTTTTTATCTAAACTTTGGGAAGCATATCATTGTGGTTATTTTTTAATCAAGACATTAAAGTTTAACCGCTTTACCCGTGGAAATACTTTCATATACGGCATTCATAGCCTTAATGGTATTCTTATGCCAACCGATATTGATTTTCGGCATACACTTGATTTCGATATTTTCCACAAATTCGTCAATCAAGCCCACCCATTCGTAAAAGTAGGTGTAATATACCGCAATAAGTTGCGGATGATATATACAGCTTTGCTGTGATTTAGACGTCACGTTGAAAGAACATAAATCTGTATAAACCAAGCCCTCGGCGGTGGATAAAACCAGCGTCAAGGGCTTTTTTGTAATTTTTTACTCAAAATGTTTTATGTTAAAATGCGTTGCTTGCGGCAACGGTGAAAATATAGTATAATAATGGCAAAGGAGGGCTAATTATGCTTCAAGAAAATTTAAAAACACTGCGGAAATCAAAAGGTATGACACAAGAAGAAATGGCGGATCGTTTGCATGTGGTTAGGCAGACAATATCAAAATGGGAAAAGGGGTTGTCAGTACCCGACGCGGATATATTAACTCGCATAGCAGAACTGTTTGAGGTTTCGGTTAGCGATTTGCTTGGTGACATAACCTCAAACGCAGAAGATAGGAATACAGTGGTAGAGCAGCTGTCTCGCATAAACGAGCAACTTGCTATAAAAAATCGTCAAGCGAAGAAAATTTGGCAAATCGTACTTAGCGTTGTTTTAGCACTCATAATTAGTACAGGAATCGCTATACTTTGCTTGACCGTCGATTGGAATAATATTGATTCGACCATAACTGAATCGACAGAAATAATCGCCCCTTAATAGCTGTGTAATCAAATCCCTTTTTATTATTACTTAGGGTTAAAAAGTACCATTTTCCGCTTAGTTATTGCCATTATAATTTTGCCATTTTACCTAAAAAATACCATTTAGGATAAAAAAACGCAACAAAAAAACGACTTGCATACACAAGCCGCTCATTTTTACAAGCAAAAATTTTATATATCTACGTCTAAAACTCCAAAAGCCGAAGCCGCATAATTACCTTCGCGGAACGCTACGAGTATCTCTATATCGTTGGCATTTTTCAACTTCTCCTGGAAGCAATCGTGATACGGTAAAGCCCCTGTGTCTTCCGAAATAACGATACACGTATCTTCACATTTGACACTAATTTTGATATCTTCCACGTGTGTAAATTCGCTTAACGTCGTAGCCAAACATATAATATCCGTAGGGTCGACAAGTCCTTCCGCCAAAGCTCGGCGTATGGAAATGCAGGAAACGATTTGCTTGGAAAGCGTCCTTGCAAGCTGTTTAGAACGTATGCCCGATACGGTGCACGAAAACGTTTTTTTACCGCTATCGGCAACTAAAATTTTACATATTCTTTTTACCGTTTCACTAAGCGCATAGCTAAATTTTCGATATTCCGAATCCACGCAATCGACGATATAATTCCCTGCTTTACCGCTTGCCATAATACAAACGGTATCGTTTGGCGAAGAAACGCCGTCGATGCAAATTTGGTTAAAGCCGTCCGCTACGGCAAAATTGAGCGCGCGTTGCAGCATTTTCGACGAAACGTTGGCGTCCGTCGTCATAAAACAAAGAGTCGTCGCCATATTCGGGCAAACGTGCGCGCCGCCTTTGAAAATTGCGCCGATTTTACAGGTATACGCGCCTAACGCAAACGTATAAGATACTTGTTTAACGTGGCGGTCGGTCGTCATCATGGCTCTTGCAGCTGCAAGGCTATGTTCATGCGATCTACCAAGATTTTTCACTAAGCCTGCAATACCGTCCATTACCATTTCATACGGGTAATTTTGCGCAAAAGAGCCCGTCGACGTAATAACCACTTCGTCACGGGATATCTTCCCTTTTTCTTCTAACGTAAAACATATGGCTTTTGCCATATCTTCCCCTTGGTCTTGTAAAACGTTGGCTATACCGCTATTACAAAACATAGCGCTTGCATACCCGTGACGGATATTGTATTTAGAAACGATTACAGGCGCGCCACAAACGCCTGCCGTTGTAAACGTACAAGCCGTTGGGTATTTCCTATCCGCTTTAATAAGCGCCAAATCTTCCCGAATATCGCGCGAATTGCCGCCGTTAATCGTTACGCTGCCGTACGTAGAAATTCCGCAATGATACCCACCCGCAAGAAAGCCTTCGGGCGCGCATACACCGCCTTCTATCGGCGTTAGCGTTTTATCCACTCCGTTTTTTCTCATACGTTTTCAAATTCGATACGCGATTGTACCACTACTTCTCCCTGTTCGTTAAAGCCGTGCGCAAGATAAACGCCGTCGCTTTCTTCTTTACGGTAAAAGCGCAGCGTTTGCCCTTCCTTACATTGTTTTACATACGAAATCGCAAACCGTTTTACTCTGCGATTAGACAATTCGGCAATCGAAAAACAATTCAAACAGTAATCGGCATAGCGTGTGTTATTGACGTGCATATTATGGTCATACTCCGAATTTGCAATCGTAATAGCGAACTTCAATTCCCCTTCTTCTATGGGAAAATGAGCAATTTTCCAGCTGTCCACCTGTAAAGCCTTATCGGTATTATAGGTAGAATAATCTTGATTATCGATATATTTCGACTGCAAAATTTTGCCCGTAGTCATATCGATTAAACACCAACGGGAGCTGGCATTCACCATGACTTGATCGTTTTTATCCAGCATTTGATATTCTCTGCCGAAGATAACGAACGTGGGCGGTGTGGGCCACGTTTTTACCGTTACGATATCCCTTAATAAAATCGGCCGGACAAATTCACAACAAATGCCCGATACCATAAACGCATAGCCCTTCGATTTTACGAAGGTATAACCAAAGCCCAGCTCGTCCGCGCTGGAACAAGCCACTTCTTCCATATACGAAAGCACAACGGAAAGCTTTAATTCGTCCTTAAAGTCCGCTTCACAGTACTTTACCTGAAATTGTTTTGTGTGTTGATACTTTTCCATACAAATATTATACAATTTTATCGCATAAAAGTCAATGCAACAAAAAGAAAAAATGTAAAAATACGCCAAATTTTCTTGAAACCCCAGCTTTTTTAGGCATAGTATATTGACAAGCGTACATATTTATGATATAATATATACAATTCAACTATTTTTGTCTGACATACCAATGCTTCGTCTGACAAAGTACTATGGAAAATTACAGGAGAAAACTATGGAAGAGTTGGAATTGAACGCACAGGAAGAGAGCGTACTCACGGGCGGACAAGAACAAAGCTTTGAAATCAGCGCCGACCTTATTCGCGGTCATATCAATACCATTATTTTGCGCAGTTTATTTGACGGCGACAAATACGGTTTGGAAATCATCAACGAAATCACGCACAAAAGCGGCGGTTTGTATACTTTACGTGAGCCAACCCTTTACAGCGCGTTAAAACGTTTGGAAAGCTTGGAATACGTAAAAGGTTATTACGGTGATTTTTCCAACGGCGGAAGAAGAAAATACTTCTCCCTTACCGAAGCCGGCAGACACTTTACGCAAAAAAATCTTTCCGAATGGGAATTTTCCCGTACGATTATCGACAGTTTAATCTCCGACGGCGAAGCGCATTACGATTTTTCGTTTATCACCGAAAAGCAAAAGGAATTAACGGAATTAAAAACTTCCCTTGCCACAAGAGAACGTGCTTTGGAAGATGAGAAAAAAGCGCTAAATTCCTTGCGCAACGAACTTCAACGGGAACGCGCCCTGCTTTCCACGCAAAGCTCTACCCTTTCTTCGCAAAAAACGGATGTAACTCAGCTTCGGGAAAAGAACGATAGACAAGCCAAAGAGTTGGAAGAAATAGAACGCACGTTATCCGAAAAGCAAGCTTTGCTTGACGCTAAGGAATACGAACTTGCGCAAAAAGAAATTGAAATTGACGACGCAAAAGCAAAGCTGGAAGACCAAAGCGCGGAAATTGTTCGCTTAAAAAATTTGTTAGAAGAACAAAAAGCCGCTTTTGACGCTCGTGTCCGTGAAACGGAAGAATTACGCGCGGCAAACCTTGCTTTGCAGCAGGAAAATGCAGCCCTGTCTTCACGTGAGGACAACAGCCAAGAATTACAAGACGTCAAGAATGAGCTTTCTTCCGTCAGGGCGGAATTAGACGACAAAAAATCGGTAATCACCGCTTTGAATGCCGCTGTCGCTGCAAACGAAAACACCATTCAACTTCTCAAAAACGATTTTGACGCAAAATCGGCTGAGTTCTATAAAAAAGACATTGAACTTCGTGCGCAACAAGCGCAAGTAGAACGTCAGCGCGAAGAGCTTGAAAATAGTAAAACAGAGTTTGAAGAGAGCAAGAAAAAGATTGAACAGTTAGCGCAAAACGCGCAAGATATGCAAGCTTTTGTTACCGCAAAAGAAGAAGAACTTGCCCGTAGAGAAGAAGCTTTGTCTTCCCTTTCTACTTTGCAGGCGGATAAGTCTATATTTGACGAACAACGTTCTGCGTTAGAAGCGGAAAAATACGCATTAGACACCGAACGCATGGCCCTTTCGGATGAGCGTGACGAATTAAAAAATAAATTAGAAACGTTAGAAGTGGAACGCGATTCCCTTCGCAATGAATATTTAACGTTAGAAGAAAACAAAGCGCAGCTTGACAAAGAGAAAAACGCTTTGAACGCTTTGCGTGAAAGCTTGCAAGCCGAACGCGAATCCATTGACAAGAAAACGTATGAAATTACGCAGCGCGAGTATTCTTTGGAAGAACAGCAAAAGTACGTCGACGATAAGCACTTTGAAACAACGGCGTCCACCGAAGACGTCGAACGCAAGCTTGCCGACCTGCAACAACGCGAAACGGAATGGATGCGCAACAATCAAAAATTACAAGAAGATATTTTGGTTTTGCAAACCCAACAAAAAGAATTATCCGCCCGTCAAGCGGTATATAATCAACAACAGCTTGATTTAATCAAGCGTAAAAATGCACTTGCGGCGGAAAAATTCGATTATGCCGATAAACTGAGCTCCTATAACGTTCAAGTAAAACTCTTTAATGAGAACTTACAAAAGCTTGAAAACGAACGTAGTGCCCTGCAAGCGGATAAATTGTATTACGACGAACAGTTACGCGCGTTTGAACGCGAAAAAGCTGATTTAACCGATAGGCAAGCACAGCTTAATAAAGACAAGGCGGAAGTGGAAAAACTGCGCAATGAAACCGAACAAGCTGCTAAAAACAATCAGGAAGAATTACAAAGAAAGTATGCGGAATTGCAAGAAAAGGAAATGGAGCTTAATCAACGTGAAAATTCGTTGAATAACGCATACAGAGATTTTCAATCGCAACAATACGCCGCCGCTACTTACGGCGGAAACGGTAGATACGATTATCGCTATTCTAATCCCACGCCGTACAGCTCCCCTATCCCGCAACAAGCGCAGCAACAGCCTTCGCAACCGTTTGCCGTGAATTATTCGGATTTAGAGCAACGCGCGCAAGCGGAAGGTATAAAATTGCAAACGGCTGGAAATATGCGCTTTGCCGCCAGCATGCCTACGCAAGAACGCACGGAAGGCAACGTTGCCGCATTCCGCGGAACGTATAATATGGGGCAAGTGCTTTTCCGTTCGGCGTTTATCGTATTTTGTATTATCGCCTTTGAAAGCTTGTTGGCTTTCTTCTTAAAAGATTACCTTGGCGTTTCCTACGTTTACCCCATTATCGGTTTTGCCGGTGGTTTCGGCGTATTTATCGTTTGCGCCATATTATATGCAATGGGCTATAAACCGCGCGTACGGCTTAAAAAACACGCAACGTATATTTTAACGACGGCTGTGCTTTTTGCCATCGGGGTAATCCTTGTAACCATGATTGCCGTATTCCTGAAAGCGGAGCTTAACGACCCTGCGCAGTTGCTTTCGTACGTTTTATTCCCCGTACTTTATTTATTGAATATGTTGATTTTCGTAGGTTTCTATTATATGCTTTCTAAAAAAGACGCATCAAACAACCGATAAGAAAACGAAAAAGACCACTCGATTGAGTGGTCTTTTTCTATTTTTGGTGGACGCGAGAGGGCTCGAACCTCCGACCTCTACCATGTCAAGGTAGCGCTCTAACCAACTGAGCTACGCCTCCAAAGCACTATAATATTATAGCAAACAAAAGCACGTTCGTCAACCGTTTTTCCCTTAAATACTACAATATTTTGAAAAAATTAACTCGGGATTATTCCCGAGTTTTTTCTACGTATTCCATTTTACCCTTCTCCACGTTGATAACGCCGTCCGCTATATCTAGCGCGGCAGGACGATGCGTAACAATAAGACAGGTTTTATTGCGCAAGGCTTTAATATTTTCAAGCAGTCTACGCTCCGTATCCCCGTCCAGTGCTGACGTCGCTTCGTCCAAAAGCAAAATCGGCCGATCCGATAAAACGGCGCGGGCTACGGCAAGACGTTGCAGTTGTCCTTCGGAAAGCCCTTCGCCGCCTTCGTACAAAGGCGTTTGCAAGCCTTGCGGTAAATCCCAAACAAACTCCGCGCAAGCAATTTGCAAGGCATTTTTAACCTTTTCCATAAGTAGCTGCTTATCCGTGCAATCGCTAAAGAAGGTTAAATTCTCATAAATCGTTCCTGAAAACAGGAAATTCCCTTGCGGAACGTAAGCAAATAATCCGCGACATTGCGAAGTAATCGGCGTTTTATGCTCCGCTCCAACGATTGTCATTTGTCCGTTTGTCGGTTTATAAACGTTGAGCAGCAGCTTAAATACCGTACTCTTTCCCGCGCCCGAAGCGCCCGTCAAGCAAAGGATACTTCCCTTTTCAAATACCGCCGACGCTTGATTGAATACAAGCTCTTCTCCGTATCCAAAAGTAATATCCTGCATAGATATGTTTTGCATATCTTCATAGATTGCAGGAATATCCATTTGCCCGTTATCCGAGGACAATTCACGCGGCAATGCGTCGATTTCCTGCAAACGTTCACCGCTTGCCAAGCGCGCGTAATACGCAGGAATAACGGATGAAAAAGCTGAAAACGGATGTTGCAGCTGCATTAAGAGTAAGATAACGGATATAATAGAGCCGTAGTCGGTATTTCCACCGTATAAAACGCTGACGCTACACCATACGACGGCAAAAATCAAACCGAAATTGCTTAAAAGGGAAAATACGGCGCTCATAGAAGAACGAAGTACGTTACGTTTCATGCGTTTTTCATAGTAAATATCGCCGTTTTTATCCGCTTTTTCTACCGTTTTTTGTTCCGCGCTATACGATTTTACCGTCATTGTCGAAGTAAGGCTTTCTTGCATAAATGAACGGACAACCCCTTCCGCTTGCATCACTTCTTTATGGCTTTTCTTGATATATTTCCTAAATAAAGCGGTAATACCGCCGAACATTGTGCCGCAAACAACGTAAATTGCCGTGAATAACGGATTTATCGTCAACAGCGCCACGATTGCGCCAAGACATTGTACCGCCATACCCACCAAAGCGGGAGCTAATCCTACCGTATCCGCCGCAACTTCCTGCACGTCGGCGGTCAATCTATTTAATAAATCGCCGCTATGATAAGATTGCAAGCGCGCGTAATCGGAACGCAGTATCTTGGAAAAAATCCTTGAACGAAGTTCTACAACAATCCTTGCGCGTAATTTTTCCGCTTGATAATTAGCAACCGTTTGCAACGCAATCCGCAATAAAAGCAAGCCAAGTATTATCGCAGAAAACAGCCATAAAAGCTGTTCCGCGCCCTGCGTTGCGCTGTTCAGAAGATATCTTACAATGTACGCAAAAGCAAGCGAAAGTAACGTTGTTACCACGCTGAAAACGGTCAAAAAGGCAATGTATCCGCGATAGGGACGCATTTCCCTTTTGAGCCATGCTTTTCCGTCTTTTGTGAGTATCTTTTCCGTTTGCATACTTACTTTTTCCTAAAAGGTTTTAATACTTTCTTGATTGCCGCCACGCATTTTGCTTTGAATAGTACGAAAAAACGTCTTCTTTTATACGTTTTTAAGCGTTTTTCCGCATAGCGAATATATTTTTCGTCGGTGCAATAATAATGCTTATCCTTACGAAAAAACTCCGTTAAAACACCGAAAACCGCGTCTTCCGGAACTTTTTCATCGCTATAACAATTATCGCCACGAATGATATATCCCCCGTCAATCGGTTGCAAAACACGGTGCAATACGTAGGCGTCACCACGCTTATATAAAGCCACGTCCAAACGCTTTAAGCGTTCGGTTTTCGGTTTTACGACGATAGTATCCCGTCTATTTTTTAACATAGGCAACATACTAATCCCCACCGTCGGCCCGACGTATACGCCTTTTTGCGCAAGGACGTCTTCAATTTTTAATTTTTGTTCCGAAAGCGTTTCCATTGCGATATTATTCCGCAAAGCCTTGCGATATAGCTTCGACGAATTTTGCTACGTCTCTTTGCGCAATTTCTTCGCTTACGTCATATTCCGCAAGCAACGCCGCAACCGCTTCTTCTTGCGTATGGTCTTGAGCAAAAAACTTCCAAAGAAATGCGCCTGTTTCGTTCAGCGTAATCATACCATGGAATTTTTTGCTCATTTCGCCTACGGGCACAACGACGTTTTCGCCGCCCACACTACGTAAAATCAATCCACTTTTTATCTTCATAATTTCTCCCTCTCCGTTTATAACGGATATTTTTTTCCTGTTAAGGCTTCAAACGATAATTTTACCGCTTCTTCCGATATCGTACATTTCAAAAGATAGGACGGCACAATCGTTACCAGCTTATCCAAAAGCTCCAAAGTTTTTTCCGCATTTTCCATATCTTGCGGCATCAATACTTGGGTAAAAATGCGGTTTGCCGCTTGCGCAGGGGTTAAACGAATAATTTCATTCGTTGGGGATTGCTCTAAAAAGCATAAGCCTTTTAACGGCGCTACCGTATTACTCCCCAAGCCTTCCTTACCCATCCAAGGCGTACCGTATGCCAAAAATCCGTCGTCTTTCCATTGCAAAATAGGCTTATCGCCGTTGACAATACTTACGCCGTCAAGGTGCTTACACCAAAGCCCTGTATGGGTGGATTTTCCCGTGCCGCTCCTGCCTAAAAAGGCAAACGCTTGGTCTTCGTACTGCAAAATAGCCGAATGCAGTAAAAAGCGGTCTAAATTAGGAAGTTGCTTGCAAATATTGCGATACAAGCAAATATTTTCAATGTAGCCGTCCGAAAAGTCACCAGGATTACTCTTTTCCGCATAAAATTCTTCGTTGGTTACAAAAACGGACAAATCCGCCGCCGACGTTTGATTATCGGACAAATACCCTTCGCAAAATTTTTCGGTGAATTTGCATCTATTTTGAATGTCAATTCTAAGACCTGCAATATCGTAAATCATCATTTACCCCCACTTCCTTATACGCTTATACGCGAACGTCACCCTTTTCACCAAGCAAATCGGCGTGTTTTTCCAAAATCGGGTCAATTTCATTTTGAATAAATTCCACCGTTT
>JAZTWF010000028.1:0-8130 GCA_045635725.1 Candidatus Scatosoma sp. | reverse complement strand
ACGTTGACCTTCACCGCAAGGCAGGTTTTCGTTCCGCCAAAGCCCATCGCGCCAACGCCCGTATTGTTGATGAGCGTTAAAAGCTCTTTTTCAAGCTGGTTGGCAATAGGGTCGGCACTCTCATCGTCAATTTCACGGAACAGCGCTTCTTTGGCAAGCAAGGCGCATTTTTCAAAGTTACCGCCGATGCCTACGCCGACAACAAGCGGCGGACAAGGTTTACCGCCTGCGTGGAACACCGTATCCACCACAAGCTTTTTAATCCCTTCAATCCCGTCCGCAGGAATAAGCATTTTGACAAGCGACATATTTTCGCTGCCGCCGCCTTTGGGCGCAACGTCAATTTTGAACACGTCGCCGGGGACCATTTTAATATGCACGATAGCAGGCGTGTTGTCTTTGGTGTTCACTCTGTCAAGCGGATGACGAACGACCGATTTTCTCAAATACCCTTCGGTATACGCGCGGCGCACCCCTTCGTTGACCGCTTCGTAAATATCCCCTTCGAAATACACTTCCGAACCGATGGTTAAATACACCACCGCAACGCCCGTGTCTTGGCAAATGGGCAGGTGTTTTTCGCGCCCCAAATACGCGTTTTCAACAATTTTGTTGATAACTTCTTTCGAAAGGGGCGATTGTTCTTCTTCCGCCGCCTTTTTCAGCGCGTTAAGAACGTTTTCGGGAATGTTTTCGCAAGCGTCGATAAATAGTTCTTTGATTTTATCGCTTACAAGTTGTAAATCTATTTTTCTCATAATAGCTCCTTGATATCATTTGTTTCTATTATTTTACCATTCCTTTTTCTTTTTGTCAATGATATAACTATATTTATATAACTGTTATACTATAAACTTTTTACACACAACCAAAAAAACATTCGTCTTGCGTGTTTTTACCTATACGCATAAAAAAGCGCGCCGCGTTTGAAAAAACACAGCGCGCATATTTTATAAAACCTTAAAATCTAAAACGATTATACGCCGCTATACGCCGCAAAGCCGCAGTCGATAGGCAGTACGACGCCCGTGATTGCCGACGCCGATCTATCGTCGCAAAGGAAGAGCGTTGCGCCAAGCAATTCGTCCGCGTCCACAAAACGTTTGCAGGGCGTACCGTTCAAAATTTTTGCCGAGCGCGCCGTGGGCGTTCCGTCTTCGTTGAACAAAAGCGCCTTATTTTGCGCGGACACCAAGAACCCGGGCGCGATTGCATTGCAACGAATACCCGTACCTGCAAAGTGCGTCGCCAGCCATTGCGTGAAGTTGGAAATACCAGCCTTAGCCGCAGAGTATGCAGGGATTTTCGTCAAGGGCGTGTATGCGTTCATGGACGAAATGTTCAAAATACAGCCCTTCTTTTTCTCCACCATGTCTTTGGCGAATGCTTGCGTGGGAAGGAGCGTACCTTGGAAGTTGAGCTTGAACACGAAGTCTACGCCGCTTTGATCCAAATCGAAGAAGGATTTTCCGCCTTCCTTCGCTTCGTGCTGATATTCGTTATCCGTCGTTGCACGGGGATTGTTTCCGCCTGCGCCGTTGACAAGAATATCGCAAGGACCAAGGTCTTTCAACACCGCTTGGTGTACTTCTTCCAACGCCGCCGCTTCCAAAACGTTGGCTTTATAGCCTTCGCAAATATAGCCTTCCGCTTTGAGTTCTACGGCAAGCTTTTTCACCGCTTCTTCGTTCAAGTCAAGCGCCGCTACCTTCGCGCCGCTTTGCGCAAACGCGCGCGCCATTGCGCCGCAAATCAAACCGCCTGCGCCCGTAACGACGACTACTTTTCCACTAAAATCAATATTCAAAGGTAAATTCGTCATATTATTTATTCTCCGTTTTTAATTTATCCAACATATCCCATACGCCAAGCATATACATAATGCCCAAAGCGCGGTCATACAAGCCGTACCCAGGGCGTACCGTACCCGGTTTTTCTCCCCACAAATGTCTGCCGTGGTCGGGACGGATATACCCTTCAAAGCCGCAATCGTGATACGCTTTCAAGATATTGAGTATGCCCGTGTCCCCGTCGCAATCTCTATGGCTTGCTTCGGAGAAATCGCCGTTTTCAAAATGCTTAACGTTACGAATATGCGCAAACGCGATTCTATCGCAATGCTTTCTTACAATCGCCGCTACGTCGTTTTCGGGGTTGGCGTTCAAGCTGCCCGAACAAAGGGTAAGACAGTTATAGGGATTGTCCACCATTTTCAAGAACCTGTCGATATTTTCTTCGTTGACAAGCAAACGGGGCAATCCGAAAATATCCCAAGGGGGATCGTCCATGTGGATAGCCATCTTAATTCCCGTTTCTTCGCAAGCGGGCATAATGCCTTCCAAGAAATACTTTAAGTTTGCCCAAAGCTTTTCGTGGTCCACCCCTTCGTATGCCTTGAACAGTTCGTCAAGCTTTGCCATACGTTCGGGTTCCCAACCGGGGAAGGACATGTTATATTTTTCCGTGAAGTCAAGGATATACTTCGCCATAGCGTTGTAATCTTCTTGAATCATGCCCTTTTCATAGAACAGCGCGGTAGAGCCGTCGCCGACTTCGTGGAAAAGATTACTTCTTGTCCAATCGAAAATAGGCATGAAGTTATAACAAATCACTTTTACGCCAAACTTGGCAAGATTGTAAATGGTTTGTTTGTAGTTTTCAATATACTTATCGCGCGTGGGTAAACCGATTTTGATATCGTCGTGTACGTTGACCGATTCGACAACGTCCATATTAAAGCCGTACTTATCCAACTGCGCTTTTACTTTTGCAATTTCGTCTATCTCCCAAACTTCGCCGGGCATTTTATCATGCAACGCCCAAACGATACCCGTTACGCCGGGAATTTGTTTGATATCCTGCAAACTAATTTTATCATTCCCTTCGCCGTACCAGCGAAAGGTCATTTGCATTGCCATGTTTTTTTTCTCCTACACTTATTATTTTCTCAATTTTTTGGGTTTGCGGATACGGTTGAGCTGTTTGTTCATCTTCAAAAGCTCTTCCTTCGTCCAAGAAAGATCCATCATACTCATCAAGCTCGTTAAACGCAAAACGGTAAATCCGCCCATCATTTGCATCATATCTTCGCTAAGTTCAAAGCCCGACGCCTTTTTCGCGTTGCCGCCCGACAAAGCTTTTTTGATTTTTAAGCCTAACTTCGCAAACCAAAGCTTACCCCAGAACGATTGTAAAATATCCGACATCTTATCGTTTAAGGAATATCTTCCTTCGATTTCGGTGACGTCAAACCAGTTAAGAACCGCGCCCTTTTCTTTCAAAAGATAGTCTTGGTTCATTTCGTCTACCTTACGGATTTTCCCTTCGTCTTTTAATTCACCTGCAACCGCAACAATTTCGCTTTCGCCTACGTTGGGTACGTCGAAATAGAAGAAGTGTTCGGGGCTTTGCTTTTTACCCAAGCTTTCGCCGTTGACAAACAGTTCTACTTCGGGTTGGTTGGAATATACCGTTACTTTGGTAACGTCTTCTACACGGTCGATATATCTCTTACCGCAAAGGTGCACAAACGGTTCGTCCGAAAGCCATGCTTTATAGGCATAGAACGCGTCCTTTTTATACTTACGGTCAAAGGTCATCAGCCCCTTGTGGTTTTGTCCGTTTTCGCCGCCTTCCGCACGCGCGTCCGCACCAAAGTCGAACATATTCCATACATGGGTAGCCCAAATATACTTTCTTGTGAACAGTTGTTTGATAAGTTCTTCGTGGTAATACGCTTGATATTCTTCGGTGTAGTCGCCCTGTTTAGGGTTGGACGTATGCCAGTTGAGCGCTTCACAGCCGTATTCGCTAACGCCGATCGGCTTATTCGGGAATTTTGCATGGAATTTACCAAACCAAGGCCCGTTCATAGACGTATCGCCGCCGTACCAACCAAAGTAATGGTTGTAGGAAACGACGTCGGGAATTTGCACGTACGGTTCGTTCATGTCGCACATGGATACGCAAGCCATGGTGGTAAGACGGGTCTTATCCATTTCATGCACCAAATCGTTAAGCACGTGGTGGTTATCCAAAAGGTCAGGGTCGTTTGCGCCGCCCATGGTGATTTCGTTAGAAAGCCCCCATACGACGATAGACGCGTGGTTGTAGTTTTGCACAATCAGCTCTTTCATTTGTGAAATGGTGTTTTCTCTGCCGTTGGGCAAATGACGGGAAATATAGGGGATTTCCGCCCAAATAACAAGCCCTTTTTCGTCGCAAAGGTCATAGAAATATTGATCGTGTTGATAGTGCGCCAAACGAATGGTCGTTGCGCCTACTTCCATAATCAAATCGATATCTTCTTCGTGGTGCTCAGGCAACAACGCGTTACCGACCCCCCATCTGTCTTGGTGACGGGAAACGCCGCGCAAGGGATATTCTTCGCCGTTCAAAATAAAACCGCGTTCAGGGTCGATTTCAAACGTTCTGCAACCAAAGCGCGTGGATACTTCGTCCACCGTTTCACCGCCGCGAACGATTGCCGCTTTCAAGGAATACAGGTACGGGTCTTTACGACCGTTCCAAAGACGTACGTTTTCCAAAACGAACTTTGCGGAAGTTTCCGCGCCGCTTACCTTAGCAAGCTCTTTGCCGTCTTTTTCGTATACCGTATACACGATTTCGTCGCCTTCTTGTAAATCTTTGACGTAAACGGTAACGTCAACGTTGGCGTTTTTACCGTCTACGATAGGCGTAACCATCAACCCTTCGCCGCCGAAATAATCCAAATCGAAGTGGGTTTTGGGTACGCAAATCACGTTGACGTCACGGTACAAACTGCCGTAGAACGTGAAGTCCGCCATTTGGGGATATACTCTATCGTTAGGAGCGTTATCCACTACGATAGCAATTTCGTTTTCGTCCTGCACGTATGCCGTGAAGTTTACGCGCCACGTGGAATAACCGCCGTCGTGATGCGCCAACTTTTCGCCGTTGACGTATACGTCCGCCGAAGAATTCGCACCGCGGATTTCTAAATAGTATTCGTTATTTTCAGGAAGCTCCGCCTTGGAAATGGTTTTCACGTACAAGCAGCTGCCACGGAAATAATCGTTGCCGCCGTCCTGTCCGTCGACAGCATTCCAGCTGTGGGGTAGGTTGATTTGTTCGCCCCCTTCTTTCGCGGAAATATCCGCTACGCCCTTATAAAAGAGCCAATTTTTGTTTACGTTGAGTTTGGTTCGCATTTTTCCCTCCGCTAAATGATATAGTTTTCTTCAAAAAAGCGCAAACTGCTTTTATCGCATTTGTTTGCATTTTATATTATAGAGTATAAATCGATTTCTGTCAAGAGTTCATCGGTTTTTTCTTAGAAAAACCTTATAATTATGTTTGAAACGCAAAGTATTTTTACGTGTTTTTAGTTGTTATCAAACAAATTTTGTTAATTTGAAAAAAAAGATTGACAGTTCGTCATTTTTGTAATATAATATTGTCACAAACCTATCACAAGGACGACAAATGCGGTTTCGTCGTCCTTAAAATTTGATAAGGAGGTTAATATGGAAACCGTTCAACAAAAACGTCCTTTCGGTATGAGGGACAAAATTTCCTACGCAGCCGGTGACCTTGGTTGCAACATGAGCTTTGCCTTAAAAGGCAGCGTCATGGGCGCATTCTGGTTGCAATTTATGGCGCTCGGTAACGAGTTATACGCCACTTTATTATTAGTCGTCCAAATTTGGGACGCAATCAACGACCCCCTGCTCGGCTCTATGTTCGACGCAGACAGAAGAAAATATAAGCACGGTAAATTTAAGACTTACATCTTTATCGGCGCGTTTGGGCTTTTGTTCTCAGGCTTATTCTTCTTCCTGCCATTGCCTAATGCGGAGCTTTGGTTGCGCGGTATTTTATTCGTGCTCGGCTACGTGCTTTGGGATGCGTTCTATACGTTTGCTAACGTTCCTTACGGTTCGATGATGTCCGTTATCACCGACAACGGCTCGGAAAGAGCACAGCTCTCCACGTGGCGTTCTATCGGGTCTATGATCGGTAATATCTTGCCTATGGTTATTTTCCCTTTCATCATTTACGACACAAACGATATGTTGATCGGTGAAAACGTATTTATTGCCGCCGTTTTAATGGGTGTTATCGGCTTGGCTTGCTTCATCTTCATGTTGAAGACCACGACGATCCGCGTAGAAGAAGATACGATAAAAATCAGCGAACCTTCACAAAAATTCAACGTCTTCAAAGCAATGAAGAACTTCCTCAAAAACCCTGCCGCTGTCGGCGCAACGGTTGCCGCTATGGCAATGTTTATCGGTATGCAAAGCTCCACAACGGCTACCGGCGTACTTTTCCAGTCGTATTTCCATAACGCGCAAATTTCGGGTATCGTACAGCTAATCGGCTATCTTCCCATGTTCTTGTTTATGCCCTTCATTAAAAAGATTGTAGATAAATGGGGTAAAAAAGAAGGTTGCGTAGTCGGCTCGGCAGTTTCCGCTATCGGCGGTTTGCTGTTGTTCAACCCCTTGATTACTCCCGACGTTACGGGCATGGTATTCTACGTGCTTGCACAAGTATTCTTCGGGTTCGGTCTTGGGTTCTACACCTGCGTTAGCTGGGCACTTATGGCGGACGCTATCGACTATAACGAATGGAAAAACGGCACGAAAGAAGAAGGTACGGTTTACTCCTTGCATTCCTTCTTTAGAAAGCTTGCGCAAGGCGTTGGCCCTTCGCTTGTCGTACTCATTATGGGCTGGCTCGGCTACGTCGGCGAACTCGGCGCAAAACAGCCTTGGGACGTCGCCGTTAATATGCGTTGGCTTGTTGCAGGCTTGTACGCATTCAGCGGTATTGCTATGTTCTTGTCCGTTACGTTTATTTATAACCTTGATAAAAAGAAAGTAGCGCAAATGACGGAAGAACTCAACGCTCGCAGAGCGGCTGCTAAAGCGGAAATCCCCGAAACGGTAGAAAACGCGGAAATCGCGCAAGAAGTCAACGAAGTTGTTGACAACGCAACGCCCGACGAACCGCCCGTTGAAAACGAAGACGAAAAACAAGAATAATCGTTTGAACTAAAACAAAACGCTCTCGCTTGTACTAAGCGAGAGCGTTTTTAATGTCGTTATATAAACGACATTAAACCCCTATTATTTACCTTCTACCAATCTAATAATATATGGTTGTTAAATGCAATTTTCCAATAAATAGGCAGGGCAGGTATGCGACGAGCCTATTTACCGAGATTTTTATAACTTATACCAATAATAATCGTAATAAGTTGACTTGAAATAGGTTGCGTTGGTGGACGGGGTGGTTACGCTTGTACTTGTACCGCCCGTTTTGTTATTCCAATTCGTAGAATCTGTTGTTCGATACCAAGAGCTTGTATCCTTAAACGTAATACTCGTCAAGCTACTGCCATTACGGAACGCAGAACCACCAATCGAAGTTACGCTGTCGGGGATTTCCACGCTCGTCAAGCTATCGCACCAAGCGAACGCATAAGAACCAATCGAAGTTACGCTGTCGCCAATTACCACGCTCGTCAAGCTACTGCAATAAAAGAACGCATCATCACCGATAGAAGTTACGCTGTCGCCAATTACCACGCTCGTCAATCTACTGCAAGAATAGAACGCATAATAACCAATACTCGTTACGCTGTCGGGAATTTCTATGCTCGTCAAGCTATCGCAAGAATAGAACGCAGAAGAACCAATCGAAGTTACGCTGTCGCCGATTTCCACGCTCGTCAATCTACTGCAAGAATAGAACGCACCCGCACCAATCGAAGTTACGCCGTCGCCGATTACCACGCTCGTCAAGCTACGGCAATATTTGAACGCATAAGAACCAATCGAAGTTACACTGTCGGGGATGACCACGCTCGTCAAGCTATCGCAACGATAGAACGCATAATCACCGATACTCGTTACGCCGTTAGGAATTACAAATGACGTTGCCGTCTTACCTATCGCATATTGAATAAACGTTTTTCCGTCTTTCGTGTACAGGTTGCCGTCTATGGATTGATAAACCGCATTGTTTTTGTCTACGGTTACGCTCGTCAAGCTATCGCAAGAATAGAACGCAGAATTACCGATACTCGTTACACTGTCGCCGATTACCACGCTCGTCAAGCTATCGCAATCAGAGAACGCC
>JAZTWF010000027.1:0-3794 GCA_045635725.1 Candidatus Scatosoma sp. | reverse complement strand
AAAAACAAACGGGGAAACTTATGATTATTATTGTCAAAAACAAACGGTTGGGGAGTAAGGGCGCGCTTATATTCGTCGTCGCGATATTGGTAATACCCGTCGTGCATTGGTTGATATTTTGGCTTGGGGTAAATATCAATTCGATATTGTTGGCGTTCAAGCTGCCCAGCGGCGAATTCTCCTTTTTAATGTTAAAAACCGTTATAACGGACATTTTAGACGCAAGCGGCGATGCAAGCTTGGGTCTTGCTTTGCGTAATACGTTACTGTATTTTGCAAAGGATTTTTGCATGATTCCCTTTCAGCTTTGCGTGGCGTATTTTCTCTATAAAAAAATTGCAGGCTATAAGGCGTTTCAAATTATCTTCTATTTACCCGGGATTGTCAGCGGCGTAGCGTTCGCCAACGTATTTTCCAACTTTATCGCCCCGTCAGGGCCTTTGGCGGTTTTACTCAAACAGTTCGGCATGACGGAAGTCCCCGAATTTTTAGCCAACTCTACGTATGCGACGAATACGATTATGTTTTATACGATATGGATGGGTTGGGGCGGCAATATGCTTTTACTCTGCGGCGCGCTTGCCCGTATTCCGCTGGAAATTCTCGAATCGGCAAGACTCGACGGTATTAACCCCTTGAAAGAGCTGGTGTTTATGATTTTGCCTTTGATTTGGTCGACGCTGTCCACCCTGTTCATTTTACAAATGACCAAGCTCTTTACGGCAAGCGGACCGATATTGCTCTTCACAGGCGGCGCGTATCAAACGACGACCATCGGGTTTTGGATATTTTCCAAGGTTGCCTATCAGGGCGCAGGGGCGTATAACAGCGTAGCGGCGGCAGGCTTGATATTTACGGTAGTCGGTGCGCCGATTATCCTGTTTATCAAATGGCTGATAGAAAAAATCCCCGTTGTGGAATATTGATGGTGGCATAATGGACACGACGAGAAGAAAAGAAGTAAAAAAATTGATGCGAAAAGACGGTGGGATTTTAGACAAAAAATCTACGGGTGAAAAAATTCTTTTTGCCATTGTATTTTGCGTATTCGCCGTACATTCGTTTACGTTGATATTCCCCGTGCTTTGGATGATTATGTCTTCGTTCAAGGGCGCGTTAGAGTATATGGGCGGCGAAGTATTCCGTTTGCCCGAAACGTGGAAATTTGGAAATTACGCCGAAGCGTTTAGAGTGTTGAACGTAGGCGAAACGAATTTTTTGGGAATGACTTTTAACAGTATATGGTACACGGCAATCCGTACCGTTTGCGGCGTGTTTATTCCTGCGGCGACGGGGTACGTCATGAGCAAATACCGTTTCCCCGGTTGGAACGTGATTTTCAGCGTAGCTATCATATCCATGATTATTCCCATTGTCGGGAATACGGCGTCGAAAATGCAAATTATCGCAACGTTGCAATTAACCGATACGCCGTTGTTCGTGCTTGTGGATTCCCTTGGCGGATTTGGCGGAACGTTCCTTGTATTTTACGGATTTTTCAAGGCGCTGAGCTGGTCTTATGCGGAAGCGGTTATGATGGACGGCGGCGGACACTTTATCATTTTCTTAAAAATCATGCTGCCGCAAGCCGCGCCCATTTTGCTTACGTATGCCATTACGGGCTCGATAGAATTTTGGAACGAATACGAAACGATTATTTTGTTTTTACATAGCTACCCGACCTTGGCGTCAGGGTTATTCGAATATCAATCCAACGCCATTCGCTTGGCGAATTACCCCATTTACTTTGCGGGGTTAATCATTTCCATTATTCCAACGCTTTTGATATTTAGTATCTTTAGCGATAGGATTATGACAAGCGTATCCATTGGCGGCTTGAAGGGTTAAAGGGTTACGCACCGTTAGGTAGGATAAATTGTATCCTGCCTAAAATGCGTTAAAAAAGCAATGCAAGGTTGTTGCGTTTTCTCTGCACGTAAGGGGAAGATTAGCCGTGTTCGGCGGCAACGCCTAAAATAAAAAATCACTTTGGGAGAGAAAAAAATGAAAAAGACTTCTCAAAAAATTTTAGCAAGCGTTTTGGCTATCGGTATGTTGGCGTCAAGCGGTTTGTCGCTTGCAGGCTGCGGCGGCGGAGCTGTTGCCAACGATGAAAACACGTTGGAAATTTTTATCAGCGACTTTGGGTACGGTACGGCGTGGCTGAGCGACGTCGTGGCGAAATTCAAAACGCAAGACTGGGTAAAAGAAAAATACCCGAATTTGAATATTCCGACCATTAAAAAGAATTCCGAAAAGAGCTATCCTGCCGATTCGATTACCAGCGGTACGACGACAATCGATTTGTTTTTCTCTACCATGACGGCGGCGGCAAGCTATGAAAAGACAGACGCTTCGGGCGCGTGCTATTTTGAAGATATCACCGACGTGTATACGTCCAGCGTGCCCAACGAAGAAGGGAAGGTACAAGAAAAAATGCTGCCGTCCATTCTTGCAGGTAAAAAATACGTTACCAAAGCAGGGGAAAGCAAATACTACGCCGTGCCTTGGGTAAACGGCTATATGGGGCTTTTGTACAACGAAACGCTCATGAAAGAGTATTTGGGTAACGATTATGCCATTCCCCGTACGACGAACGAGCTTGTGCAAATGGCGAAGGATATCAAGGGGAAGGACAAAGTGCCGTTTATTTCCGCGGCAAAGGTCGATTACTGGCTGTACGTATTCCAAACGTGGTGGATGCAATACGAAGGCGTTACGGAATATGAAAACTACTGGAACGGCGTGAATAAATACGGCGAATACACCACCGATATTTATGCGCAGCAAGGCAGATTAGAAGCCTTAAAGGTATTAGAAAGCCTTATCAGCCGTTCTAACGGCTATAACCATAGCGACGTAACCACGCAGGAATTCACCGCGGCGCAGTCGAAAATGATTCTCGGCGAAGCGGTTATGATGCCCAACGGCGACTGGTTCGAAACGGAAATGCGCAGCAATTACAGCGAAGATAAAAACCATTACGATATTAAATTTATGAAAACGCCCATCATCAGCTCTATTGTAGAAACGATGGATTTGTATACGCACGGGGAAACCAAGTATACCGATTTGGACGAAAGCGACCGTAACGCCTACGACGAAAAGCTGCAGGCGATTATCACGGCGGTAGATAACGGCACGACGGCTGCGTTAGAAGGCGTTTCTGCGGCGGACGTACAAAAGATAGAAGGGGCAAGAAAGGCGATTATCGGTATCAGCTCTCACGATGCGATGATTCCTTCCTACGCAAAAGCGAAAGGGATAGCGAAAGACTTCTTGCGTTTCCTTGCAACCGATATTGCCTGTGAAAGCTTTATGCGCGCAACCAACGGCGCGTCGACGGCGTTTAACTACGACGTAAAAACGAAAAATCCCGATTTGTATAACAGCTTTTCCAACCTGCAAAAGGAAAGGGCGGAAATGGCGTTGAAGGGCGTTACGTCTACGGCAAGCTATCATTCCAAGCTGGCGTACTGGGGCGGATTGAGCACGTTTGCCACAACGGAAATGTTGGAAATCGCGTTCATGGCGCAAAACGCTACCGACCGTAAAACGGCAAAGCAAATTTTTGAAGAAGATATCACTTATTACACCAAAAACAATCAAGAAAATTGGAGCAACTTATTAAAGCTTTCGGGTATAATCAATTAACCTTTGCGTTTGTAATGGCTAAGGAGAGCGAAGATGAAGAGTAAAAAACTATTAATCCTTTTGTTGACGGCGTCCGTTCTTACGTCCGTGGGCTGTAACGGCGAAACGCCCGAAGTCAATGAAATAGACGTGTGGACGGC
>JAZTWF010000026.1:0-44408 GCA_045635725.1 Candidatus Scatosoma sp. | reverse complement strand
GGAGCAGGGTATTCAACCCGAAACCGAACCTAAGCTTCGTACCAACTTTATTAAAAAATAAAAAAGAAGCGTTGCTACTCGCAACGCTTCTTTTTTAATTACACGAAAGGGTGTTCTACTTTAATCACGCAAAAGCAATTGGGCTTTTGCTCTGTAATTTTTTGAATAACCGCCTTTTCCGCTTCGGCGGAAGTCATGGCGCAATCGCTAGGAATAACAAGGTCGAAAATCATATTAAACGATTGCTCGCCCATGGTCATGCGGAAATCGTGAATGGTAAACTCACAATGCACCGCCTTAGCGGCGTTTTCCGCCAAAGCGCGCAGCTCGTTCACCGTTTCGTCGCCAACGACAATCGGGTCTAAATGTACGGTAACGATACAGCCGTATTTTTTTTGCATATCCCGTTCTAATCTATCCACGTCTTCATGCGCGATATTGATGTCCGAATCGGACGGCACTTCGGCGTGGAAGGATACGATTTGCCTGCCCGGGCCGTAGTCGTGCACCATAACGTCGTGTATACCCACGATACGCGGATACGCCTTGCAAAATTCGTAAATTTCCGCGATAAACGCAGGGTCGGGCGGACTGCCAAGGAGCAAATCAATCGTTTCTTTCGCCGCTTTTACGCCCGAATAGAGAATGAACGCCGCCACCAAAATCCCTGCAAAACCGTCGATAGGCACGGCAAAAAGCTTGGCTACCACCGCTGAAATCAAGACAAGCGCGGTGGCAAAGCAATCGGTTAAACTGTCCGTCGCCGCCGCGGAAAGGGCGTTAGAACGAATGGTTTTGGCAATCTTTTTATAGAAGAAAAACAGCCAAAGCTTCACCAAAATAGCAACGCCAAGCAGGATAAACGTGGCGATACCGACGATAGGAAGGGTGGGGTTGATAATTTTGTCGATGGACGATTTGAACAGTTCAAACCCGACGAGAATAATCAACATATCCACGATAAACCCCGACACGTATTCCAACCTGCCGTGGCCTAAGGGGTGTTCTTTGTCTACGGGCTTGCTTGCCAAACGGAAACCGATCAGCGTAACAATGGCAGAGCCTGCGTCGGAAATGTTATTAAACGCGTCTGCGATAATCGCCACCGACGCGGAAATCAAACCCAAAACAAGCTTGCCGATAAACAGCAATACGTTGGCGATAATGCCCGTAAAGCCTGCCAAAGATGCAAATTTACCGCGTACCTTTTCGTCGGTGGAATCGGCGTTTTTGCCGATAAATATACGGGTTAAAAAATTAGTCATACAGCTCCTATTAACAAGACCGACGAACGTTTCGTCGGTCTTATCCTTGGTTATGAATTTTGTTGTTCGTTCTTGCTTGCTTTGCGTTTTGCTTTTACTTCGCCCACCTTGTTAATGGTAAAGCCCGTAATTTTCACGACGAGAATAATCAAGCCGATAACGACGAAGATAGCAAGCATGCCTTGCCAAAGGAAGTTGAGCGCAGGCAGGATAACGTCCCAGTTCATAGGGGTGAGATTTTCAAATGCAGCTAATAATCCGATAATATTTAACATACGAAACACCTCCTTAAATAAGCGGTAAAATGATACCGACAATCAAGCCGCCGACGATAGCCGACGCAATTTGCCCCGATACGTTTGCGCCTACTGCGTGCATAAGCAAGTGGTTGGAAGAGTCTTCCTTGATACCTACTTTTTCTACAACGCGCGCCGCCATAGGGAATGCGGAGATACCTGCCGCACCGATAAGGGGATTGATTTTTTCCTTGCTGAACAAGTTCATAATCTTTGCGCACATAACGCCGCCGATTGTGTCGAATACGAATGCGAACAAACCAAGCAACATGATAATCAACGTTTCCAAGGACAGGAATGCCGCCGCTTGCATTTGGAAGGAAATGGTGATACCTAAAAGCAAGGTTATGATATTCGAAAATGCCGTTTGCGCCGTTTCCGAAAGGGACTTCAAAACGCCGCATTCTCTCAAAAGATTACCGAACATTAACATACCGACAAGGGACAACGAATCGGGCGCAATCAACCCCGAAACAACGGTAACGATAATCGGGAACAGGATACGCATAAGCTGAGGTACTTGCTTTGCGCTGTACTTCATTTTGATAAGGCGTTCTTTCTTCGTCGTGCAAAGCTTCATAACAACGGGCTGTACGATAGGTACAAGCGCCATGTACGAATAGGCAACGACCATGATAGGGCCCATGTAGTTGGAAACGAGCTTCATGGCTACAAGAATAGCGGTAGGACCGTCCGCCGCACCGATAATACCGATAGCCGCCGCGTCGTTCAAGGGGAAACCGATCATTGCGGCTAAGATAATGGTAACGAAGATACCAAGCTGCGCCGCACCGCCCAAAATAAACAATTTGGGGTTAGTAAGCAAAGGCCCGAAGTCAATCATACACCCGATACCGATAAACAGCAAAAGGGGCATAGCTTCGCTTGCCGCGATACCGACTTGGAACAAAGAGTTGATAATGCCGTCTTCCCTGATTACGGGGGATAAGGGCAGGTTGACTAAAATGGCGCCAAAACCCATAGGGAGCAAAAGCGCGGGTTCCATATCTTTACAAATGGCAAGATAAATCAACAGTCCGCCGATAGCCCACATGACGACTTGTTGCCAAGAAAGATTTTGGAAGCCTTCTAATAAAAATTCCATAAATTTCTCCATTGTAATGTAAGATTACAATAAACATTATAAAACAAAGCCAAAAAGAAGTCAACCAAATAAAAGAAAGAAAAAACAATTAAATAAAAAAGTTAAAAAATTTGCAAAAGCTATGCAAAAACGCTTGCCAAACCGCTCAAAATCATATATAATTATCGTTGACTTCGAGCGTTCCGCTGCCTTTTTTTTGGGCGTGGTGAGAAATCACGCAGCGGGTTATGAACGTTTCGTAAATAACGGAGGTAAAGTAAAGTCATGAAAGGATTGATCGAAGCTATCAACGCAGAAAACATGAAAGCGGAAGTTCCCGCATTCAACGTAGGCGACACCGTTAAGGTCGGCTATAAGATCATCGAAGGCGGCAAAGAACGTGTGCAAAACTTCGAAGGCGTCGTAATTGCGAAGAAGAACGGCGGTATTTCCGAAACGTTTACCGTTCGCCACATTTCCTACGGCGTAGGCGTAGAAAAGACGTATCCCCTTCACTCGCCGAAAATTGCGTCCATTACGGTCGTAAGAAAAGGTAAGGTTAGAAGAGCGAAACTCTATTATCTGCGTGGTTTGACGGGCAAAGCTGCCAAAGTCAAAGAAAAGATCTAAAAAACAAAACGGGATATTCCCAAAAGGCAAGTCCGCCCAAAGTCAAAGGCGGACTTGTTTTTTTATACGAATCAACCGTAACGGTTTTTTATAAAAAAGCACAAAATTATAGATATTAAGCACAAAAACCGCTTTATTTCTATAAAATTGTGTGGTATAATCCTTATTATAAGGAGAAAATCGATATGGCATTAGATAGACAAATTCTCACCGCCGATTTATGCGTAATAGGCGGCGGTATGGCAGGCATTAGCGTGGCGATTACAGCGGCGCGCGCAGGGGTGAAGGTCGTGCTTGTGCACGAACGGCCCATGTACGGCGGCAACGCTTTTGAATTATACTAATCATGACGAAAAATAAAAAATATCCGCTTGAATTGTATCGGGCGGATATTTTATTTTGAAAAATCGCCTTGAAATTGTTTACTTTTTTTTGCGTTTAGGGTAAAATAATAGGCAGAGTATATATAAGGAAGTAAAAACCGCATGATTGCAAAGGTGCAAAGCTATGCGCTTTCGGGTTTGGAAGGCGTTTGCGTAACCGTCGAAACGGACGTTTCGCGCGGAATACCGTCCTACGAAATGGTAGGATTGCCCGATGCCGCCGTAAAAGAATCCAAAGAGCGTGTAAAATCCGCCGTAAAGAATAGCGCGTTGGAATTTCCTGCACATAAAATTACGGTCAATCTTGCGCCCGCATACGTCAAAAAAGAAGGCTCGTCCTTCGATTTGCCCGTAGCGGTGAGCTTAATGCTTGCCTACGGAGAGCTTGTCGCCGACGTATCGGGCATTGTCTTTTTAGGCGAGCTTGCGTTAAGCGGAGAGCTCCGCCCCGTAACGGGCATACTTCCGTCCATTATCTCCGCAAGGGATAAGGGGATTACTACCTTTATCGTCCCGTACGACAACCGCAAAGAAGCGGGCTTTGTACAGGGCGTAACGGTGTACGCCGCAAAGTCCTTGCGCGAAGTTATCGATCACCTTTCGGGGGATAAACCCTTATCGCCCGTAGAAACGGCTGTCTTTTCGGCAAGTCTATCCACAGAGCGTTCTTCGCACGATTTGGCGTTTGTCAAAGGTCAACCGATTGCAAAGCGCGCGTTGGAAGTGGCGGGTGCAGGCGGACACAATATCCTGTTCGTCGGGCCTCCTGGCAGCGGAAAAACTATGCTGGCAAGGGCCATCCCGACCGTGCTCCCCGATATGACCTTTGACGAAGCGTTGGAAATTACCAAAATCCATTCGGTAGCAGGTACGCTTGGGGAAAGCGGTATCGTCGCCAAAAGACCGTTTAGAACACCCCACCACACGGCAAGCACCGTTTCCTTGTGCGGCGGCGGTTCGAAGGCGGTACGCCCCGGGGAGATTAGCCTTGCGCACGGAGGAGTGCTGTTTTTGGACGAATTGCCCGAATATAAGCGTTCGTCGTTAGAATCGCTCCGTCAGCCGTTAGAAGACGGGGTGATTACCATTTCCCGTTCTATGGGTACGGTTACCTATCCCGCGTCGTTTATGCTTTGCGCAAGCATGAATCCTTGCCCCTGCGGCAACTACGGCAGCGGCAAACGCCGTTGTACCTGTACGCCCAACGATATTCGTAAATACCGCGCTCGCGTTTCAGGGCCGCTACTTGACAGAATTGATATTCAAGTGGAAGTGGACGGCGTGGAATACGACGATTTGATTTCTCAAACGGAAGAAGAAAGCAGCGCGGCGGTAAAAGCGCGCGCCGAAGTGGCAAGAAAGATACAGCGCGCCCGTTTCGAAGGGAGCAACGTAAAGTCCAACGCCGAAATGAGTGAAAAGGAAACGCGGCAATTTTGTGGGCTTAGCGCGGAATGTGAAGCCGTCTTAAAAGAAGCGTTTGAAAGCTTGCGCTTATCCGCCCGTGCGCGTTCGCGTATATTAAAAGTAGCGCGTACGATTGCCGATTTGGATTATTCCGAACATATCACCGCCGAGCATTTATACGAAGCGATATCCTATCGTACCTACGGCACTACATTAAACGAGTTGGATTAACAATTTATGCAAATCAACCTTTTGGACGTTTACTCACCCATATATCCCAAGGAATGGCTTTCCCTGCCCGACGCGCCGCAAACGCTTTGGTACGTAGGGGATATTTCCTTGTTAAATACGAAAAAGTTTACTATCGTCGGTTCGCGCAGAACGCCCGTTGCGGCATTGAAAACGGCAGGGGAAATCGCCAAAGACTTATCCACCGTTTATACGATTGTATCGGGTGCAGCGGACGGCGGAGATACCGCGGCGGTGGAAGGCGCGCTCAGCGCGAAGGGGAAGGTGATTTGTATTTTGGCAGGCGGTATGTCCGCTATGCCCCAAAGCAATTACCGCATGATGCAACAAATTATGCAAAACGGCTTGCTCCTTTCGCCCTATCCGCCCGATACGCCCACGCGTACCTTTTCTTACGAATACCGCAACAAGCTGTTGGCGGCGCTTGGCGAAGGCACGCTGGTTGTCGGGGCAGCGGAAAAGAGCGGCGCGCTGATTACCGCAAGGTATGCAAAACAATTCGAAAAGCCTGTATTTGCGCTCCCGTACACGGTAGGCTCTGCCTGCGGAGCAGGCTGTAACGCCCTTATCAAAGCGGGCGCGTATCTCACCGAAACGGCGGAAGACGTCGCAAAAAAGATGGGGATATCGTTACAGGAAAAAGCGCAAAAAATCAGCTTAACGGCGGACGAAGAAAAAATGCTTACCGCCTTAAAGGACGCCGCGGAAGAACATATCACGGCGTTAGCCCAAAAATCGGGCGTACCCGTATTCAAGGCAAGGACGGTGCTTTCGTCGTTGGAAGTCAAGGGGCTTGCCGTTGCGCTTGGCGGCAACCGCTACGCACCCGTATAATCAAGAAAAAAATTTAAGTATATCATAAAGGAACACAGCATGGATTTAATTATCGTAGAGTCGCCTTCCAAGGCGAAAACCATTTCCAAGTATCTTAAAGGCAAATACCGCGTAGACGCTTCGGCGGGACACATTCGCGATTTGCCCGTGCACACGCTTGGCGTGGATATCGAAAACCGTTTCGAACCGCGCTACGTGAACTCCGAAGGAAAGGAAGACGTTATTCGTCGTTTGGTAGACGCTACCCGCCGCGCGGACAGAGTCTATCTTGCAACCGACCCTGATAGAGAAGGGGAAGCGATCGCATGGCATTTGCAAACGGTTTTGGGCTTGGACGAACACGGGGATAACCGTATCGAATTTAACGAAGTATCCCCCCGCGCCATTGAAGCGGCGCTCCTTTCGCCCCGTCCTATCAACTATAACTTGGTAGACGCACAGCAAGCGCGCCGTGTGTTAGACCGCTTGGTGGGGTATAAGCTCTCTACGCTGCTTAATCATAAAATCGAAGACAAAAACGGCAGCGGCAAACGCACCCTTTCGGGGGGCAGAGTGCAATCGGTTGCCCTGCGCTTGATTGTCGAAAGAGAACGGGAAATTACGTCGTTTAAGCCCGAAGAATACTGGAACTTGACGGCGGAATTACAGGATATCCCCAAGGCGCACGCGCCTTTTAAGGCTATGCTGGAAAAGCGCGGCACAAAGAAGTATAAGCCTTCTTCCGCCGAAGAAACGGCAAAGGTTTTAGACGAAATTGCCAAAGGCAAATTCACCGTTGTTAAGGTGAAAAACGCCGTTACCAAATCGCATGCGCCCGCGCCGTTTACGACGTCGTCGCTGCAACAGGATTCTTCGACCAAGCTTGGCTTTACCGCGCCCGAAACCATGACGCTTGCCCAACACTTATATGAAGGTGTGGAAACGGAAAACGGCGATCATATTGCGTTTATCACGTATATGCGTACCGACTCCGTTCGCGTTTCTAAGGAAGCGCAGGAAAAGGCGCTGGATAGAATCCGCCGTATTTACGGGGATAAATACGCGCCCGAAAAGCCCAACTATTACGCGTCCAAAAAGGGCGCGCAGGACGCCCACGAAGCCATTCGTCCTATCGATATGGATATGACTCCCGACAAGGCGAAGGGGCTTTTGGATAAGAAACACTATCTTTTGTATAAGCTTGTGTACGAACGTTTCTTAGCTTCCCAAATGTCCGAAGCGCAGTACAATAGCGCGCAAATGGAAATTGACAACAGCGGTTATATTTTCAAGGCAAGCGGTAAGGTATTGCTCTTTGCAGGGTTCACCGCCGTGTATCAAGACGTTTCGGCAAAGAAGGACGACGAGGACGGCGTAGATACGTCTAAGCTCCTTCCTAAGCTTGCCGAAGGGGATACGCTAGACGTAACCAAAATGCAAAAGGAACAAAAATTCACCAAACCGCCCCAGCGTTACACCGACGCGTCCTTGGTTAAGACCATGGAAGAAAAGGGAATCGGCAGACCGTCCACGTACGCAACCATTATTTCCAAGCTCATGCAAAAGTACGTGAAAAAGGACGGGAAATATATGTTCCCCACGCCCATTGCGTACGACGTAGTGGATATGCTGGTGAAGTGCTTTGTCGACGTTATGGACGTAGGCTTTACGGCAGGTATGGAAAATAAATTAGACGATATCGAAGACGGCGGCGTAGAATGGCGCGACGTTATCGGGGATTTCTATCCGGGGTTTGAGAAAAACCTGCTCAAAGCGTCTACCTACGGCGACGAGCTCACCGACGTTACTTGTAATAAATGCGGACATTTTATGTTGAGAAGAATGGGCAAATTCGGGAAATACTTGGCTTGCTCTAACTATCCCGAATGCCGCAATATCGTCAGCGAAAACAAGGAAGAGCTTTCTTCCGTACGCTGTCCTAAGTGCGGACAAAACATGGTGGTAAAGAGTGGGAAATTCGGTAGATTTTTGGCTTGTCCCAACTATCCCGACTGTAAATCCACCGCGCCTATGCCGTCCGACGAAGAACCTAAGCTTGCAGGGAAATGCCCCGAATGCGGTTCGCCCATGACGGTGAGAAAATCCAAAAAAGGTAAAGTATATTACAGCTGTTTAGGCTATCCCGACTGTAAGTTTATGAGCTGGGACATTCCCACGGGGGATAAATGCCCCACCTGCGGCAGCGCCATGGTGAAATCCGCGCGTGGGTCTAAGCGTTGCAGTAATAAAGATTGCACCTATCGCGTAAAGGGACAAACGGCGAAGGAAGAAATGGAAACTTTCGCACCCACCTTTGTTAGCTCCTTTGAAGCGCCGCCCATGAGCGATCAGGACTTGCAGGATTTTGATAATTTTAACGACTACGAATAATGGAAAAGGTATATAAAGCCGTCGTAATCGGCGGCGGACTTGCAGGCAGCGAAGCGGCGTATTATTTGGCTACGCACGGGGTTAAAACGACGCTTGTCGATATGAAACCCGTGAAATTCACCCCTGCGCATGAAAGTGAAAATTTTGGAGAGCTTGTTTGCTCCAACTCCTTAAAAAACAACGATATTTACGCCAACGCTTGCGGACTTTTGAAAGAAGAAATGCGCCGATTAGGCTCTATGCTCATGCAAGCGGCGGACGCTACGCGTGTACCCGCAGGTGCGGCGCTTGCCGTGGATAGGGACAAATTTTCCGCATACGTCACGGAAAAATTACGTTCGTGTGAAAATTTGACGGTGTGCGCGGAAGAAGTAACGGCTCTACCCGAAGTAGACGAAGACGGGGATACGTATATCGTCGTAGCGACAGGACCGTTGACAAGCGATAGCTTATTTGACGATATCAAGCAAAAAACGGGCGGCGAATTGCACTTTTTCGACGCGTCCGCGCCTATCGTTTCGGCGGAGAGTATCGATTTATCCCAAGCGTTTACGGGGGATAGATATGGCAAGGGTACGGGGGATTATATCAACTGCCCCATGACTAAGGACGAATACTACGCCTTTGTCGACGCGCTCCTTTTAGCGGAAAAAGCGCACTTGCACGAATTTGAGAAAGGGGAAATTTTCGAAGGGTGTATGCCTGTCGAAGTCATGGCAAGCCGTGGCAGGGATACCCTGCGTTTCGGCACGTTAAAGCCCGTAGGGCTTTGCTATGAAGACGGTACGCGCCCGTACGCTGTGTTACAGCTTAGAAAGGAAAACGAACAGGGTACGGCGTATAACCTTGTCGGGTTTCAAACCAACTTGAAATTCCCCGAACAAAAACGGGTATTTTCCATGATACCTGCACTCAAAAACGCGGAATTTTTACGCTATGGCGTTATGCATAGAAATACGTTTATTCATTCGCCAAACGTTTTAACAAGGCAATTTGCGTTTAAGAATAATAGAAAGCTTTTCTTCGCAGGGCAAATCACGGGCGTGGAAGGGTACGTAGAAAGCGCGGCAAGCGGATTGCTTGCGGCAATTGCTATCGTAGACGAAATACAGGGAAAACCGACAAGACGTTTCGACGATACTACAATTTGCGGCGCGTTGCAAACGCATATCTCTACCCCGACCAAGGACTTCCAACCCATGAACGCCAACTTCGGTATTTTAACGCCTATGCCCGTGCGCATACGGGATAAAAAGGAACGCTACAAAGCCATGGCGATGCGCGCGTTGGAAAAGATAGAAGAGCTTTCCAAAGAGTAAAGACAGGAGAATACAGTTATGGAATTTAGAGGTACGACCATTTGCGCCGTCAAGAAAAACGGCGTGACGGCGATTGCCGGCGACGGACAGGTTACCATGGGGGAATCGGTTATTTTTAAGAACACGGCGATAAAGGTACGCCGCATTTTCGGCGGTAAAGTCATTTTGGGCTTTGCGGGCTCCGTTACCGACGCGTTTGCGCTTACCGAACGCTTTGAAGGTATGTTAAATAAATTTTCGGGCAATCTCATGCGCTCGGCAGTAGAGCTTGCGGAGCTTTGGAGAAGCGACAAGCTTGGCAGAAAGTTAGACGCTATGATGATTACGGCGGACGAAAACACCCTGCTCATTTTATCGGGTACGGGCGAAGTGATTGAGCCCGACGAAGGGGTGTGCGCTATCGGCAGCGGCGGCAACTATGCGTTGGCGGCGGCGCGCGCTTTGTATCAGGAAACGGACTACGACGCGCCGACGATTGCGCAAAAGGCGTTAAAAATTGCGTCGCAAATTTGCGTGTTCACCAACGACAATATCCGTATGGAAACGGTAGGTCAAGCGCAAGAAACGCCCAAGAAAAAGACGAAAAAAAGTAAGGGGGACAACGTATAATGGATTTATCCCCTAAGCAAATCGTTTATAAATTAGACAAATATATTATCGGACAGGACGACGCGAAAAAGGCTGTGGCAATTGCGCTTCGCAACCGCTACCGCCGCGCGCAGCTGCCTGTGGAAATCCGTGAAGAAATCACGCCGAAAAACATTATCATGAAAGGGCCTACGGGGGTCGGGAAAACGGAAATTGCACGCCGTCTTGCCAAGCTTGTCAAAGCCCCGTTCGTCAAGGTAGAAGCCACCAAGTACACCGAAGTGGGGTACGTAGGCAAGGACGTAGAAGGTATGATTCGCGATTTAGCGGAATGTGCGTACCGCCTTGTCAAAGCCGAAAAGGAAGAGCAAGTCAAAGCCAAAGCGACTCTTGCAACCGAAAAACGCATTGTCCGCGCGCTTGCCGAAGCCAAGAAGGACGAAAAGGGCGAGCTTGCCAAAGACGTCTTTGAAAGCAATCTTTTAGACGGCTTGCGCAAAGGCTTGTACGATAACTTCGTTATCGAAATGGAAGTTATGGACAATCCCCAACCTATGGAATTAGTCCCCGGCGGCGCGGCAATCTCTATCGGCAGTATCTTTGGGGATATGTTCCAACAAAAGAAGAAAAAACGCAAATTCCCCGTAAAAGAAGCCTTCCAAATCGTCTTAGAAGAAGAATCTTCCAAGCTTGTCGACGAAGACGCGATCAAGAGCGAAGCGCTCTACCGCGCGGAAAACGACGGTATCGTGTTTATCGACGAAATTGATAAAATCGCGGGCAAGGGCAACCAAAGCGGCGCGGACGTTTCCCGTGAAGGGGTACAGCGCGATATCCTGCCTATCGTAGAAGGCAGTACCGTCGTAACCAAGTACGGACCTGTGAAAACGGACTTCATTTTGTTTATCGCGGCAGGGGCGTTCCACGTTTCGTCCATTGAAGATTTAATTCCCGAATTGCAGGGTAGATTCCCCGTTTCGGTGGAATTAAACAGCTTGACGAAGGAAGACTTCGTGCGCATTTTGACGGAAACGGAAAATTCGCTTACCTTCCAATACGCACAGCTTTTAAGCGTGGACCATATTGATTTGCAATTTGACGCAGGCGCAATCGAACGGATTGCCGAAGTGTCGGTAGAGCTCAACGCCACGTCCGAAGATATCGGCGCAAGAAGATTGCACACCGTTATGGAATACCTTTTGGAAGATATTTCCTTCAACGCAGGGGGCGATTATCCCACGTTCACCTTAAAAATCGACAGGAAATACGTCGACGAGCATTTGCAAAAGCTCACGGGCGATAGAAACCTGCGCAAATACGTTTTATAAAATAAAGAGAGAGAATACCTATGATCAACGTACCCAAGGGCACAAAAGACGTTTTGCCCAACGAATCGTATAAATGGCAATACGTGGAAAGCGTAGCAAGAGAAACGGCGAAGCTTTTCCATATCAACGAAATCCGCACCCCCGTGTTTGAACACACGGAGCTGTTCCAACGCGGCGTCGGCGACACCACTGACGTCGTTACTAAGGAAATGTACACGTTCAAGGACAAGGGGGATAGAAGTATCACGCTCAAGCCCGAAGGCACGGCAGGAGTCGTGCGTTCGTTTATCGAAAACGGTATGAGCGGCGGCGTGTTGCCTGCAAAAATGTATTACATTATCCCTGCGTTCCGTTACGAACGTCCCCAAGCAGGGCGCTTGCGTGAATTTCATCAATTCGGCGTGGAAATTTTCGGCGCGAAGGACGCGCAAACGGACGCGGAAGCCATTTTAGTGGCGGATACTTTATTGAAAAAGCTGGGTATACAGGTCAAGCTGTATATCAACTCTATCGGCTGTCCCACTTGCAGAGCTAACTACAATCGCGCTTTGAAGGAATTTTTTGCGCCTAATTTGGACAAACTGTGTTATGATTGCAAAACGCGTTACGAAAAAAATCCCCTGCGCCTTTTGGATTGCAAGGAAGAAGAATGTAAGAAAATCAACGCCGTCGCGCCGAGCATGCTGGACTATCTTTGCGAAGATTGTTCTAAGCACTTTGAGGACGTCAAGGAATGTTTAACCCAAGCAGGTATTGCGTACGAAATCAATAACCGTATCGTACGTGGGCTTGACTATTACACCCGTACGGTGTTTGAATTTGTATCCACCGATATCGGCGCGCAGGGTACGGTATGCGGCGGCGGTAGATACGACGGGCTTATCCAAAGCCTTGGCGGCGCGCCTACGCCTGCCGTTGGGTTTGCCGCAGGGATTGAGCGTTTGCTTATGGTCATGCAACAAACGGGCGCGCACTTCCCCGAACCCGAAACGCCGACGGTGTACCTTGCAGGTATGGATACCGATTGCCGTAAAAAAGCGTTTGGCTTGGCGGCGGCTTTGCGTAGCGCAGGGGTGAAAACGGAAATCGACCATATGGAGCGTTCGATTAAAGCGCAGTTCAAATACGCCGACAAAATCGGCGCAAAATACGTGGCGGTGCTTGGCGGTAACGAGCTTGCCGAAGGCGCAGTCAACGTGAAAAATATGTCTAACGGGGAAAGCGAAAAGGTGGCTTTTGCTGACCTAGTAACATATTTTTCGGATAAGTAATCCAAAATATTTGTGATAAGGAGAAACACTATGGTACAACACGTAACAAGTCAACAGTTAGAACAGCTTATTGCCGAGTCTCCCGTACCCGTGGTATGCGATTTTTGGGCAAGCTGGTGCGGACCTTGTAGAATGCTTGCACCTGCGTTTGAAGCGGTAGCCCAAAAGATAGGGGATAAGGCGAGATTTGTCAAGGTCAACGTCGACGAAGAAGAAGCGGCGGCAATCCAGTACGGCATTTCGTCCATTCCCAACGTGCTTATTTTTAAGGACGGAAAAGTGGCGGCGAATAATTTGGGCTTTGTCCCTGCCGAAGCGCTGCAAGCCTTTGTCGAAAACAATTTATAAAAAAGGATACCCGACGAACAGTCGGGTATTTTTATACATAAGCAAAACACCCGACGAAAGGGCGTCGGGTGTTTTTTAATTATATTGTCTACCGAAAAATCAATAGTTTTCCGCACGTACTTGGAAGTATGCTTGGGGATGCGCGCATACGGGGCAAACTTCGGGCGCTTTCTTGCCAACCACGATATGACCGCAGTTAGAGCATTGCCATACGGCTTCGCCTTCCTTGGAGAATACCAAGTCGCCTTTTACGTTTGCAAGCAACTTTCTGTATCTTTCTTCGTGTTCCTTTTCAATCGCCGCAACGCCGTCGAACAGGGTAGCGATATCGTTGAAGCCTTCTTCACGAGCAACCTTCGCAAATTCCGCGTACATATCCGTCCATTCGTAGTTTTCGCCTTCCGCAGCAGCCAAAAGGTTTTCCGCCGTCGTACCGATTTCACCGCCGTTGAGCAGCTTAAACCAAATTTTTGCGTGTTCTTGTTCGTTCTTCGCCGTTTCTTCGAAAAGCGCAGCGATTTGTACGAAGCCTTCCTTTCTTGCCTTGCTTGCAAAATAGGTGTACTTGTTTCTTGCTTGCGATTCGCCCGAGAACGCTTGCATCAAGTTTTGTTCGGTTTTCGAACCCTTCAACGCAGGTCTTTCTTCAAACTTACCGCTTTGCTTGCAAACGGGGCAAACTTCGGGTGCGCCTTCGCCTTCGTGTACGTAGTGGCATACTTTACATTCAAATTTCTTCATAATTTTACTCCTTAATTTTTGCTGTTAATAGGATTTAGTTTTATTAACTGATATTAGTATAATACAAAATTTACCGTTTGTCAATAGTTTTTTGCAAAAATTTCAAAAAAATTTTTCTTTTGGAAAAAAGTTGGTTTTACAGGGAGATTTTTTACTTAGTTTTAACAATTTACACATGATTTACAAACAAGAAAGGGATATAATAGTCAAGTAAAATACAAAAAATGCCAAAAATTTCCTATCCCGCTTTTTAACGTGGGTTGACAAGAACGCAAAAAATACTTATAATATATAATAAAGGAAAGGAAAATGAAACCGCTTAGCAACCGTGAGAAAAAGAAAATAGAACGGACGATGGAAAATAAGCGTAGCTATAAGGCAATCGTTTATAGCCGTTTTTTTACCTGTCTGATTTCCGTGTTTTTGCAGCTTTGCTTTTACGCGGTATTTTTAACGTGGTTTGCATACGGCTCTCCGTATGCGACGATTGCGCAGGTGGTGTCTATGGCGTTGGCACTTGTGTTCGTCTTGCATTTAATCAACCGCAACGATAGACCTTCATCAAAAATGAGCTGGATTATTTTCATTTTGATTTTCCCTGTATTCGGCGTAGCCATGTATTTATTCAACGGCGACGGCCGACCTACGCGGAAAATGAATTATCAAATCGCGGCGGCGAAACGGGACAATTTGGAAAAGCTGGACAGCTACTACGGTCCGCGTCCGTTGCCGACGGTAAACGACCGCCACGACGGCGTTACGCGGTATTTGGCGGAGCATTGTAACTATCCCGTATTCTACGACGGGGAAATCGACTATTATAAATGCGGTGAAGAAATGTTCCCCGTTATGATAGAAGAGCTTCAAAAAGCAAAGAAGTTTATCCTGCTGGATTATTTTATTATCGCCCCCGGAAAAATGTGGTATTCCATTTTGGATATCCTGCGTGAAAAAGCCGAAAAGGGTGTGCAAATCCGCATTATCTACGACGATTTCGGGTGTATGATGACCCTGCCGCCCAACTACGAACGGTATTTGGAAAGCCTGCATGAAAATATCAAGTGTATGACGTTTAATAACGTCGTGCCGCTGTTCGCCGTCCGCATGAACAATCGCGATCATAGAAAAATTTTGGTTATCGACGGAAAAGTAGCGTTCACGGGTGGGATCAATCTTGCCGACGAATATATCGGGGAAAAGGTGCGCTTTGGTTACTGGAAGGATAGCGGCGTGCGAATTAAGGGCAACGCCGTAGCGTCCTTTATCCACATGTTTTTCTATATGTGGAACGCTTGCCGCAAAGACAAAGAAGATATTCGCGATTATCTTATTCCCCAAACTCCCGAAAAATATACCGAAGAAAATACTTCTTTCCGATTACAGCCGTACGCCGATTCGCCTTTGGATACCATTAGCGCAGGGGAAACGGTTTACGTCGACATTATCAACCGTGCGGTGAATTACGTGTATATCTTTACGCCGTATTTGGTGTTGGACGATATGCTACGCGCTTCGCTGTGCCGCGCCGCATTCCGCGGTGTGGACGTGCGGATCGTTACGCCGGGGATACCCGATAAAAAGGCGGTTTACCGTTTAACGCGCGCCAACTATGCCGTACTCATGAAAGCTGGGGTGAAAATTTACGAATACACACCTGGATTTATCCATTCTAAGAGCATAGTTTGCGACGACGAATATGCGGTAGTGGGAACAATGAATTTCGATTATCGAAGCCTATATTTGCACTTTGAAAACGCCGTGTATTTTTCGGGCTGTCAAGCGGTTGCCGACTTAAAGCGTGACTGCGAAGAAACGTTTGCCGTTTCCAAAGCCTGCAACGAAGAAACCAGCAAACGCGGATTTTTGGGTGGATTATTCGACGCCGTGCTGCGTGTGTTTGAAAACTTATTTTAATAAGGAGAAAATCTATGTCTAATCAACAAAACCAAAGAAAAATTTGTCCCCGTTGCAAATCACCCATGCAGGACAACGGCAAATGCACCGCTTGTAATTATAGCGAATACGTTCCTATGGACGAAAAGACCTTGCGTAAAATCCGTTGGATATTAGGCGGTATTTTGCTTGTCGTGTTCGTCGTAATTTTGGTCGTTAATCAAATATCTTAAACGAAACGCTCCTAAAACGGAGCGTTTTTTTGCGCCAAAAAATAAGATTTTACGAAAAGTTGCAAACAAACGTTTAATTTTTCCGCAAAGCGTTTACAAATATAACGAACGAAAAAATAAGGAGTGTACGAATATGGATATGCGTAATTTTACGGAAAAATCTGCGTTGGCGTTGCAATCGGCGCAATCGCTTGCGCGGGAATACGGCAATCAAGAAATCGGGCAAATACATCTTTTGTACGCGCTCGTATCGGCGGAAGACGGACTTATTTATCAGTTGCTTTCGCGTATGGAAAAATCCCCTGCGGCAATCGCGCAGGCGGTAATGGACAAAATACAAAAATTGCCCAAGGTAAGCGGTGGACAGCAATACGTGGGGCAAAGCTTGGCGCAAGCGATAGAAACGGCGCAAAACAAAGCCAAGGAAATGGGGGACGAATATCTTTCGGTAGAGCACCTGTTTTATGGCTTAATGGAAAAAGCGGATAAGACGGTGAAAGCTATTTTGGAAAGCTTTTCCATCGACGAAAACGCGTTTATGACGCAGCTTGCCAAGGTACGCGGCAACACGCGCGTAACGGGCGAAAACCCCGAAGAAACGTACGACGTACTCAACAAGTACGGCACGGATTTGGTGGAAAAAGCGCGTGCGCAAAAAATCGACCCCGTTATCGGCAGGGATGAAGAAATTCGCAACGTTATCCGCATTTTGTCGAGAAAGACGAAGAATAACCCCGTACTCATCGGGGAAGCGGGCGTGGGCAAAACGGCGATTGCCGAAGGGCTTGCCATTCGTATCATGAAAGGGGACGTACCCGATTCCTTAAAAAACCGCAAGGTATTTCCCTTGGATATCGGCGCGCTGATTGCAGGCGCGAAGTTCCGCGGTGAGTTTGAAGAACGCTTAAAGGCGGTTCTTTCCGAAGTCAAGAAAAGCGACGGCGGGATTATCCTATTTATCGACGAGCTGCACACCATTGTCGGCGCTGGCACGACGGACGGGGCTATGGACGCAGGCAACCTGCTTAAACCCATGCTTGCCCGTGGGGAGCTGCATTGTATCGGCGCGACGACGTTGGACGAATACCGTAAATATATCGAAAAAGACCCTGCCTTAGAGCGGCGTTTCCAACCCGTTTTGGTGGGCGAACCGACGGTGGAAGACACCATTTCCATTTTGCGTGGCTTGAAAGAACGCTACGAAGTTTATCACGGCGTAAAAATTCAAGACAATGCGCTTATCGCCGCGGCTACGCTGTCGAATCGGTATATCACCGATCGTTTCCTGCCCGATAAGGCGATTGACCTTGTGGACGAAGCTTGCGCTATGATTAAGACGGAAATGCAGTCTATGCCGTCCGAAATGGACGAAATCGCGCGTAAGATTATGCAGCTGGAAATTGAAGAAAACGCGTTGAAGAAAGAAACGGACGCGCTGAGCAAATCGCACTTGGACGAAATCGGCAAAGAGCTTGCCAATTACCGTGCGCGCTATAACGAAATGAAGGCGAAATGGGAGAACGAAAAGAACTCCATTGCCGACGTACAAAAATTGCGCGAAGAGCTGGAAAAGGCAAACGCACAGCTAGAAAAAGCGCAAAGAGAGTACGATTTGGAAACGGCGTCTAAATTGCAATACGGCAAAATCCCCGAACTCAAAAAACGCTTGGAAGACAGCGAAAAAACCAAAACGGACGGGGTAGGTATGCGTTCAAACGAAAATTCCTTGCTCCGTGACCGCGTTAGCGAAGAAGAAATTGCCCGTATCATTGCCCGTTGGACGGGTATACCCGTGGCAAAGCTTATGGAAGGCGAACGGGAAAAGCTGCTCCGCTTAGACGAAACTCTGCACGAACGGGTAATCGGTCAAGACGAAGCGGTGCGCGCGGTAGCCGACGCCATTTTGCGCTCTCGCGCAGGGATAGCCGACCCCAAACGGCCTATCGGTTCGTTCCTGTTTTTAGGGCCTACGGGCGTGGGGAAAACGGAGCTTGCCAAAACGCTTGCCAAAGCCCTGTTTGACGATGAGAAAAACATGGTGCGTATCGACATGAGCGAATATATGGAGAAATATTCGGTATCGCGTTTAATCGGCGCGCCCCCGGGTTACGTAGGCTACGACGAAGGCGGTCAGCTCACCGAATCGGTGCGCCGCCGTCCGTACAGCGTCATTTTGTTTGACGAAGTGGAAAAAGCGCACCCCGACGTGTTTAACGTGCTGTTGCAGGTGCTTGACGACGGGCGTATCACCGACGGGCAGGGCAGGACGGTAGATTTCAAAAACACCGTGGTTATTTTGACGTCTAATTTAGGCTCTGCCGCCATTTTGGAAGGGATTGACTACGCAGGCGATTTATCCCAAGCGGCAAAAGCGGAAGTAGAGCGTTTGTTAAAGGCGTCGTTTAGACCGGAATTTTTGAACCGTTTAGACGAAATTGTCTTTTTCAAACCGCTGACGAAAGAACAAATTGCCAATATCGTGCGGCTGCTTTCGAAAGAGCTTGCGGCGCGTTTACAGGAAAAACAGCTTGCCCTGCAAATCACCGACAAAGCGGTGGAGCATATCGTCCATAACGGCTACGACCCCGTGTTTGGGGCAAGACCGCTCAAACGGTATATGCAGCACGCCTTGGAAACGGCGATTGCCAAGCGTATTTTATCGGGCGGACTTTCCGCAGGCGATACCTTAAAGGTGGACGAAAAAGACGGCGCGCTTGTCATTGAAAAAATGTAAAACAAAAGAAAACTCCGTTGGTTGCATTAGCCAAGCGTCGGGGTTTTCTTTTTTCCTTATGGCAAGCTACGCTTGCATTTTTTTTTGCCGTATGATATAATAAACGTATACGGAGAAAAAATATGAAAATCATTCACACGGCGGATATGCACCTTGGTTCGGCTTTTCAAGGCTTATCCCCACAAAAAGCGCAAATACGGCAAACGGAACTTTTGGACGGGTTTCGTCGTTTATGCGTGTTTGCCAAGGAAAACGGCGTAGCCGCCGTACTGCTTGTCGGGGACTTATTCGACGAAAAACACGTCGTAAAATCGCTTATCGAACAAACGTTATCCTTCATTCGCGCCGCCGCGCCCGTTGCGTTTTTCTACGTGTCGGGCAATCACGACGAAGGGTTTGAAGGCTATGACGATTTACCTGAAAATTTCTATACGTTTACGGGCGGTTGGAAAAGCTATGATATCGGGGAAAATATCCTTATAACGGGTATGGATACCCGTCAATTTGGCATGGAAAACTTCACTGCCCTTCGCTTAAATCCCGACAAATACAATATTTTGCTGTTGCACGGCGAACGCACCGATTCGGCAAATGCAAGCTCTCTTTACGCTATCCCTTTGGGGATTTTGAAAAATCAACCTATCGATTATCTTGCGCTTGGGCATTATCACCAACCCGACTTACAGGCGTTGCCCGTCGGCGTGCGCGGCGTTATGCGCTATTGCGGCTGTTTAGAAGGCAGGGGCTTTGACGAAATCGCCGAATGCGGCGGCAGGGGATTTTTCCTTTTGGATATCCAAAACAAACGCTTGCAAGGGGAAAAATTCTATTCGGTTGCTACGCGTGAAAGCCGTTTGGCGCGCGTGGATATTTCTCAATGTCAAACGTATTTTGACGTAGAAAACGCTATACTTACTCAAACCAAGGATATTCCGCAAAAGGACGCTGTGAAAATCGTGCTTTGCGGGGGTTACCGTTCGGGGCTTAAAAAGGACTTGCCCTTGCTTTTTGCGCGCTTGCAGGAACGGTTTTTCCATTTGCGTATCAAGGACGAAAGCCGTTTGGCAATTACCCCCACGGATTTTGCAAACGATATTTCTCCGCGCGGAGAGTTTGTCCGCGAAGCGTACGCCTATCCTATGAGCGAAGAACAAAGAAGTGAGATATTAGAAGTGGGCTTAAAAGCGCTTGCGGGGGAGGCGATTGACTTATGAGAATACTTTCCGCGCATATTTCGGGCTTTGGCTGTTTTTACGATAAAAAATTTGATCTTTCGCAGGATATCGTGCAAATCAAGCAGGACAACGGTTGGGGAAAAACCACCTTCGTTGACTTTTTAGAGTGTATGTTTTACGGCATGGACGAAAGCCGTAAACGCGCGGTAGAAGAAAATTTCCGCGTGAAATACCGCCCCTTCCAAGGGGGTGTGTTCGGCGGAACGCTCACCTTTCTCTATCAAAATACCACCTACCGCGTGGAACGGGTATTCGGCGAAAAACCGTCGCAGGATATGTCCAAGGTATACGATACGAACAACTTCCCCACCGCCCTGTTCGGCGAACGGGCAGAGCGTTTGGGCGAAACGCTGTTTGGGGTGGATAGAGAAAGCTATCGCCGTAGCGTATATCTTCCGCAAGGGGAAATCCCCGCGGGCGCGTTTACCGACGATATCAAGGGCAAACTGACCGCTTTGCTTACGTCCAATAGGCAAACGGACGGGGAAACGGACGCCGTTGCTATTTTGGAAAAGGCGGAAAGGGAGCTGCGCTCTAAACGCGCGCCGTATAAGGGCAAGCTGGATGAGATAGACGCAAGATTATCTCAGCTGACCACCCTGCGCGCCGAAGCCGCTCGCGCGGCGGAGCTTTCCGCAAGCTATGCGCAAAAGGAAAAGCAAGCGGTTGCCGATTTGCTTTCCGCAGAAGAAGGGTATGCGCAAACGGAAAAGGCGCTTTCCGAATACGAACGCCGCAAAGAACGCGCGGCAAACAGGCTTGCGTACGAACAGTTGCAAAACCGCGTTACGCAATCGGAAAGCCGCTTAGCGGCGTTGAATACGTTTTTCGGACAAACCACGCCCGAAACGGTCAATTTGGCAGGTATTCGCACGGCGGTAGACGAATATTATACCCTTAAGGCGGAAGAAGAACGGCTGCAAAGCCGTTGGACGGAGCTGCAAACGCTGACCGCGGAAAAGGAACGTGCGCTTAGCGAACTTGCCGCTTGCGAAAAGACGATAGATACCTTCCGTATGCTTTCACAGGCGCAGCAGCGCAAAGCAAAAGGGGAGGACGCCCGTGAGAAAAAAGAAGGAAAAAAACGTAAGGGCAAACGCATGGGGTATGCACTCATTGCCATTTGTTTGTTTTTGGGCGCGCTCCTTATCGGGATATCGCAATTAAACGTAGACCCTGCCCTTGGTTGGGGCTTTACGGGCGTCGGCGGCTTGGGCGCGCTTATCAGTATGCGCTGCTTTTGGAAAAACGCCTTTTCGCATACGCCGAAAACTACTAACGCGTTTGCCGATAAGACGTTAAACGAAGAATACGAACGTGCAAAAGCCGAACATGCGGCGGCGCAGGAAAAATACCAACGCCTTTGCGAAAGAGAAAAGGAATTTACACCGTTAAAAGACGAACGTACGGGGCAAACGGAGCGTTTGCAGGCGCTAAATAAGGCGATACAAGCCTTTTTGCAAAACTTTGCTTTTGCGCAAACGTACGACTACCGCTCCGCGCTTTGCACTCTGCAAGAAAACGTGGAAAACCACGCCGCGCTGACAAAAGAAGTTGTTTCGGCGAAAACGCAGCTTGCGGCGTTTGGCGAAGAACCTACGCAATCGGAAAGCGTTAGCGAAGACGAATATCTTGCGCTCAGGCGCAAAAAAGCTACGCTGGACAGCGACAAACGGGCGGCGTCGGAAAGCAAAGCGTACTATGCGGCAAAGCGCGAAGAAGCACAGCTGCAAGCGGCAAAGGACGGGGCGTATTGCGCCGAAGAAGCGGAATGCACGGCGGAAAAGGCGCGGCTGGAAAAACGTTTGTTTGCCGTTCAAACGGCAAAAGAATTGATTATTCGTGCAAGACATAACTTGGCGGCGCGCTATCTCACGCCCGTGGAAGAAGGGTGTAAACGGTACGTTTTGGCAATGGGGATAGACAAAAGCGTGCGTTTTTCCGCCGACGGAATGCCGTACGCCGAAGAACGGGGTATTCTCAAGGAAACGGACTATTACAGCAAGGGCTTGCGCGGACTTTGGGATTTTTGTATTCGGCTTGCCTTGGCGGATTGTATGTTCACGGGCGAAAAACCTTTGCTTGTGCTTGACGATCCGTTTACCGATTTGGACGATCGGAAGACGGAGCTTGGCAAAAAGCTGTTAAAAACGCTTTCTAAGGATAGACAAATCGTCTATTGCACTTGCAAGCAAGAGCGAATGCTCTAACCCAGCCCCAAAGGGGCTGTAAAATGAAAATGCGGTGAAAGTCCGCATTTTTGCGTTTGAGCGTTTGACATTATTTTTTCAAAGTATTATAATGACAATATACTTAATCTAAGGAGTTTGAAATCAACCGATGGTAAAGACGATTAAACCTTTACTCAAAAGCGTAAGGCAATATAAAAAACCGTCTATCATTACGCCCCTTTTTATGGCGCTGGAAGCCCTGTGCGAATGTCTGATTCCCTTTTTCATGGCGCAGATGATCAATCAGGAAGTGTTGGCGCAAGAGGGCGCAATGACGCACGTTTTAACGTACGGCGGTATTTTACTTTTGCTTGCCTGTTTTTCGATTATGAGCGGTGTTTTGGCAGGACAGTTTGCCGCAACGGCAAGCTGCGGTTTTGCCAGCAATTTACGCCACGACCTTTTTTATAAGGTGCAAAAATTTTCGTTTGCCAACGTAGACGAATTTTCCGCGTCGTCTTTGGTTACCCGTTTAACCACCGACGTCGCTAACGTGCGACAGTCCTATCAAATGTGCTTGCGTATCGCAATCCGCGTACCGTTGCAGTTTATTTTCGCCATTATCATGAGCTTTACAATCAATGCAAGTCTTGCATGGATTTTCGTCTTGATTATGCCCCTTTTGGCACTTTGCTTAATTGCCATTATGCGCGTGGTGATGCCCTTTTTCAAGCGTATTTTCAAAAAGTACGACGCGTTGAACAATTCCGTACAGGAAAACGTAGGGGGTATTCGCGTTGTCAAATCGTTCGTCCGTGAACAATACGAAACGGAAAAATTCGATAAAGCGGCAAGCGAAGTGCGAAACGATTTCACAAGGGCGGAAAAAATTCTTGCGCTCAACAACCCCATTATGACCTTCTTTATCAATGCGGCGGCGGTGCTGATTTCCTATCTTGGCGCAACGGTAATTATTCAATCGGGCACGCTCAGCGGCGACTTTACGCCCACCGAATTATCCGCACTCATTACTTACGGCATACAAGTGCTCTCTTGCTGTATGATGTTCTCTATGGTATTCGTTATGATTACCATGTCGTTTGAATCGGCGCGCCGTATCAGCGAAGTGTTGACCAAAGAGTCGGATATCGTCAGTCCCGAAAACGGCGTTACGGAGGTCAAGGACGGTTCAATCCATTTTGAAAACGTTTGCTTTAAGTATTCCGAAAAAGCGGAAAAATACGCGCTTTCGGATATCCATTTGACGATAAACGCAGGGGAAACGGTGGGGGTTTTAGGTGCAACGGGTTCGTCGAAAACCACGCTTATCCAACTCATTCCCCGTTTGTACGACACGACGGAAGGGAACGTGTACGTGGGCGGCGTCAACGTAAAGGATTACGATTTGAACGCGCTTAGAAAAGAAGTTTCTATCGTCTTGCAAAAGAACGTACTCTTTTCGGGTACGATTAAGGAAAACCTGCGTTGGGGCGACGAAAACGCCACGGACGGAGAGCTTGTGCGCGTGTGCCAGTTGGGGCAAGCCGACGAATTTGTGCGGGCATTCCCCGACGGCTACGATACGTATATCGAACAGGGCGGTACAAACGTTTCGGGCGGACAAAAGCAACGTCTTTGTATTGGGCGCGCATTGCTTAGAAAGCCCAAGGTATTGATTTTGGACGACAGCACCAGCGCGGTAGATACCAAGACGGACGCGCTGATTCGCCGTGCGTTTGCGCAGGAAATCCCCGATACGACGAAGATTATTATCGCACAGCGTATTGCGTCGGTGGAACACGCCGATAAGATTATCGTTTTAGACGGCGGTAAAATTTTGGCTTGCGGAAACCACGAAGAGCTTTTGCAAACAAGCGAAATTTATAGAGAAATCTACGACGCGCAGACGAAGAGCCGCGCGGTGAAAACGGAAGGGGGTGAAGCGTAATGTCCGAAGAAAAAGGCTATCAACAAAAACCCCGTCCTATTCGTCCTATGCGCGGCGGCGGGGGGATGCCCGTACCCAAAGGCGCAATTAAAAAAGGAACGCTGGGAAGATTGCTCAAAACGGTATTTAAGTACTATAAATGGCAAATGCTACTTGTATTCCTTTGCATTATCGTCAACGCCATGGGCAGCTTGGTTTCGTCGGTATTCGTGCAATCGCTTATCGACGACGTTATTACGCCCGGCGTAGAGAAAGGTTTTGACGCCGTTGCCGGTACGCTGCTTGGTATCGTGCTCACCATGTCGGGGGTATATCTCACCGTCATTATCGCAGGGTTCTTTTGGCATAGAATTATGGCAACCGTTACGCAGGGTATGCTGTATCATTTGCGTAAGGATATGTTTGCAAAAATGCAAACCCTGCCCATTAAGTATTTCGACACGCACGCGCACGGCGATATCATGAGTACGTACACCAACGATACCGACGCTTGTAGACAGCTTATCGGGCAAAGCTTGCCTACGCTGTTTTCCAGCTCGATTACGCTGATCGCGTCCGTAGGGTTTATGCTGTGGAACAGCCTTTGGCTGTTTGCCGTCGTGTTGATTTGTACGGTGGCAATGACGCTTGTCGTGAAAATTATCGGCGGAAACAGCGCTAAGTCCATGGTGGCGCAACAAGCTTCTATCGCAAAGCTGGAAGGCTTTGTCGAAGAAATGATGAAAGGGCAAAAGGTCGTCAAGGTCTTTACGCACGAAGAACGCGCGAAGGCAGATTTTGATACGGTCAACCAGCAGCTGTTCCGCGACGGGCAACGCGCCCATAAATTCGGGAATATTTTAGGCCCTATCCTTGCTAATATCGGTAACTTCAATTACGTGCTTTTGGCGGTATTCGGGGGTATGCTGTACACCTTAGGCGCAAAGAATATCGGGATATCGAGTATCTTTTTCGGTGTGGAAACGCTGTCTATCGGTACGATTGTGGCTTTCCTTGGTTTGTCAAGAAACTTCACGCAAATCGTCAACCAAATGTCCCAACAGGTATCCATGATTGCCATGGGCCTTGCAGGGGCAAGCCGCGCGTTTACGCTGATGGACGAAGAATCGGAAAAGGACGAAGGGTACGTTACTCTTGTCCATGCCAAGCGTAACGAAGACGGCACGCTTTCCGAAACGGAAGAGCGTACGGGATTGTGGGCTTGGAAACATTACCATAAATCGGATAACACCACGACGTATACGCAGCTCAAAGGGGATATCGTTTTGGAAAACGTAGACTTTGGCTACGTACCCGAAAAGCAGGTACTCACCAACGTTTCACTGTACGCAAAACCCGGTCAACAAATTGCGTTTGTCGGCGCGACGGGCGCAGGAAAAACGACGGTTACCAACCTTATCAACCGTTTCTACGATATCGCCGACGGAAAAATCCGTTACGACGGTATCAATATCAATAAAATCAAAAAGAGCGATTTACGCCGTTCTTTGGGTATTGTTTTGCAGGATACCAACCTGTTTACGGGTACGGTTATGGAAAATATCCGTTACGGGCGTTTGGACGCTACGGACGAAGAATGTATTGCGGCGGCAAAGCTTGCCAACGCGGACGACTTTATCCGCCGTTTGCCCGACGGGTACGATACGCTTTTGACCAACAACGGGTCTAACCTTTCGCAGGGTCAAAGACAGCTGCTTTCTATCGCGCGCGCGGAAGTAGCGGATACGCCCGTGATGATTTTGGACGAAGCGACGTCGTCTATCGACACCCGCACCGAAGCGCTTGTGCAGGACGGTATGGATAAACTCATGCACGGTAGAACGGTATTCGTGATTGCGCACCGACTTTCCACCGTTCGTAATTCGGATGCGATTATGGTGCTTGACCACGGTAAGATTATCGAACGCGGCACGCACGAACAGCTGTTAGAGCAAAAGGGCACGTACTATCAACTGTACACGGGCGCGTTTGAGCTGGAATAATATGCAAGAAAAAAGATTACCCGTTAAAACGGAATACTACACGAATGAAACCGCCGACGAATTTTCGTCGGCGGTTATTATCCCGAAAAAAATCGACGGCAGCTATCGCTATATCCGCGACGGCTTTTTCGGGCGGATTGCCCGTTTTATTTGCTATCGCCTGATTGCGACGCCGCTTGCGTGGCTGTATTGTAAATGCAAGCTTAAATGGAAAGTGGAAAACCGTAAAGTACTCAAAACCGTAAAAGGGGGATATTTTTTATTCGCCAACCACACGCAGGAAACGGCGGACGTCTTTATCCCGTCCCTTGTTTGTATGCCCAAAAAAGTTTCAATAATCGCCCACGCCAACAACGTTTCCATGCCCGTTATGGGCAAGATAACCCCGTACATGGGCGCGTTGCCCCTGCCCGATACCCTGCAAGCGGCAAAAAACTTCAAGGCGGCGATTGCTTTGCGCTATGCCCAAGGGCATTGTATCACTATCTATCCCGAAGCGCATATTTGGCCGTACTATATCGGCATTCGTAATTTTTCCGCGAAGTCCTTTCGCTATCCCGTCGAATATAACGCGCCGTGCTTTGTCATGACGACTACCTACCAAAAACGCAAACGGGGGATAAAGCCCAAGGCGGTTACCTATCTGGACGGACCGTTTTATCCCGATAGGGATTTGCCTGTTAAAGAACAGGCGCAACGCTTGCGCGATAGAGTATATGAAACCATGCGTAGCCGCGCCGCCCTGTCAAGCTGCGAATATATCGCCTATCGACCCAAGGAGCAAGAAGAATGATCAACGTATTATATTGCGGAAACGATAAAGTGTTCGACGGCGTGCTCACTTCCGCGCTGTCTATCGTTATGCGTATGCAAACGCCCAAGCCTTTGCGCATTTATATATTTACCATGGAGCTTACGCGCGTGAAGCCTGCGTATACGGCTATGCAGGAAAAACACAGGGCGTTTATTGAAAATGCGTTACAAAAGCACAATGCGGACACCAAGGTTTTGCTTTACGACGTAACGGATTTATATGAAACGCACTTAAAGCAAAGCCCCAACGAAGGGTGCTATTGTTCGCCGTATACGCTGCTGCGCTTGCTTGCCGATTTGGTGGAACTGCCCGATAAGCTGTTGTATTTAGACGCGGATATTATGCTGCATAAGGATATTTCTTTGTTGTACGATATCGACGTTTCGCAGGTGGAATACGCCGCCGCAAGAGATCACTACGGAAAGTTTTTACTCTACCCAAATTATATCAACGCAGGGGTGTTATTGTTTAACATGAAACTTTGCCGCGAAACGGGGATTTTTGAGAAGGCAAGGGCGCACATTAGAAGAAAAAAACTGCTCTTTGCCGATCAATCGGCGCTGATCCGTTCGACGACGAAAAAGAAAATCATATCCCAACGGTTTAACGACCAAAAATTTCTCTACAAAAAGACGGTGGTGCGGCATTTTTCCAAACGGCTGTTTTACCTGCCCTATCCGCACACCGAAAACGTCAAACAATGGCACGTGGACAGGGTGCATAAGCTGTTCCGCTATACCTGCTTTGACGATATCTTAAACGAATACCTTGCCTTAAAAGAAAATTTCGAAAAATAAAAAATCCCTTGCCGCCGTGGCAAGGGATTATATTTTGTTTTAGAGTACTTTGGAAAGGAATTCCTTCAAGCGTTCGTCTTTGGGGCTTGCGAAGAAAGCCTTGGGTTCGTTTTCTTCCTTAATAACTCCTTCGCTCATGAAAATAACGCGGTTTGCCACTTCCTTGGCAAAGCCCATTTCATGGGTAACCACCACCATGGTCATACCGTCTTTGGCAAGGTCGGTGATAACCTTTAACACTTCGCCGACCATTTCGGGGTCAAGTGCGGAAGTGGGTTCGTCAAAGAGCATAACGTCGGGGCTCATAGCCAACGCGCGTACAATGGCGATACGCTGTTTTTGTCCGCCCGAAAGAGTGGACGGGTACACGTTTGCCTTATCTTCCAAGCCGACTAATTTTACCCGCCTTTGCGCCTGCGTTTCGGCGTCTTCTTGCGAGACCTTTTTCAAACGGATAGGGGCAAGCGTGATATTTTGGAGCACGGTAAGGTGGGGGAACAGATTAAACTGTTGAAACACCATACCGATTTTTTGACGGTGCAAATCCAAATGCTTTTGCAAATATTTTTCAATGGCTTTTTCTTCCTTTTGCAAAGCCGCGTATTCCGCTTTTAAGTTTTCGTATTCCGTTTTTTGGGCGTCGTCCGCGTCCTTGGGTAAGACAAAGGCTTTTAAGCGTTTTTTCAAATAAATGCGTTCGTTTTTGAAAATGTAATTGCCTTCGAATAAAATTTCTCCTGCCGTCGGTGTTTCCAAACGGTTCAAACAGCGAAGGAAAGTGGATTTTCCGCAACCCGACGGGCCGATTACGGCAACGACGTCGCCTTTTTTAATGTCGATATCAATGCCTTTGAGTACTTCTAATTTACCGAATTTTTTATATAAATTCTTGACGGAAAGTATTACGTTATCGTTCATTTTTCGACAATCTCCTTTCCATAATGCGGATAAAATACGTGATGACAAGCACAATGACAAGATAGGTGATGGCAAGCACGATATACGGCACGAAGTATTCGTACGTCGAATCGGCAATGCTTTGGAGCGAACGGGTAACGTCGATTACGGCGATAAAGCTAACGACGGACGTTTCTTTTAAGAGCGCGATAAATTCGTTGCCAAGCGTAGGCAGGATATTTTTAATCGCTTGCGGTAAAATGATACGGAGCATGGTTTCGCCAAACCCAAACCCAAGCGAACGTCCCGCTTCCATTTGTCCTGCGTCTACGGCGTTAATGCCGCCGCGCAAAATTTCGGACATGTACGCGCCCGAATTCAAGCCGAAGATAATAATCGCCTCAACAACCGCGTCCAAATCAATGCCCATTAAGGGGAATAACCCAAAATGCAGCAGCAAAAGCTGTACGACAATCGGCGTACCGCGGAAGAGTGCAACGTACCCGTCGGCAAGCTTTTCTAAAACGACGATAAGGGGATTTTTCGTAGGGAAAATTTTCACCGTGGCAATCAAGCAACCGATAACAAAACCGATTACAAGCCCAAATACCGCGATAAGCGCGGTGTTGGAAAGCCCGTACAAATAGTCCTTATAACCCCCGTACGTGAAAAAGTATTCGCAAAACGTCTGTATGCTGCTCATACTTATTTGTTAGTGCTCTTCGCAATCATAAGCGAAGGTTGCAAATCAAGGATAACGGCGTGGATTTTTCCGTTGGATAAATCGGTCATTGCCAAAGCGCCCGTGTTGTAGCCTTTGGTTGTCAAGTTGGTAAAGCCGTCGTATTCGAAATCGGCGTTGCCCTTTGCATACATATACCCCGTCGTACCGTTTTGCGCACCGATGGTGTAGTCCTTGCCCTTAGCTTTCAAAATGGTTTCTACGTCCGCAGCCGTTTTGCAGTTATCAAAGGTAGTGTCTTCTTGCAATACGGTGATTACCTGCGCGGAAGTATAGTACGGTTCAGCGAAATCTACGTCCTTTAAACGGGTAGCGTTGACGGTCATACCAGCCATACCGATATCGCTTTCGCCTGTTTTGACGCTGGAAATAATCGCGTTAAAGTCCATGTTAAAGACAAACAGGTTTTTGCCAAGCTTGGTGGCAATTTTATAGGCAAGCTCTACGTCAATCCCTGCAAATGCCGAACCCTTTTTGTATTCAAACGGGGGGAATGCCGCATTGGTCGCCATAACGAAGTCGTCCTTTGCAGGCGCGTTGGTCTTGTTGGTGTAGGTGAAGGTAGCCGTGCCGTTGAAGTAGGAGTTAATCAGCGTATCCAAGCTGTCGTCTTCCGTCCATTCGGCAAGGTAACCGTTTACCGCTTCACGCAAGGTGTCGTTGTCCTTGTGGATAGCAAAAGCGTAATCTTCTTCGGTGAGAAGAATATCCTTCATTACCTTAACGGGTTTTCCGCTGCATGCGGTAAACACGAAACAAATCGCGGCGGTAAGGATGATTGCAAGCGTTTTGAAAAATCTTTTCATAGTAGTGCTCCTTTCTATATATAATAACTATTGTTTTTTTATTGTATCGGTAAAACGCGATAAAGTCAATCAATTTCACCTAAAAACGTATAAAAAAATCAAAAATTTAGATTTTTCACCCTGTAAGTATTTGTTTTTGCGCCGTATAAAAGAATTGCCTTTCGTCAAAAAGTATGCTATACTATTAGAGAATAAAACAAGGCGGAAGTATATTTTGAACAACGAACATTTTTCCTTTGAAGTACTCAAAACGGACGAAGAAACGGGTGCGCGCGCAGGTATTTTGCATACGCCGCACGGCGATATCGAAACGCCCGTATATATGCCCGTAGGCACGCAGGCTACCGTAAAAGGGGTATTCCCACGGGATTTGAAAGAAGCGGGCTCGCAAATTATTTTGTCCAACACCTACCATTTATATATGCGCCCCGGCGACGAAATCGTTAAAAAAGCAGGGGGCTTGCATAAGTTTATGAACTGGGATAAGCCTATCTTGACGGATAGCGGCGGTTTCCAAGTTTTCTCTTTGGGAAAACTCAATAAAATCACCGACGAGGGCGTACAGTTTTCTTCGAATATCGACGGCAGTAAGCATTTCTTCACACCCGAAAAAGCCATGCAGGTAGAACAAAATTTGGGCGCGGATATTATCATGGCGTTTGACGAATGCAGCGAATACGGCTATAATCACGCCCAAGCCGAAGCCGCCATGAAACGCACGGCGGCGTGGTTGGAACGGTGCTATAAATTCCATAACGTTCCCACCCAAGCGCTCTTTCCTATCGTGCAGGGGAATATGTATAAAGACCTTCGTGCGGAAAGCTTGGCGCGCACCCTGCCGTTCGTCAAACACGGTATCGCAATCGGCGGACTTTCGGTAGGCGAACCCAAAGAACTTATGTACGAGCTTTTGGACGATTTACAGCCCAAGCTCCCCACCGACGTTCCCCGTTATCTCATGGGCGTCGGCTCTCCCGATTGCTTGATTGAAGGCACGCTCCGCGGTGTGGATATGTTCGACTGCGTACTCGCTACCCGTATCGCCCGTAACGGCACGGCAATGACTTCTCACGGCAGAGTGGTGGTGAGAAACGGAAAATATAAAGAAGACTTTTCGCCCTTGGTCGAAGAGTGCGATTGCTATTGCTGCAAACACTACACCAAGGCGTACTTGCGCCACCTTGTCAACACGGGGGAAATGTACGGCGCAATGCTGTTAAGCCTTCATAATATCACCTTCTTGCATAAGCTCATGAAAGGTATGCGGGACGCCATTTTGGGCGGTTATTTACGCGAATACACCCAAGAATTTTATAAAAAATACGGCGGCGAAGGCAAATGGTAAAACCAAACGGGCGAAAACTTTTTTCGTCCGCTTTGTATTTTTATCGTAAAAACACTTGACATAAGTGATTACATTATGATATCATTTTAATATCAAACGAAATAAAATGGGAGAAAAGGTTATGTTACAAATTACAAATCTTACCAAAACGTACGGCAATAAGAATGCCGTAGACGATTTATCCTTGCATATTCAAAAGGGGGAAATTTTCGGGTTTATCGGGCACAACGGCGCAGGGAAAACGACGACGCTGAAAGCCGTTTGCGGTATTTTGCAGTTTGAAAAGGGGGAAATTCGCATTGACGGCGTATCCGTTGCCAAAGACCCTATCGCCTGCAAAAAAATGTTGGCGTACATTCCCGACAATCCCGATTTGTACACCTTTATGACGGGCATACAGTACTTGCATTTCGTAGCGGATATTTACGGCGTATCGGCAGACGAGCGGCAGGAAAGAATCCGTCACTACGCCGACGCGTTTAACTTAACGCAAGATTTGGCGCAGCCGATTGCGGCGTATTCTCACGGTATGAAACAAAAGCTTGCCGTTATCTCCGCGCTGATCCACGAGCCGAAGCTCATTTTAATGGATGAACCGTTCGTGGGTTTAGACCCCAAAGCGGCGCACACGCTCAAGGAAATTATGCGTGAGTTTTGCAAACAGGGCGGAGCTATCTTTTTCTCTACCCACGTGTTGGAAGTGGCGGAAAAGCTGTGCGATAAGGTAGCCATTATCAAGGGCGGAAAATTGATAAAAGCGGGTACCATGGATGAAGTGAAAGGGGACGACAGCTTAGAAGAAGTATTTTTAGAGTTGGAGAACGACCATGCTGAAAGCCTTACTTAAAAAACAGTTTGCCGAGCTTTTGTCGGTATTTGCTTTCCGTAGCGGAGAGAAGAAACAACGCAAAACGGGTACGCTTATTTTGGTGGGTATCCTTATGCTGTACGCGCTTGGGGCTATGGTGTATTTAATGTGGATGCTTTCCGAGAGTATGTGTCAAGGTATGCTTGCCATAGGCAAGCCGTGGGTGTACTTTGCGTTTATGGGTACGCTTGCGTTCGGTACGGGCTTAATCGGCAGTATATTTATGACCAAGTCTATTTTATACGAAGCCAAGGATAACGACCTGCTTTTGTCTATGCCCATACCGCCCAAAGTCTTGCTGTTTGTGCGTATGACTGCCTTATACGTTATGGCGTTTTTGTTTACGTCTATCGTTTTTATCCCGTGTATCGTGCGCTATTTTACGCTGACGGCGTTTAGCGTTTTACCCTTGATTTTTTGCGCATTAATTACCCTTTTATTGCCGCTTGGCGTATTGGCGGTGAGTTGTTTGCTGGGTTGGCTGATTGCCGTTTTAACGGCACGCTTGCCTGCGAAAAATTTGATCACCACGGTGCTTTTGATTGCCTTTTTTATCGGTTATGCCGTGTTGGTTTCCAACATGAACGAAGTGCTTACCTTTATTATGGCAAACGGGGACGCGCTTGCGCAGGGCTTTGAAAATCCGTTGCTGTTTGTCTTTCGTCAAATGGGCTTGGGCGCTGCTGGCGATATCGTCGGTATGCTTATCTTTTTCTTGCTTTTTGTCGGCGTATTCGCTTTGACGTATTTGCTCCTTTCGGTAACGTTTTTGAAAACCGCTACCATGAAAAAGAGCGGTGCGAAAGCCAAATACGTGGAAAAGCAAAGCAAATCGCGCAGTGCGGTTTGGGCTATCTTTTTCAAGGAATGTAACCGTTATTTGAAGAACCCCATGATTCTTTTTAACTGTGGTATCGGTTCGGTAATCGGCGTGGTGTTCGCAGGGTTTGCGCTGTTTAACGGCGAGCTTTGCGCTACCATTGCGCACGCGCCTATCTATAAAGGGGAAGTGGCGATTATCCTAACGGTAATTTTATGCTTTATCGCCGCGTCGAATATCATCACCGCGTCGTCGATATCGTTGGAAGGGCAAAATTTATGGTTGCTCCGTTCTATGCCCGTATCGGCTATGGAAATCTTCGGCGCGAAAACGGCGTTTCACGTGGCGTATACGCTTATTCCGTTAGTGCCTGTAACCGTGCTGATTTGCGTGCTGCTCAAAATCCCCGTGCTTATGGCGGTTTGCGCGATAGTAACGCTAATTTGCATTACCCTGCTTTGCGCTACGCTGGGGCTGGTTATCAATTTGAAAATGCCCAACTTAAAATGGACGAATGAAGTGGTGGCGGTCAAGCAAAGCTTTTCCGTAGTGCTTGCCATGTTCGCTTGCTGGGGGGTATCCTTGCTTGTTATCGGCGGACATTTTCTCTTTGGGAAATACTTATACGCAGAACTGTATTTGGCGTTGGTTAGCTGTTTGTTCTTAGCTGTTACCGCCCTGCTGTGGGGGTGGGTTTATAAGCGCGGAACGGTATTATTCGAAGCCTTATAAAAAACGGTTGAAATACGGCGCAATACTGCGTCAAAGTCCGCTTTTCTTGCTTACGTACGCCAAGTACGCTCACGGCGAAAATACTCCTTTTGCTTGATTTACTTGTATTTGAACCGTTTTTCCCTTTTCAAACGGGCAACGTTTCAATCTTACCGCACTTATTCACTATTCCTTTTTGAAAAATAGGTGAAAAACAAAAAAAAGTAAAATTGCGTGAAAAATCGCTTGCAAATTTTTCCAAAAAGGGATATCATAGTAATAGAATAAAAATCGGCTTAGCCGATACAAGGAGAAAAATAAGTATGAATATGTTGGCAATCGTATCCGATACCACTTCGTCTAACCCTTGGGGGACGCTCATTTGGATAGTGGTTATCGTAGCTCTTTTCGTGGGTATGATGTTCGTAAACCGTCGCAGTCAGAAAAAAAGACAGGAAGAAGCGGACAAAATGCTTAACGCTATCAAACCCGGCAACAAGGTGAAAACCATCGGCGGTATTTGCGGTATCGTTGTAGAAGTTTGCCCCGACGATAACACGTTCGTGTTGGAAACGGGCACGGAAAAGAGCGGTAAATCGTATATCAAGTTCGACCGTCAGGCAATCTATCAAACGGACGCGGTAGTGGAAGAAAAACCCGTCGAAGAAAAACCCGTTGAAGAAACGCCTGTGGAAGAAGCTCCCGCAGCGGAAGAAAACAAAGAAAACGAATAATTTGTTATAAATGAAAATGCCTTCGCATACGATAATGCGGAGGTATTTTTTATGCAAACGGACGTGAAAACAAACGGTATCTTTCAAATTCTCAAAGGCACGGGGCTTGCCCTTGCACTCTCTTTTTTAGGCGTGATTATTTTGGCGAGTATTCTCCGCACGACGCCCCTTTCCGACGGCGTGATTTATCCTGTCAATCAAACGCTAAAAGTCGTTTCCACCGCGCTTGGCGCGCTGCTGTTCGTGCGTGGAGAAAAGGGGTTTATCAAAGGGGGGATAATCGGCGCGCTGTTTACCGCGCTTTCCTATCTTTCCTTTTCGGCAATCGGGGGTAATTTTTCGCTTTCGTGGTTGATTTTTGCCGAGCTTGCGCTTGCCGTATTTTCGGGTATGGTATGCGGCGCGATTGCGGTAAATTTGCGCCGTAGCGAATAAATCGGGCAGAAAAGAGAAAAAAGTGCGTTAAATTCTTCTAAACTGCTTGCAATTTCTTCAAAAGTATATTATAATAATACCAACAAATCCATTCATAGGAGAAAAGAAAGTCATGATTAAGACCATTGCAAAACCCACCGAAAAGAAAGTAACGGCTTGCGGCGAATGCAGAAGCACCTGTCAATCGGCTTGCAAAACCAGCTGCACGGTAGGCAATCAGTCCTGCGAAAGAATCACGCGCGAAGATAAAATCGAACGCAAATAAGCGACAAGCAATTTTCACAATCGCAGAAAAAAACGGCGTATGGTTTGTACGCCGTTTTTAACCGAGTTTTGTAAAACTTGGTAGGAGAAGTATTTTGATACACGTTTTCAGTTATAAAGATCACAATTACATTTACGACGTGGGCAGCGGTTCTTTGCACGAATGCGACACCCCCACGGCGGATTATCTTAAAGCCAAGGAAGAAGGACAAGCCGTCGATATCACCTATATCACGGACGAACAAATCAAGGAAATTCTTTCCGACGTGGAAAGCTTGAAAGAGCAAGGTCTTCTTTTCAAAGAAGAAGTCAAAAGCTATCCCATGAAATCGGACGAAGTCAAGGCGCTTTGTATCCACATTTGTCACGATTGCAACTTCCGCTGTCGCTACTGCTTTGCCGACGAAGGGGCATACCATTCCAAGCGCGAAAGCATGAGTTTGGAAACCGCCAAAAAAGCGGTAGATTTTCTTATCGAAAACAGCGGTAAACGCAAGGTTTTGGAAATGGACTTTTTCGGCGGCGAACCGCTGATGAATTTGGACGTTTTGAAGCAAACGGTGTACTACGCCAAAGAACGCGGCGCGAAGGTGGGAAAGAAATTCCTGTTTACCACCACGACCAACGCTCTTCTTCTCAACGACGAAACGATAGCGTTTTTCAACGAAGAAATGGAAAACGTCGTTTTATCCTTGGACGGCAGAAAGGAAGTGCACGACGCCATTCGTAAGACGATAAACGGCAAAGGCACGTTCGATTTGATTATCGACAAAATCAAAAAATTCATTTCTCTGCGCGGGGAAAAGAGCTACTACGTGCGCGGTACGTTCACGGCGAAAAATTTAGACTTTGCAAAGGACGTGCTCTTTATTGCCGATCAGGGGGTGGATTCCATTTCCATGGAACCCGTCGTAACGGACATTCCCGATTTGCAAATTACAAACAAGCATATTCCCGAAATCGAGAAGGAATACGAAAACTTATGCGAAGCATACCTTGCGCGCCATGCCGAAGGGAAAGGGTTTAATTTCTTCCATTTCAATATCGATTTGGAAGGCGGACCTTGTCTTTCCAAACGCGTATCCGCTTGCGGGGCGGGCAACGAATATTTTTCGGTTACGCCCAACGGCGATTTGTATCCCTGCCATCAATTTGCAGGGGACGAAAAATTCCGCATGGGCAGCGTATACGAAGGCATTACGCGCAAAGACACGAGAGAACTGTTCAAAAATTCGTGCTTATTCACGCGTAAAAAATGCGAAGATTGCTTTGCGAAATTCGTTTGTTCGGGCGGTTGCAGCGCGAATAACTATCACTTCAACGGCGACATTAACGACCCGTACGAAACGACGTGCGCTATGATGAAAAAACGCGTGGAGTGCGCTATGCATATTTTAGCCGTCAAAAAAATGGCGAAAATGCAATAAAAAGGGTAAAAATTTTTCGTTTTCCGTAAATATAACTTGACGGAAAGTGGCGAAATAAGGTATAATAAAGAAGTATTCATTGTAAATTCGGTACAAACCGAAGAGACACAGGAGGCATCAATGGGCAAGAAGAAGTCGGTGGTATTGATGGTTTTACTTACCATCGTAATCGCCGTATTCAGCGTGGTTACGCTTGTGCCGTTCCCCATTTTCGGAACGCCGCAAAGCTTTAATCCCACGATTTGGCAATACGATCTCGGCGCAGATCTTGGGGGCGGTTACTACGCTTACTATTATCCGGAAGGGGTAAAAACCGAGCTGGAAATGGAAGCGGACGAAGAAGACAAGGCGAACTATATCCAAAACGGTTCGCTGTATCTTAGCAAGGACGAACAGTACGGTCTTGTAAAAGACGGCGCTATCTCTCAAACGTTTAAGACGGATTTCGCAAAAGCGGCAAAGGCGATTGCAACCCGTTTTGAAAACAAGGGGTATTCCGATTACCGCGTAGCGGTGGTGGACGATTACGCACTCCGTGTGGAAGTTCCTTCTTCCGACGCGACGGTTAGCGAAACGCTTACCATTTTCAACTACACGGGCGCAATCACCTTGGAAAAGAGCGGTACGCTTATGGACGAATTCGCGGAAGACGGGGCAAAGGCTTCGGATTTCCTGTCGGGCTTCTCCGTAGCCACGCAGTACGACGTAGCGTATATTAAAATCAACCTTACGTCGGCAGGGTACGATTTAATCGAAGGCGTTAAGGACGAGCTGGCTACCAGCGACAGCGCATCGTCTTCCGACGCGGTTAAGCTTACCTTGAAGGTCGGCGACAACACCATTACCGATATCTATCAAGATAACTATAACAACGGTGAACTTCGCGTAATGTTCTATGCGGAAGAAAACAAAGCGGCGGCGGAAACGTACGTGGCGCTTTTGAACTCCGCGCTTAGCGCAGGGGATTTGGGCGTAGACTTCCGTACGGTAGTGGCTAACGGCGATATCCGTTCGTTCAGCGCCGTATACGGCGACAACGCGCAGCTTCTTCTCTATATCGCTATCGCGGTTATCTTCGTGGCAATCGTGGCGCTTGGTATCGTGAAGATGGGGCGTTTTGGTATCGTCAACGCATACGCAAGCCTTTCCTATTTGTTGGTCGTAGCAACCTGCTATGCATTCCTTCTTGGTTCGGCGGCGTTTGAATTCACGCTTGGTTCGGTGCTTGTATTCCTTGTAGGCTTGGTGCTTATCAACGTATTGCAAGTGCAAATCTACGACGCAATCAAGGTAGAATTTAACTTAGGTAAAACGGTAGAATCTTCCGTCAAGGGCGGATATAAAAAGACGTTGTGGGGCATTGTGGATATCTACGCGCTTTCGCTTATCGCGGCAATCGCGTTGTTTATCGGCGCGGCAGGTATGCAAGCGTTGGCAATCCAAGCGCTTATCTGTATCGTTATGGCGGCGTTCTGTAACTTGTTGTGGACAAGGGCAATCAACTTTACTTTCCTTTCGGCAAGCAAAAATAAATACAAATACTTCCGTTTTGTAAGAGAGGAGGACGACGATGATGAATAAGCTCATTTCCAAAACGGCAAACAAAGGCATTCTCCTGTCCATTATCTTGGCGGTGGTTATCGCGTTGTCCGTAGTCGTTTCCGCTATATTCGGCGTATCGTACGCGGCAACCCTTTCGGACGCGAACACCTTGACGGTTACCGTCAATAAAACGTTCTATACCACGCACGAAGACGATATCAAAGCGGTTTGCGAAGCGGAATTTACCAAGCAAGGCATTTCCGACAGCTATAATATGACTTCCCTTATCGGCGATAATAGAGAGCTTGTCTACGTATTTTCCGCAGGGGAAGAAACGCAAAAGAAGGTAAACGCGGCGAAAACGGCGCTCCAAGCTACTTTTGAAAACAAAACGGACGTAGAAAACGGCGCTTGGAAAGACGATATCGTATTCATTACGGTAACTTCCGCATCGGAAACGTTGCTTGCCAACTGGCCTTGTTCGTACGTTGTCCGCGCAAGCATCGCGGTTGCGGTGATTGCCGTACTCGCATTTGCGTATACCGCTATCCGTTACGGCTTGATCAGCGGCGCGGTTGCCGGAATTGCAACGTTTGTCGGCGGCGCGCTTTCCATGGCAGTTATTTTGCTTACCCGTATCCCCGTAACCAACTCCACGCTGTATATCGCGGCTATCGCGGCAATGGTTACGGCTGTGCTTACTTTGCTCACCTTGAATAAGGTCCGCGCAAGCTTGCAGGCGGAAGAAGAACAATCCGCGCAAGAGCTTGCGGAAAATTCGGTTGCGTGCAAAGAAATTTTGTCGTTTGCAGCAGTAACGGGCGTTGCGCTTGTGCTTGTGGGCGCGGTGGCAACGTGGTCGACGAGATGGTTTGCTCTTGCGGCGCTTATCGCGCTTATCGCAGTGACGGCGGTTGCACTCTTCTACGTGCCTGCTCTGTACTCGCTTTTCAAAGGCGCGGCGGATAAAAAGGCTTTGGAAAACGCAACGTATGGAAAACAGCTTGCGGCAAAACGCGCAGCGAAAGCGGCGACAAAGAACGTGGAAGAAAGCGTAGAACAAGACGCGGAATAACAGAAGAACACAATGGGCGGGGAAGGTAGGCAAAACCTACTCTCCGCCCGTTTTTTACATTTGGCAAAGGAGAAAGCATGAAAAAAATCGTACCCGAATATTCGTTTTCGGCGGAACAATTGCATACCATATCCGCCTTGGCGAAGCGTTTGGGACTGACGGAGCAAATCACGCGTATTTTATATGCGCGCGGTATCGATACGGAAGAAAAAATCCGTTTATTTTTGCACCCGTCCAAAGAAAATTTCCTTTCTCCCTTTACCATGAGCGGCATGAAGGAAGCGGTTGCGCTCATTACCCAAGCGCGTGACGAAGGCAGGATTGTAGCCGTCTTTGGCGATTACCACGCCGACGGCGTTTGCGCGTCTACCATTATGTATCATGCCTTGAAAAAATTCGGTATCGAGCCGCACGTGTATATTCCCGAACGCTCGGACGGGTACGGGCTTTCCGTAGAAGCCATCGACCGTATTTTCGACGAATGTAACCCCGAACTGTTTATCACCGTCGACTGCGGCATTTCCAACGCCAAGGAAGCGCAGTATATTTACGAGCTTGGTTCGGATATTATCGTTACCGACCACCACGAATTGCCCGAAACGTTGCCCGATTGTATCGTGGTCAACCCGAAATTGCAAGACGATTATCCCTACGATAATCTTTGCGGCGCAGGGGTAGCCTTTAAGCTTGCCTGCGCGCTTTTGGGGGAACAGGCGTACGAATATTTAGATTTTGCCGCCCTTGCGACGGTAGCGGATAGCGTGCCCCTTTTGGGCGAAAACCGCGATATCGTAGCGGAAGGGTTAAAGCTTTTTAATAACGCTCCCCGTCCTTGCTTTACCGAGCTTCTTGGAAAAACGTACGACGGAATTACGGCGCAAACGCTGGCGTTCAACGTCGCGCCCCGCGTAAACGCGGCGGGCAGAATGGGGGACGCATACGCGGCATTCCGTTTGTTTACGTCCATCTCTCCCACCGACGTGTACGATTTGTCCGTTCGGCTTTGCGCGTATAATACCGAACGGCAGCAGCATTGTGATAAGCTGTATCTTTCGGCAAAGCGTAAACTACTGGAAAAGGGCGCGTACGGCAACGTGATTATGTTGTCGGACGAAAGCTGGAACGCAGGCTTTATCGGTATCGTCGCCGCAAGAATTGCGGAAGAATATAACCGTCCCACGCTTTTATTCGTCCATAACGGCGATATGCTCAAAGGCAGCGCGCGCAGTATCGAAAGCGTAAATATCTTTACCGCATTAAAAAACTGTTCGCAGCATATTGAAGAATTCGGCGGTCACGCACAAGCCGCAGGGATTAACGTCCGTATTGATAAATTTGACGAACTGGAAAGGGCGCTTGACAAGGAAATCGGCGATACGTATACGCAAAAAGACTTCGAGCAAGGTATTGTCGTGAGCGAACAGCTTGACGGCGCGGTGCATGAAAAATTCGCCAAAGAGCTTATGCTGTTAGAGCCCTACGGGGTGGGGCACCGCCGCCCGTTGTTTTCCTTTACGGCAGGCGCGTGTCAGGCAAGACCCATTAAGTACGGCTCTACCCATTTATCCATTAAAAGCAACTATATCGAGCTTACCTATTTTTCGGGGCTGAAACATTTGAAAATTATCGAAAGCGACGTGCAAAAGCAGTTTGTTTTCGAAATCGGCGTTTCCCATTATAAGGGCAGAGAGTATATCAAAGGACTTGTCAAGGACGTGCTTTACGACGGTAAGACGGGCAAAAATACGGCGGAAAACATTTTCGCTAACGCGATATCCCGTTGTCGTACGTCTACCGTATCTGCGCAAGCTATTCCCCTTTCTATGGAAGAAACCAAGGCGCTTATCGCGCAAAAACGCGCGGAATGTGCGTACGGGCTTTGCCTTGTCGCGTCGGATAGACGCACGCTCCGCTTTTACGAAGATTTGGAAGAGTTCGGTTGCGATTTATTTTATCTTTCGTCGAGAAATCTTTCCAATACGCTTATCGTTTCGCCTGCACCCGACGCCGACCTTTCGGGCTATCGCGACTTTATTTTCTTGGACACCCCGTGTGACTTTAACGTAACCGCCTTGACGGGAAAAACGGTATACTATAACCGCGATATTTGCGGCTATAAAATGTTTGCAACCCTGCCCGTTTCACGGGAAGGCCTTTTGGATATTTTTGCCGCGCTCCGTCGCGACGTCGGCTCGCTTGTCGGCGCAACGGCAGAAGAAGTGGCTTTTGCTTGCAACGGTTTGGGCTTTGAAATACGGGATTTCATTTTCGCCATTCACGTTTTTGAAGAGCTTGGCTTGGTGGCGTTTGGGGACGGTAGACTCACCGTCTATCGCGGCGTGAAAGCCGAACTCAACGACTCGTCTATCTATCGCAAAGTTTGTCTTTTACAGCAAGGATAAATACGTATGGAAAACATTTTGGAAAAAATTAAACAGTACTACTCTAAGCAGGACGCGGCGGAGCTTTTTAAGGCGTACGAATACGCAAAAGAAGCGCACGCTAACCAAAAACGCGCTTCCGGAGAGCCGTATTTTATCCACCCTTGCGCCGTAGCGGATATTTTGATGGAGCTTGGGTTAGACGCGGCGACGATTACCGCGGCGCTCCTTCACGACGTCATTGAAGATACGGCAAGCACCGAAGAAGATATTCGCAGGGAATTCGGCGACGAAGTGCTTGCGTTGGTTTCGGGCGTTACCAAGCTTGAAAAAATCGTATTCAAATCCCAAGAAGACGCGGATGCGGAAAACTTCCGTAAAATTTTCGTCGCTATGGCGAAAGACGTGCGCGTTATCATTATCAAGCTTGCGGATAGATTGCACAATATGCGTTCGCTGAACTTCCTTTCGCACGAACGTCAGCACCGTATGGCAAGCGAAACGCTGGATATCTACGCGCCCCTTGCAGGACGGCTGGGTATTTCGCAAATCAAGTGCGAATTAGAAGACTTGTGCTTAAAATATCTCGACCCCGAAGCGTACGATTATCTTGTGTATAACATTCGCGAACGGCTTTCCGAGCGTAAAGATTTCGTGGCGCAAATCGTGGAAGAAATCAAAGCGCTCATGCAATCGGACGGGGTAGAAGGGGAAGTATTCGGACGGCCCAAGCACTTCTATTCTATCTATAAAAAAATGAAAAATAAGGGCAAATCTCTTGACCAAATTTACGATTTAACAGCGGTCCGCGTTATCGTAAAGGACGTTAGAGAATGCTATACCGTGCTTGGGGAAATCCATGAAAAGTGGAAACCTATCCCCGGGCGAATTAAGGATTATATCGCAACCCCCAAGCCCAACAAATATCAATCGCTCCATACCACCGTTATGACGAAGTACGGTCAGCCGTTTGAAATACAAATCCGTACGGAAGACATGCACCGTATCGCGGAATTTGGTATCGCCGCGCACTGGAAATATAAAGAAGGGCGCACGGGTGAAGACACCAACTTCGAAAACCGCCTTACGTGGCTGAGAGAAGTTATGGAATGGCAGGGGGATTTGAAGGATTCCCGTGAGTTTATCAACGCGCTCAAAACCGAACTGTACAGTCACGAATTGTTGGTGTTCACACCACGCGGAAAGGTCATTTCGTTGCCGCCGCAGGCTACGCCCGTCGACTTTGCGTATGCCATTCACTCGGAAGTAGGCAATCATTGTACAGGGGCAAGGGTGAATGCCAAAATCGTGCCGCTCAATACCACTTTGGAAGTGGGGGACGTCGTAGAAATAATCACTTCGCCCAACTCCAAAGGCCCTTCGCGCGACTGGTTGAAGTTTATCAAATCGTCGTCGGCAAGGGCGAAAATCAAGCAGTTCTATAAAAATGAGCTCAAAGAAGAAAATATCCGCGTAGGGCAGGCAAAGCTGGAAGAAGAAGCCAAAAAACGCGGCTTTACTTGGACCGCGCTGCTTACCGAAGAAAGCTTCCGCCGCATTTCCGAACGGTTTTCGTTTGGGGAAGTGGAAGAAATGTACGCAGCGGTTGGCTACGGTTCTATCTCCGTCAATCAAATTTTATTTAAGCTGATTGATTTTTACCGCAAGGAAACCCCCCTTGCGCCCGAAGTGCACACAACCGTCGGCGGCAGAACGCCGGGCGGCGTGCTTGTCAACGGGCAATCGGGTATGCTCGTCCGCTTTGCGGGCTGTTGCTCGCCCGTTCCCGGGGACAGTATCGTAGGGTACACTTCCCGTGGCCGCGGTGTGGTTATCCACCGTCACGATTGTCCGAATATCGCAGGCGTGGACGGGCAAAGATTGCTCTCCGCGACGTGGCGTATCGAAGCAGGAACAAAGCAACGCTATAACGCGAATATTTCCATTCGCGCAGCCGACCAAGGCGCGGCGCTTTCCGTTCTTTCCTTTGTTGTGTCGGAATTAAAGCTTGCTATCACCGCCGTCAACGGACGTATAGACAAAAACCGCGACGCCGTTTTAGAAGCGTCTATCTCTTTAACGGACATTTCCGAAATCGACCTGTTAATTAAAAAAATGCAGGGGGATAGGCGGATTTATTCCGTCCACCGCACAACATAAGGACGACTGAAATACGGCGTAACTCGTCGTCAAACTCCGCTTTGCCTTGGTCATTTACGCTTAGTAAACTCCCTGCGGCAAATACTCGTTTTCCTTGATTTACTTGTATTTGAGCCGTCCGACGGGCATGTGCTTTTCTTGCTCACGTACGCCAAGTACGAACCTTAAAATCTTACCGCAACAAACCTTATGCAAATTCTCGCCATTCCCCCGAAAATGTTTGCGTCCAACACCTACGCAATCACCAAAGACGGCAAAACGGCAATCGTTATCGACCCGTC
>JAZTWF010000025.1:0-3154 GCA_045635725.1 Candidatus Scatosoma sp. | reverse complement strand
GTGGTTACCCAAGGCGGACAAATCATGCTGGGCGGTAACGATTCGTACGTGGCAATGTGCCATAGCTGTTGGCGTGAAACGATAGAAAAACAGTAAAATTAAAGAAAAAAACAGGTGCAAAGGGCGCCTGTTTTTTTATATATTCATTTGTATTATATCGTTTCGCTGATATGCCGCGCTACGTGTACGCCGCTTGCCGATGCGTGGGAGAGCGAATGGGTAATGCCGCTACCGTCGCCGATAACGTATAAGCCGTCGTGGCTGCTTTGCAGCTGTTCGTCGACGTCTACTTCCATATTGTAGAACTTGACTTCTACGCCGTAAAGCAAGGTGTCGTCGTTTGCCGTACCGGGGGCAATTTTATCCAACGCGTAAATCATTTCAATGATACCGTCCAAAATACGCTTGGGAAGGACTAAGCTCAAATCGCCGGGGGTGGCGGTCATGGTGGGAACGGTGAACGATTCCTTAATGCGTTGGGGAGTACTTCTCTTACCGCGGATTAAATCCCCGAAGCGTTGAACGATTACGCCGCCGCCAAGCATATTGCTCAATCTTGCGATAGATTCGCCGTAGCCGTTGGAATCGCGGAAGGGTTCGGAGAAATGTTTTGCTACAAGCAAAGCGAAGTTGGTGTTGTTCGTTTGCTTGGCAGGGTCGGAATAGCTGTGTCCGTTCACCGTTACGATACCGCCTGTATTTTCGCTGACGACCGCGCCTTTGGGGTTCATACAAAACGTCCGCACAAGGTCGCCGTATTTTTCCGTACGGTAGACGATTTTGCTTTCGTACAGTTCGTTGGTCAAATGCGAAAAGATTTCCGCAGGGATTTCCACGCGCACGCCGATATCCACACGGTTGGATTTGGTTTGAATACCAAGCGCACGGCAAACGTTTTCCATCCATTTGCTACCGCTTCTGCCGACGGAAACGATACATTTTTTACATTCGAAGTTAGCTTTTGCGCAAAGAATGCGGTATCCGCCGTCCGTTTTTTCAATGCGTTCTACGGGCGTTTCGAAGTAAAAATCTACCTTGTCTTTGAGATATTCGTATACGTTTTGCAGTACGACGTAATTGACGTCCGTGCCCAAATGCCGAACGGACGCGTCTAAAAGATGTAAATTGTTTTGCATGCAAAGCTTTTTGAACTTCGAGCCTGCCGTGGAGTACAGCTTTGTGCCTTCTCCGCCATAGCGCATATTGATTTCGTCGACGTAATGCATAAGCTCTAACGCCTTTTGTTTGCCGATATATTCGTACAGCGTACCGCCGAAATCGTTGGTGATATTATACTTGCCGTCGGAAAATGCGCCTGCGCCGCCGAAACCGCTCATAATCGAACAGCTCTTGCAGCGGATACAGCTTTTTACCTTTTCCCCGTCGATAGGGCAACGGCGTTTTTCCAAGGCTTGACCGCCTTCAAATACCGCCACTTTTAAGTGCGGTGCTTTTTGCGTGAGCTCATAGGCGGAGAAAATACCGCCTGGACCTGCGCCGATAATGATAACGTCGTAAAACATTTTTTTTTCACTCCTTATACATAAAAATAGTCGGCTACGCCTTCCAAAAGAAACCCGTAGTCAACCGTTTGCGGTGGTTGGTAGAAACGCTTAACCCTATTATAAGCATATACGTCACAATTCGCAGCACAAAGGGTATTATAACATATTATCAAAAAAAATGCAATACATAATGAAAAAAATTTCAAAAAAGTATTGATTTTTGAGAAATTATGCTATATAATATAGGCAATAACAGCTTTCCGCGTTTCTGTATCAAATGCGGTTAAGCTGCTTTTTTATCCTAAGGAGTGAAAATATGAACGGAAAATTTAGACTTTCCACGGCGCTGGATATCGACGATTTGTTAATGGAATGTACGTCGTACGCCATTAAGCTTGCCAACGAAAAATATAAATTCAACCCACCTTTGTCTATCTATGAAGTGACGGCTTGGGGGAAACAGGGGAAGCGTTCGGACGCGATTTTCGAGTTTTTCAACGACCCTGATTTTTACCGCACGCAGCCCGTTTATAAGGGCGCAAAAGAGTTTGTGAAAAAGCTCTCTACCATGACCGAAGTATTCGTGTCTACCGCCATTCCGCCCGAATTTATGGGGATTCGCGCAAAGCGTATCATGGAAGAATTTCCCGAAATTCCGCCCGACCATATCTACATGGGTTCAAGAAAGGATAAAATTAACGTGGATATTCTCTTTGACGACGCTATGCATAACGTATTGCGCTCCGAAGCGCAATATCCCATTTTAATGCGCCGTCCTTGGAATGAAGCGGCGACGGGTATGCTTGCCGTCAACACCTACGACGAATTTTTGAAGCTTGTCGAAGTGATTGCGGATAGTTATAGCCTGCGCCCTGAAAAATATTCGCTTAGCGAACCGAGCGTCGTCGTGCTTGTCGGGCCGTCGGGCAGCGGTAAATCGAAAATCGCGACGAGAGTGCTTTCCAATACCGACCGTTTTGAAAAGCTGGTTTGCTATACGACCAAAGACCCTACCGCGGTTGCGGAAAACGAATGGTATAATTACGTGTCGTTGGAAACCTTCCGTCAAATGTGCGAAAGCGGTGAAATGTTTCAATCTACCATGTACGCAGGGCACGGCTACGGTTCGTGTAAATCGGACGTAGAGGCGATACTCAAAAAAGGCAAGCACGTGCTTACGACCATGGATATTTGCGGCGCAATGTCCTTAAAAACAAACTTCCGTAACGTCATTACCATTTACATTGAACGGGATAAAAAGGCGTTGCTTTCTAATATTTTACGAAAAAATTCTTCTATCGACGATAAGGTGAACAGAATTATCGCCATTGACGCGGAAAAGAAAAACGCGGAAATTTGCGACTACGTGGTGGCGTTTGATACCTATGAAAACGCCGTGGAACAAATTTGCCGCATTTTGGGTATTGAATAAATAAATCTTGTAAAAATCGACGGGCGGTCATGAGACGGTCCGTTGTTTTTATACTTAGATAAACCGTTTATAAATCTATATTTATTTAATAAAAACGTAAAAATTCCATTGACAATGCAAAGGAAAAGTGGTATAGTATTCATACGAACATACGTTGTATAAAGGGGCAGTGCGTGCTGGCGAAGTTTAAGAAAATTGTGAATATTATCAGCCTTAG
>JAZTWF010000024.1:0-4089 GCA_045635725.1 Candidatus Scatosoma sp. | reverse complement strand
GTTAACCGCGTATTGCTAATAACCTGCGGACTGTTTTTATTGTCGTCGTCGCTGTTTTATTGCGTGTGTATCTAAGGGAGAGAGTATGAGTCAAACGAAAAGACAATTATTTTGCGAAATATTCCGTTTTCTCTTGGTGGGGGGAACGGCGACGGTTGTCGATTATTTCGTGTATTATCTCTTCCGTCAATGGATTTTACCGCCGACGTTGATAAACTCTGCCGCGTGGGATACGTGGTCTTTGATTTTAGCTACGGCGTTTGGGTTTTGTGTGGGGCTTACGGTGAATTGGATACTCTCCGTTCGTTTTGTCTTTTTAGACGTGAAGGACAAAGAAAAATCGTCGTCGAAAAAATCGTTTGCGGTGTTTGCGCTTATCGGCTTGGTGGGCTTGGGGATAACTGAGCTTGGCATGAATATTCTCGTAGGCGTTTTGCCGAAGTTTTCGCTGTTTTCTATGGCGACGTTTTTGGGCTTGCCTTGGAGTGAATGGCTTGCTAAAGTGATTATGACCTGTATTGTACTTGTTTGGAATTACGTGGCAAGAAAACGTTTGGTATTTCAGTAAAAATCGGTGCAAAGCCGATTTTTTTGTTGATTGCCGTTTGCCTTTTCCAAAGGTGGGTTATATTAGAAATATAGGTACATTTTCCCTATGGGAAAAGTTTATAAAAAAATCAAATAAAGGCTTGACAAACGTACGCCATGGTGATATAATAAATATGTAAATGACGAAAGGGCGTCACGCGTGGGTTGCGTTGCGCCTTTTTTTGGGAAGTAAGGAGCGCTTGATGACAGGATATATCCATTCATTTGAATCGTTCGGGACGGTAGACGGCCCGGGGATTAGATACGTTATATTCCTGCAAGGCTGTCCGCTCCGCTGTCAGTACTGTCACAACCCCGATACTTGGGGACAGGGCGGTACGCCGTATACGGCGGAAGAAGTGGCAACGCGTGCGTTGAAATACCGTAACTATTTCGGTGATAACGGCGGCGTGACGGTAACGGGCGGTGAACCGCTTGTGCAAATGGATTTCGTCATAGAACTCTTTACCATTCTCAAACGCTACGGCGTGCATACCTGCGTGGATACTTCGGGTATCACGTTCAACCCCGAAAGCGAAAAAAGTGTGGAAAAACACGAACAGCTTATAAAAGTCACCGATTTGTTTTTGCTGGATATCAAGCATATCGACGACGAATCGTGTAAAAAACTGACGGGGCAATCCAACGCCCATACGCTTGCTTTTGCGAAGTTTTTAAGCGAAAGGGGCAAGAAAATGTGGATACGGCAGGTGCTTGTGCCGAATATCACGGACGACGAAGATACTTTGCGCCGCACGCGCGCGTTTATCCAAACGCTTGCTACGGTGGAAAAGGTAGAAGTTTTGCCCTATCATACCATGGGTATAAATAAATATGAAAAGCTTGGTATAGAATATCCGCTTGGAGATTTGGCTGCGCCGTCCAAAGAACGGGTGGCTTATGCAAAACGCATTTTGCGTGGAGAGAAAGAATGAGCGAAATCAACAAAAACAACTATAAAGAAAAGCTGACGGGGCTTTGCTGTGTGGAAATCAGCGGCGAATCCTGCGCCAACTGCTTGACGCTGATGCCTATTTTGAAGGACATTTGCGGGCAAAGGGGCGACGTGCGTTTGGTGCACGTAGAAGCGGATTATACTACGTTAGAACTCATGGAGGCGTGGGGAGTGGAAAAAGTTCCTACCATACTCCTTATGGACGACGGTGAGATATTCGCCAGATGTTCTGGGTTTCAGCCCGAAGAAATTTTACAGCTTTGGATAGACGCGAAGATAGACGCGCGTAAAGCGGGGAAATAAATTCGGGTAAATGAATTTGGCAACAACCGCCGTTTGGCGGGGAAGATAAATAAGACAAAATATTATATTAGGAGTACAGATATGATGCAATACAAAGGTTGGGAAGGTTTCCTTCCCGGTAAATGGTGTAACGACGAAGTAGACGTACGCGATTTCATTCAGCGTAACTATACGCCGTACGATGGCGATGCAAGCTTCCTTGCCCCTGCAACGGAAGCAACGAAAAAGCTTTGGGATATTGTTTGCGATCTCACGAAGAAAGAACGCGAAGCAGGCGGCGTACTTAACGCGGATACGAAAATCGTTTCCACGTTGACTTCTCACGGCGCAGGCTATTTGGATAAGGATTTGGAAACCATCGTCGGTTTACAAACGGACGAACCTTTCAAGCGTTCGTTGCAGCCCTTCGGCGGTATCCGTATGAGCGAAGGCGCTTTTGAAATGTACGGCTATAAGCTGGACGAAAACGTAAAAGAAATCTTCACGAAATACCGCAAAACGCATAACGAAGGTGTGTTTGACGTATATACGCCGGAAATGAGAGCGGCGCGTTCGGCGCACATTTTAACGGGTCTTCCCGATGCATACGGCCGTGGCCGTATCGTAGGCGACTACCGCCGTGTGGCGTTGTACGGTGTGGATTACCTTATCCGTAAGAAGGAAGAAGACAAGCTTGGTATGAGCGGCGATATGACCCCCGAAAAGGTTAGAAACCGTGAAGAAGTTTCCGACCAAATCAAGGCGCTGAAAGCCCTTAAAGAAATGGCGGCTATCTACGGTTGCGATATTTCCCAGCCCGCTACGACGGCGCAAGAAGCTATCCAAGCGTTGTACTTTGGTTATTTGGCTGCTGTTAAAGATCAAAACGGCGCGGCTATGTCTATCGGTAGAAACACCACGTTCTTGGATATCTATATTCAACGTGACCTTGACAAGGGCATTATCACCGAAGAACAAGCGCAAGAATTTATCGACCATTTCGTTATGAAGCTTCGTATCGTGAAGTTCATGAGAACGAAAGAATATAACGAACTCTTCTCGGGCGACCCCACGTGGGTAACCGAAGCTATCGGCGGTATGGGCGTAGACGGTCGTTCGTTGGTAACCAAGACGGCGTTCCGTATTTTGCATACCTTGGAAAACCTTGGTCCTGCACCCGAACCCAACCTTACCGTTCTTTGGTCGAAGGGACTTCCCATGGCGTTCAAGAGATACTGCGCGGAAATCTCCATCAACACTTCGTCCATTCAATACGAAAGCGACGATTTGATGCGTCCTGAAATGGGTGACGACTACTGTATCGCTTGCTGCGTAAGCTGTATGCGCGTTGGTAAGGATATGCAATTCTTCGGTGCAAGAGCCAACCTTGCGAAGTGCTTGCTGTACGCAATTAACGGCGGTAAGGACGAACTTATGAAGGATAAGAAGACGGGCAAACCCATGCAGGTATCCCCCGAATTTATGCCCGTAATGGGTGACGGTCCTTTGGATTATAAGGACGTAACCGAAAAGTTTGAAAACATGATGAAGTGGTTGGCTGACTTGTACGTAAACACGCTCAACCTTATCCACTACATGCACGATAAGTATAGCTACGAAGCGTTGGAGCTTGCTTTGCACGACACCAACGTACGTCGTTTCTTCGCAACGGGTATCGCAGGTCTTTCCTGTGCGGCTGACGCGCTTTCCGCTATCAAGTACGCAACGGTATATCCCATCCGTAACGAAGACGGTATCGTAGTAGACTATCGCATCGAAGGCGACTTCCCTAAATACGGTAACGACGACGACAGAGCGGACGAAATCGCCGTATGGATTTTGAAGACGTTCATGAAGCTTGTTAAGAGCCACTACACCTATCGTGACAGCGTTCCTACGACGTCTATCTTAACGATTACGTCCAACGTTGTATACGGTAAGAAGACGGGTAACACGCCCGACGGCAGAAAGGCGGGTACGCCTTTAGCACCCGGTGCGAACCCCATGCACGGCAGAGATTGTAACGGTGCGCTTGCATCCTTGAAATCGGTTGCAAAATTGCCTTACGATTATTCTCGCGACGGCATTTCCAACACGTTCTCTATCACGCCCGGTTCGCTTGGTAAAGACGACTAATCGGCGTTGGAGCATATACTAAATAAAAAAGGAGAAAATCATTATGTCGAATAGAGTAGATAATTTGGTAAACATGTTAGACGGCTACGTTGGTGACAGCGGATATCATCTTAACGTCAACGTATTCA
>JAZTWF010000023.1:0-11254 GCA_045635725.1 Candidatus Scatosoma sp. | reverse complement strand
CGATCCGACTTGTTAGCGGTATGTAATCCGCGTTAGCGGTATGTAATCCGCGTTAGCGGTATGTAATCCGCGTTAGCGGTATGTAATCCTAACCTTTCAGCCACCGTCTTTCCCTGTCGCTAAGCCCCTTGTTTTCCCGTCGCTGCATATATGTAAAAATCAGCTGAAACAATTCCATTTGCGCAAACCGCTTTTCAAATTCGCTTTCCGTTAAGCCGATAGAACACAGCTTTGCGCCCATCTTTTCCCCCAAGCGCATTTGCATGCGGAAATATTTACTCTCACTAAACGGAAACTTGCGCCCGTCAGCTTTTGGCAGGGTGCGTTTTAATTTTCGTTCCTTCCCAAAAAATTTGACGGCAAGCAAGGTTCGCTCTAATTCGCTAAGCTGCTCCATAATGTTTTCTATTTGCTCCTTCAACCAAAGCAAATCGTCCTTTTCCACAATTTGCCCCACGATCCGTTCCGCCACGATTTGCGCCGGAGCGTCGCTACGGTAGGACAGCAACGCCATATTAGAAATATGCTGATTGTACTCTTTTTCCACCGTCTTTAATACGGGATAAGCGTACAACACCGCCTTCACGTAATTTTTCAAACCTTACTCACCTCACTTTTTACCTGCATTTTATTTCGTCCAAGCTCACACTCGTACTTTCTTTTCGTCGATTGCTTTCCAAGCCCTTCCGCTTATAGTGCCGTACGACACCCTTCCACTCGGCAAACGCAAATTTTTCTTTTGCCCAAGCTCTCGCCCGAAAGCGCATTTATTATGCACCCGTTTTTCCCCTTTTGCAAGCCCTTCCGTTCGCTTTTTTGAACAAAATCCGAACATTTGTTCGTTTTTGAACCCAAAACAAGAATTAAACCTTGACAACCGTATGCCTATTTTGGCATATTTTTCCATATTTTATAGGCATATTGTAAAATATTTAATAAAAAATTCACTTTTCTATATAAAATCGACGCGAAGACTGTTTTTCCAAAAGAAAATGGCTTTCTTTGCAACTTTTTTGCGCCGTCCTATTGCTTTTTTCACTTGTTCGTGGTATAATAATGTTATTATGAAGAAATTTGCGTTGACGATAACATCACTTGCATGTTGTGCCGCCCTGTGCGTTACGGGTGCGGCAGTTTCCCTTGCGCCCATTTCCGCGCAAGCGGATGCAGCGGAGCAAGCAACGCAAAGCGGACTTCTTCTTCCGCAAACGTACGAAGAATATCTTCCCTTGTCCGCGCCGAGCGGCGCGGCGGTAAGCACCGACTATACGGCGGTAGCCGACGGCAACGTCATTTACGTGTACGATAGCCACACCCAAACGTACGCAAAATACGAACACGAGCAAAGCGGACTTCCCGAATACGAAATTAAGAAATTACAATTTTGTGAAAACGGGAATTTGTATTTTGCCGATAATTCCCCGGGGGCGAACTTCTACGAATTACAGCTGCCTTCCATGACCAAAACGCGCGTGGATATTATTGCCTGTAAAACGTTTGTCATTCACGGAACGGAGCTGTACTTCGCCAACAGCGTAGGTTCTTTATATAGCTATTCCCTAACGGAAAAATCCACGCCCGTACATTTTGACCTTGCCTATTCCCCGACAGAGCCGACGCTTGCTTTTTACAATAACGAGCTGTACTTTACGGACAACGGAGTTTCGCAAACGCTGTATAAAATCAATCCCCACGTCAATAAAAATACGGCAACGCCGATTGCTACGCTCAATCCCCGTATTCAACACATGACGATTACGGCAGGCGTGCTTGCCTGCACCACCGAATCACGAGATTTCTACGCCTATTCCCTTGCCCAAATCGACGAAGAAGGACTGCTTACCAAAGCCATAGACGGCAGCTATACCACTCTTTCGTCTTTCGGGGAATACGTATACGCCACTCAAACGCAGAAAGGGATTATCCGTCGGTATTCCACAGCGGACAAGGCGTTTACTTCCTTTGAAATCGGCGCGCAAAGCGCGGCAATCAACCGCTTAAACGGCGCAACGGACGTGTGTCTATTCGGCGATATCCTGTACACCGCCGATAGCGGCAATCACCGCATTAGCGTATATGAAACCAGCTCCAACACCTATCGTAGCCCCATTACCACGGAGTTTCCCGTGAAACGCCTTTCCACGGACGGGAACGTCCTGCTTGCCGCAGGGGATAACAAAGCGACTTTGTTTTCCACGGCGGACGGTCAAGCGTTGCAAACGTTCGACCGTTTCAACGGCGAGCTCAAAGGCGCGGCGTCCGTTTACGGCACGCATTATGTCATTTCCGACGGCTACGCCTATATTTTTACGCAAGGCGAAGACGGCACTTGGACGCAAACGGACGTCAAAAAGAACTGCGCGTCCTTCGTTGCACCCTATTCGTTTACAAGTGATTTACACGGCAATTTATACGTAGCGACGGGCAACCTTGTCTACACCTTTACGCAAGAGGAGCTTGCCGATACAACCAAGGACGGCACGCAATATATCGCAGGTATTCCCACCGAAGCGGATAAACTGCTTGTCGATTATGAGAAAAACGTATATGCGTTAAAGAACGGCAATCTCTATAAAAACGGCGAAACAACGCCCTTTGCCGCGCTTTCGCAAAAGTCGTACGTTTACGGCGGCGAAGGGTATACGCCCAGCGCGCTTTCCTTCACCTTTGCCGCGGACGATGATGCGTCTACTATATACGTCTTGTTCGACGGCGCGTATATCGTTTGGTCGCAGGAATTAGATATTCCCAACCTGCACACGATAGGCACGCAAAACGTAGCGAAAACGGTGTTTGCCGAAGAAAGCGTGGAAAATACCACGGTGGTCAAAACTCAACCTAAGAGCCTGCTAATCCGTTTTGATTTGGGCAATTTGCGTAACGCGGAAACGCAAACCGACGCGCCGTATTTCCCCTATCTTTCCTATCACCGCGAAGAAGAAAGCGTAACGGCGCTTGTGTTGGGTTCAACGGAAGAATACGACCTTCTTGCCGTGTTCGATAATACGAAAAAGGAATATCTCACCTATCTCACACCCAAGGCAAACTGCGCCGTGCTCGACCCGACGGAATATTCGTTACCGTACACGCAGGAACAGCAAAAAACGGCGCACCTTACCAACGACGTACAGCTGTATAAATTCCCCTATCTTACCCATTTGCTCACCGTTACGACGTTACCGCGCAGCGGTCAAGTAGCCCTGCTTGGGGAAATTAACGAACCGCACTATGCTTACTATAAAGTATCGTACACGGTAGACAACGAAACGTACACGGGCTACGTGCCCAAGGCGTTCGTTACGCTGTTTGACCCGTCCGCGCCCGAAGTTACCCCCGTTTCCAAAGGAACGGAAAACGCAACGACGGACAACGCATGGCGTTTTGCCTATATCACGTTAGGCTTTGCCGCTATCGCTATTTTAGTCGATTATCTCATTCTCCGCCGCAAACATAGCGACGAAGAATAAAAATACAAAAGGAGGAACAATCTCATGGACAGTCGAAGTAGTCTCAGCGTGCCCCTACGGCAAAATCACGCCGCGGATTGTTCCGCCGCGCGTTAAAAACCGTAAAAAAAGCACGCTACCTGCCAAGATTAGAGAAAAAAGGAGGTAGAATGCCATGCAACAAATTTATGAACTTTTGCGCTTACAAGACTATGCAAGCGCCGCAGCTCTTTGCGAAAAGCTGCCAAAAGAAGAACTTGCCGCTCTTTTAACCCAAACGGACGGAGCGGATATCACCGCGCTTTGCCGCGCGCTGGATTCGGACGCGCTTGCCGAAGCGTTGCCGCTTTTAGATAAAGCGTTACAAGAAGACGTCATCAACAGTCTGCGCGACGACGAGTTGGAAAAGGTACTCGACGAAATGTCCGTCGACGAAACGGTGGAAATTATTGAAGAAATGCCGCAGGAAATCGTGCGGCGTATCGCCGAAACGGACGAAATTATTCAGCTGCTTGCCCAGCGTAACTTCGCCGTATTAAAGCCCCTGCTCTTTTCCATGAACGCCATCGACCTTGCCGACGTTTTCAACCGCTTAAAAACGGAAACGGAGCTTGCGGTGCTCTTCCGTATTTTACCCAAGGATTTGGCGGCGGAAACGTTTGTCGAAATGGACGGCGAGCAAAAGGAAAAGCTGCTGAAAAAGCTGAACGATAAAGAACTTCGCGCCGTCATGGACGAACTGTTTTTGGACGATACGGTAGACTTTATCGAGGAAATGCCCGCCAGCGTCGTCAAGCGTATTTTGGCGCAAAGCGACAGCGAAACGCGCGCCTACATCAATCAGCTTTTGCAATATCCCAAGGACAGCGCAGGCAGTATCATGACGATAGAATTCGTTTCCTTAAAGCCGACAATGACGGTAGAAGAAGCGTTTGCGCGTATCCGCAGAACGGCGATTGATAAGGAAACCATTTACACCTGCTACGTAACGGACGAAACGAAAAAACTGCTTGGGCTTGTCACGGCAAAGGACTTAATGCTTGCCGACCAAAAAGCGCAAATCGCCGATATCATGAACGAAAACGTCATTTACGCGCATACCCAAGACGATAAAGAAGAAGTAGCGCGTATGATTTCCGACTACGGTTTTTTAGCTTTGCCCATTGTCGATAGAGAAACGCGGCTTGTGGGTATCGTTACCGTTGACGACGCCATGACCGTTATCCAAAAAGAAAACACCGAAGATATCTCCAAAATGGCGGCTGTCACCCCTACCGATAAGCCCTATTTGAAAACAAGCGTTTGGCGCATTTGCTTCAACCGTTTACCGTGGCTTATTTTGCTGTTGATTTCTTCCACCTTTTCGGGTTGGATTATCTCCCAAAACGAAACGACCTTGAATATGCCCGTGTACGGCATTATTTTAACGGCGTGTATGCCCATGCTCATGGGCACGGGCGGGAATGCAGGTTCGCAAGCGTCGGCAATGATTATCCGCGGACTTGCCATCGGCGAAGTGGAATTTTCCGACTTTTGTAAAGTTATATGGAAAGAAATCCGCGTATCCGTGTTAATGGGCGCATTGCTTGCCGTAGCGTGCTTTGCCAAAGTCATGCTCCTTGACGGAGTGTACGCGATAGAAAACGGCGTATGGGTGGCGCTGGTCATTTGCCTTTCCATGTTCGTCACCATTTTGCTTGCCAAGCTTATCGGGGCAATCCTTCCCCTGCTTGCCAAAAAATGCCGTTTAGACCCTGCGGTGGTCGCTTCCCCGTTTATCACGACGATTATCGACGTATTGTCCTTAACGGTATATTGCCTGTTCGCCGTATGGCTTTTAGGCACTTTGTAAAATAGAACAAGTCTCCCTTGTGCAAAGGGAGACTGTTTTTTACTCTTTTATCAAAAAACTCCCGTAAGCCGTTAATGGTTTGCGAGAGTTTTTTTCTTATTCATATAATCCCAAGGACAGGTATCTATCGCCGCCGTCGGGGAATATCGTTACGATATTTTTCCTTGCGTATTCCGCGCGTTTGGCAATTTCAAACGCCGCGTGTGCCGCCGCCCCCGAAGAGATACCGACAAACGCCCCTTCCGTTTGATACAGCCATTTGGTCATAGCAAAAGCCTGTTCGTCCGATACGCAAAGCACTTCGTCGTAAACCGTTCTATCCAAAACGCTTGGGATAAAATTCGCGCCGATACCTTGAATACCGTGCTTGCCTGCAACGCCGCCCGAAAGCAGGGGCGACGCGGACGGCTCTACCGCCACGATTTTCACGTTAGGGTTTTGCGCTTTAAGATACTTCCCCACGCCCGTAAGCGTACCGCCCGTACCCACGCACGCCACGAATACGTCCACCTTACCTGCCATATCCCGCCAAATTTCAGGCCCCGTCGTCTTTTCGTGCGCCGCAGGGTTTGCAGGATTGTCAAACTGCCCTGCAAGAATACAATTTTCCCTTGACGAAACGATTTCTTCCGCCTTTTGCACCGCGCCCGTCATACCCAGCTTTCCGTCGGTGAGCAACACTTCTCCACCGTAGCTTTTAATCATTTCCTGCCGTTCCACCGACATAGTGTCGGGCATAACGATTATCGCATGATAACCAAGCTCTTTGGCAACGTACGCAAGCCCGATACCCGTATTCCCCGAAGTACCTTCCACGATTGTGCCGCCCTTACGCAGCTTACCGCTTTCTTGCGCCTGCATAATCATTTCCAAAGCCACTCTGTCTTTAATAGAGCCGCCTGCGTTTGCGCTTTCTATTTTTGCATACACGTTCCCCGAAAAACCCAACGCCGCTTTGGCGTTTTTCAATTCTTTCATGGGCGTATTTCCGATTTTTAATGCCATATTTCTTCTTCCAACAATTTGATTATATCCATAGGCGTTTGCGCGTAAAGACTTGCGCCGTTTGCCTGTAAAAATGCCCTGTCCTTAAATCCCCAAGTAACGGAAATACAGGGTATCCCTGCGTTTTTCGCCGTTTGTATATCCACTTCGGAATCCCCCACGTACACCGTTTTATCCTTCTTTGCGCCCAAGCGCGCCATTAAGGCAAACAACCCGTTGGGACAAGGCTTTTCCAAAACCCCGTTTTCAGGGTCAGCCCCCTGTGCCAACCCCACCAAATCCCCAAAATATCCTTTAATGAGCGATTTTGTGGGGATATCGGGCTTGTTCGAGAGTACACCCACACGAATATTCCTTTGGCGGAGCGCTTCCAACAATTCCCTAATCCCGTCGTACGGACGGGTATGCTCAGCGGAATGCGCTTTATAATACGCTTGAAAAGTAGCAAGCAATTTCCCGTCTTTATCTTCGCCGCCCGACGCGCGCTGTACCAGATTTTTCGCGCCGTTCCCGACAAACGAACACACTTCTTCTCTTGTCCTTATCGGCAAAGCATGTTGCGCCAAAGTATAATTGACCGCCGCCGTCAAATCGTCCAAGGTATCCAAAAGCGTGCCGTCTAAATCAAATATAACCGTATACATAATTACTCCGTTTTATTGAGTACTTCTTTAATCGCCAAAACCGCTTCGTTGCGATTTTCCGTCTTTGTCTTTTCATAGATTGCCGAAACGTAGTTTCTTGTCGTACCTTCCGAAAGCTTTAGCGCAGACGAAATTTGACGGTTGGTAAACCCTTCGTACATCATCAGCGCAATTTCCACTTCTCTATCGGACATAGCAAACGCACGGCTTAAACGGATTTCCCTATCCGCCGCCACAAACTTCGCAGCCGAAGTAATTTTCCGCGCGATTTTCGCAGGTAAAATGGTATCGCCGTTATAGGCGTCCTTCACCGCGTCGATCAGCGCCGTACCCGAAATATCCTTCAAAAGATATCCGCTTGCCCCGTTGTTAATCGCATTGAGAATATAATCGCTGTCGTCAAACGTCGTGAGGATAACCACTTTCACCTGCGGATATTCCGCCTTGATACGGCTTGTCGCCACCACGCCGTTCATGTTCGGCATACGGATATCCATCAGCACGACGTCGGCTTGCACCGTCGGCATTTTTTCCAAAGCTTCAAACCCGTCCGCCGCCAAGCCGACTACCTGTATACGTTCGTCCGTTTCCAACACGTTTTTCAGTTCTTCCGCCAACTCCAACTGATCGTCCGCAATAAGTACTTTAATTGTTTCCGCCATAGCTGTTTCTCCTTAATTTTCCCCGTCCGTCGGCAACGTCAGCACAAGCTCGAACCCTTCGCCCTTTTCGGACGAAAACGTCAACTCTCCACCCAAAGAAATCGCCCTTTCGCGCATAGACGAAAGCCCAAACCCAAGCCGAAGCGTTTCCGCTTTCACCCCCGTACCGTTATCCGACAGTAAAAAATAGATTTTGTTGTCCTGTTTCCTACATTCAAACCAAAACGCCGTCGCATTGCCGTGCCGAAGCCCGTTGGATATCCCTTCCTTTAACGTATTGCAAAGGAAACGAAACTTCGCCTGTGAAACGTCCATTTCTTCGATATCCGAACGAATGGTAATTCCCGTGCCGTCCGTCGATTCGTGTATGATATTTTCCAACGCAATTTTCAGCGTTTGATTTTCCTTAACGCCCGAAAGCAAATGCACGCTGTCGCGCAACTCTTCCAAAGCATGCCTTGCCTGTAAATTCGCCGCGACGATTTTGCCCTTCGCTTCGGCGGGATTACTCTCTATCATACGCTTTGCCGATTCCGTTTGCATAATCACCGTCGTAATCGAATGTCCTGCCGTATCGTGGATTTCCTTGGCGATACGCTGCCGTTCTTCCAAAGCGGTAACCTCCGCCACAACGGCGTACGCTTTTTCCAGCTCCTTTTTACTTTCGTCAAGCTGTTTTAGCGTTTGATTGAGTTTTAGATACTGCCGATAGAACGCCATAGCGATTTGCGCGCCGACAAAATGTACGGCAAGCGCGAATATACCGACAAACGATTGACTGAATACCTGATACCACGAAAAACGGTCGGGATAATAGACGAACGTTTGCAGCATTTGTCCGCCAAGATAGAGTATCGCCGCCGTAATAAACAGCGATAACGCCATCCGAAGCCGCCACGTCCGCAAATACGTTTCGGTAAGCGCAAGCACGAAGATAACGACGGGATATATACCGCTTGTGGCAAACATACAACACACCGCCGCCACGACGGCAACCACGTAAAACACGGGCTTGTCTTTTTCCTTGGCGACGAACAGCTTTAACCCTTCGGATAAAAGCAATATCCCCCCAACGACAATCAGCACGATAAACGTCTGCCAACCGCCGCGTTCGTCAAAATAGTAAATATGTTCTAAAATAATAAACGCTTCCATGACGATATAGCAAACGTAAATCAGCCATTTGGCAAAATGCTCAAATTGCTTTTCGTCGCGAACGTTCCATTTCCCAAACAGTTTGAGAAAGTACGCGCGGAGCTTATTTTCGTCCCGTTTCTTATTCATGTATTTCCTTTTTTGCGCGCCCTGCAATCGTCGAGAGCCTACCGCTTAAATAGTAACTGTATATACCGTTCTTTCCATAAATAACGTGGTCGCACAAGAGAACGCCGTTCAAGGCGCAAAGCTGTTGGCATTTTCCCGTCGTTTCGTCGTCGGTTACGGACGGCTTGGCATTCCCCGACGGGTGCGTATGCACCAACACGATACCCGAAGTATGTTCGCTGATACACGTTTGCGCAAACTCCGCGCCGCCAAGCGATACGGTAAAGGCAGAGCCTTCCGCCAACGTCTTGCGTTTATAAATATTCCCGTCGGCGTCGATAAAATAGATATCCAAAAGCTCGCTGCTTACGTCCACGTATTCCTGCTTTACGTAAGAAAGGAAACGCTGATTATCAAACCGTTTAGGGAGTACCGCCACTTCGTTATTCACGCAAGCGCGCACAACTTCGCCCACGCAAAAGATATGCGCGGCGGCGTTTTTGCCTATGCCTTCCACCTGTTCCAACTGTTCTTTGGGTGCGGAAAGTACGCCCATCAAATCACCGAAATTCGCCATAAGACGGTGCGCCAAATCGTTGGTGTTTCTCCGCGGTAAAGCGGTGTATAACAGGATTTCCAAATATTCGTGGTCGCAAAGCTTTCTCACGCCAAGCTTATTCATTAGCCGTTGTCTATGTCCGTCGTGTTCGCCCATCATTTACTCCAAGTAACATTTTTTTGTGTATATTCATTTACTATTGTAGCATACTTTTATACAAATGTCAAAACTACGCCCGAAAAAATAATTATTTTTTCACCTTTCCCCTTTATTTTCTTTACCAAAACGTAAAAAAAGTGTATAATAATAGTAACCTCACAACAAGGACGGTGACAGGATATGAAGAATAACACCAAAACTTATTTCGACGCGTTGGTCAATTCCACCGTCGAACTCATTCGTTTCGACTCTTCCTTTAAGCCTGCGGACGGGGAATACCCCTTCGGCAAAGAAACGGCGGATTGCTTGCAATACTTCCTTTCCCTTGCCCAAAGCATGGGCTTTGAAACGCACAATTACGATAACTACGTAGGCGAAGTCGTCTATGGCAAAGGTGAAGACTTCGCCGTTTTGGCGCACTTAGACGTCGTCCCTGCCGGTAGCGGTTGGAACTATCCCCCCTTTGGCGGTGTGATTAACGAAGACGTCAGCGCAGGCGGCGTAACAGGCAAAAAGATTTGGGGTCGCGGCGCAATGGACGACAAAGGCCCTGCTATGGCTTGCTTGTACGCCTTAAAAGCATTGAAAGACGAAGGCTTTATGCCCCGCCGCACTATCAAATTGATTGTCGGCTGTAACGAAGAAAACGGTTGGGCGTGTATCGATTATTATAACAAAGTAGCCAAAATGCCCGACGAAGGGTTCACTCCCGACGCCGATTTCCCCGTTATCTACGCGGAAAAGGGTATCATTCATTTCACGGCGGAATTTCCCATCGAAAACGCGCCGTTTACGCAAATCAAGGCAGGCAGCGCGGTGAATATGGTATGCGACGAAGCGTTTGCCGTTATCACGCGTAAAGCGTCCGAAGCGCTTGTCGATTATCAAAACCCCATTCACGGCACTACCCTTTCCTATGACAATAGTCCTAGCACGCTCCGCGCGCGCGGTAAATCGGCGCACGGCTCTACGCCCCATGCAGGCGCAAACGCATTCCAAGCTATGCTCAAATTTTTCGCCACGCAAAACGAAGCTTGCCAAAACGCCTACGACGTACTCTTTAACGATAGCGCAAGCTTAAAGCAGTTGCAGGACGAAACGGGTGTTTTAACCATGTCCCCCGACGTAGCGACGTTTGAAAACGGCGTATTAAAGGTAGCGGTAGACGTGCGTTGCCCTTCCACCTTTGGCATGGCATCCGTCACCGAACGTTTGGATAAGGCAGGCGTAGCGTATCACGTAGATAGATATCAACCGCCCCTGTACAACGACAAAAACGGCGAGCTCATCACCACCCTTTCCAAGGTATATAGCCAAGCGACGGGCAGTGAAGAAGAACCCATTGCTATCGGCGGCGGTACGTATGCGCGCGCTTTGCGTTGCGGCGTAGCGTTCGGCCCTGAAATGCCCGGTGACGAAGCAACCATTCACCAACCCAACGAATATATCACTTTTGATAGATTGCAGTTGCTTTTGGATATTTACTACGACGCAATCAAGGCAATCAGCGCGCCCAAGTATACGCGTATCGGCATTGTCAAAGCCACCTACAATAAATAAACAAACGACAAACAAAAAAAGCTTTTCCAAACCTTGGAAAAGCGTTTTTCTTATATTCCGCAACGCATTTATAAGATATGCGACGGACAAACGCCCGTCGCATA
>JAZTWF010000022.1:0-4418 GCA_045635725.1 Candidatus Scatosoma sp. | reverse complement strand
TAAAAAATCCAATTGGGAAAAAATTGAGAAAACCACGTTTAAAACACGTTGGGCTGCGTTTCGTTTAAATGTCAATTTTAATGAAAAGATAGAGAAAATAAAAATCTCTTTTAGAGATAATCTTGCGGACGATTATATTATTGATGTTATATATCAAGAAGCGGATAAAGATAAGTATAATGAAAAGCTTGCAAATGAACGGAAAGCAGAATTATTAAAAGTTGCAAACATTAAAGTTTCAACAGGTGCAGATTTAGTAAATATTTATTTTCAACCTTGTTGCAATAATTATGCTCGCACTGAAATTACACTGTATAAAGACAATATGATGCTTGCAAAATATAAAGTTGATGAAGAAACATTCTTTAAGTCGATTGGCGGTCTTGCTTTTGGAAAATACGAATTTGTTTTGAAACAGCTTGATAAAGATAATAATATTATTTTGGAAACACAAAAAATGGCTTTTTCTATCAACGCGCCTAATTACGGCGGTAAACCGACGGTTTGGATAAACAGATAAAGTAAAGCCCGAGCGAAACTCGGGCTTTCATATTTATTTTCAGTTATTATTATGTGTGTTTTAGAATTTTAATGAAAGATATTTATAGGATAATGCCAAGAAAACCCACCTGAAAAACACCACCCGAAAACCCACCCGACGTTTTGAATTTTTTAAATTTTTCGGTTGTTTTGAGTGCGCATTATTCAAAAAATAGCAAAAATATTCAAAAATCGAGCTAAAAACAGCTCAAATATGCAATTTTACTCAAAAAATTCACGGGTAAAATCGTCTCCGACGCTGTCGAGTCTGGGTTCGAACCCCAACGGGTACACCAAAACACCCCTCGTGGGTGTTTTTTTGTTCCCGTTGGATAGGCTTGAACCCAACGGTTCGCGCGAGCCGCTAAAAGCGGCGCTGCCTTGCCAAGGAAACTCCGTTTGCGGAGTTTCGGCAAAACCCCAACGGGTACACCAAAAAATCAGCAAGTTTAGCTTGCTGATTTTTTTATCCAAGCCACAGGCTTGGCATGTAATTTCGCCATAGGCGAAGATGTAATCACCGTAGGTGTATGTCATCCTTCGGCTTGATTACATACCGCTGTCGCGGATTACCTACACGGCATTGCCGTGATTTGGCGGTAAGCGTAGGCTTGAATGGCATTTTTACTCCCAATGTGAAAATGTACAAATAATACCAGTTTATTTGCTTGCTTTTTCTTTTGAGTTGTTGTATAATAACAGTATAACAATGCCGAAAAAAAACGATTGTAGGAGAATGGTATGAAAAAACAAAAAATTCAAATGAAAGCGGTTAGCGCCGTAGAAAAGGTGCTTGCGTACAAAACCCCTAAAAACGAAGAATACGCAGGCGTGTGTTTGACAAATTCCCGTTACAATTTCCAAGTGGCTTTGCGCGTGCAACGACACTTGTTACAATGCAAAATCAAGGTAGAAAGTGATTTAGGGGAATACATACAGGTGCGTGAAGTGCAAACCGTACCCGTTAAATACGCATTTAGCGAATGCTTGCCCGACGATAAAGACGTCATTTCCAAAAAAGCGGGCGCGTATCCCGATTTGCTTGTACCCCTGCGCGAAATGGGCTTTTCTTTGCTTCCCGAGCAGTGGAAAGCGTTTTATATTACCGTTACGGCAACGGACGGCAAGCTGCCTGTAGGCCGTCATGAAATCCGTATCTTATTGATGAATAAAGCAGGGGAAGAGCTCATCAAGACTTCCTACGTTTTGGAAGTGCTTGCCGACGAGCTGCCCAAACTCCCCATTTTCAACTGTAACTGGATGCATTACGACAGTATTTCTCACTGGTATAAAGTGCCCGTTTGGTCGGAAGAATTTAACAAAATCACCGATACGTATATCCAAAATCTTGCAAATCACGGCGGAAACGTGGCGTTTGTGCCGTTGTTTACACCGCCGCTGGATACCGCGGTTGGGACGGAAAGAAAAACCGTACAGCTTGTCGGCGTAACGGTGAAGAACGGGGAATATATGTTTGATTTTGAACCCGTCAAGGCGTTTATCCGCCGTGCGCAAAAGATTGGTATGGAATATTTCGAGCTTTCCCACTTGTTCACGCAATGGGGCGGTACGGCTTGCCCGAAAATCATGGCGAACGTAGACGGAGAAGAAAAACGCATTTTCGGTTGGGATACGCCGTCTATCGGCGACGAATACGTTGCGTTTTTGAAAGCGTTCTTGCCTGCGCTTATGACGGTTTTGGACGAACTTGGCGTTCGAGAAAAGTCGTTTGTGCATTTGACGGACGAACCTCATTTTGCGCATATCGAACAGTATTCCAAGCTCAATGCTATCGTGCGTTCGTTGGTGGGCGATACTACCGTTATGGACGCATTGAGCTGTTATGAGTTTTACGAACAGGGCTTAGTGCCCATGCCCGTCGTGGATACGGGAGCGTATGGCAATTGGGAGGGCAAATGCGACAACTTTGCCGTGTACTATTGCTGCGGAACGGGCAAAGGACGGAGCAACCGTTTTATCGTCATGCCTGCACTGCGTACCCGTATTTTGGGTTTCCAAGTATACAATGCAGGCTCGGCAGGGTTCTTGCATTGGGGGTATAACTTCTGGAATTCGCAACATTCCTTGGAACAAATCAATCCTTTCGTCGATAACGACGCGCTTGGCGCATTCCCTGCAGGCGACGGATTTTTGGTGTACCCCGGCGAAGACGGACCTATGGATTCCATTCGTAACGAGCTAATGAGCGACGCTTGGCAGGATTATCGCTTGGCACTCCTTGCCGAAAAATACGTAGGCAAAGCGGCGATTAAAAAGATTTTTGCCGATTATAAGCTCCGCGGTATGAACGTTTATCCTCGTAGCGAAAAGAAATTCTTGCAAGTGCGCGCAAGGCTTATGCAAATTGTCAGACAAAGAGAGCTGTAAGAAAAATACCATTTCTATCCCCGAACAGTTGTGTTCGGGGATATTTTTACGTAAAGTGGGCAGACGAAATGAGCAATTTTGGTAGAATACGGTGTTTGTATTCGTTTTTCCATAGGAAAAATATTTGCTAAAAGCATTGACAAACGATAGATATGGTGATATAATATAGTAAATAAAATCAAGCGCAAACGTCAGACGCCGACGGTTCGGCGTGTATTTTTGCATTTTGAATTCTATGCAAAAAAACAGATTGACACGAAGGAAGTTATGAAAAAAGCAAAAACCACAAAACTGAAAAACAGAATTCTCTTAATTCTGCTTGATATCGTAGCGGTATTGTGCGCCGCCGTTTTGGCGTATTTTTCGACGAAGTTTGATTTGATTTCGCCGTCCATTCCTTCGTATACTTACTGGATATGGTTGGGGGCGAATATCGCCCTTGCAATCGTGGTATTCGCTATCTTTGGTTTATATTCGTTGGTGTTCAAATCCGCCAGCGTGTTAGACTTTTTCAAAATCGTTATTTCGTCCTTCACGATCGGCGCGGCGAACGTCGTATTTGCCATTGTAACCGAACGCGCGTATATCGACGTAGCGACGTCCTTTGTGTACATGGTTACCCTTGCCGTTATCGTCGGCGTTATCCGTTTTTCCGAACGTATTATCGCCGCTATGAAATATTCTTTTGGGAACAACTTCGCGCCCAAAAAACGTATCATGATTGTAGGCGGCGGCGACGCGGCGATTTCCCTGCTGAAAGAAATGCAATCGTCCGATAAAATCAACGTACGTCCCGTTTGTATCGTAGACGACGACCCTGACAAGAAAGGGGATATTATCGCAGGGGTGCGTATCGTCGGCACGACGGCGGAAATTGAAACGTTCGCTAAAAAATTCATGGTCGAAGAAATCTTTATCGCCATTCCGTCGGCAAGCAAAAAGCGGGTGAGCGAAATCGTCAAACGCTGTCAAACCGTAGGCTGTTCGGTGAAAATTCTCCCTGGGATTTATCAATTCGTTTCGGGGCAAATCACCGTTTCGCAATTCCGCGACGTCGACGTGCAAGACCTTTTGGGGCGTGATCCCGTACAGGTCAACCTTGACGAAATTATGGGGTATATCGAAGAAAAAGTCGTGCTTGTTACGGGGGGCGGCGGTTCTATCGGTAGCGAGCTTTGTCGGCAGATTGCCACGCATAACCCCAAAACGCTGATTATTCTCGACATTTACGAAAACAACGCGTACGAAATTGAACAGGAGCTCAAAAGAAGAGACCCCGATTTGCGATTGCTTACGTTAATCGCCAGCGTACGCGATTCCAAGAAAATGCGGGACGTATTCCAAAGATACCGTCCGCAAATCGTATTCCATGCGGCTGCGCATAAGCACGTGCCCTTAATGGAAACCAGCCCCAACGAAGCGGTGAAGAACAACGTGTACGGCACGTGGAACGTAGCCAAATGCGCCGACGAATTCGGGGTGGAAACGTT
>JAZTWF010000021.1:0-4729 GCA_045635725.1 Candidatus Scatosoma sp. | reverse complement strand
CAGCTTTCCTTTTACGACGTCAAGCTTGTCCGCTCTCCAAGCGGTGATTACCTTTTCCATAGGGGAAAGGTCTAAGAAATCGTACTTCTTCAAGAAGTAATACAAATCCTTGATAATACGGATTGCGCCGCCGTACACGTCGCTTTCCACGTTGATAGGCAAAATGGGGTCGTGCAAGCTCATACGCATCAACGCCCAACCGTCGCCGTGCTGCGCATCATAGCGAAGACGGAAGCCTTCGTGGTTATCCTTAGCAGGCGTTGCGTAGTACAAAGCGTTTCCGTATGCCGTGAAATCGTCAATCACACGTTTTCCAAGCGTTTTGAAATCGCAATCGGGTACGAATTTCACACGAATTTCCTTTTCTTCTTCGGGAAGAAGCAGGGTGGAAATCATGTCGGTGAGATTTCTGCCTGCCTTGGCTTCTTTCGCCATAGCAATCAGCAATCGCGTAATCAAATATGCGCCGTCGTCAAGGAAGTAATTTTCCATTAAAGCCGCGTGTCCGCTTGTTTCAATGGCAAGGGGAGCGTATTCTCCCATTTGATTTAAGCGAATGGCTTCGTTGATAACGTTTTTATAACCGCGCTTAAAGCGGTGGTGCTTGCCGCCCCGTCCCGTAATAAACGCCGCCAAACCGTCCGAAGTAACCGAATCGGTGACAATCGTTGCACTCGGTTTTTCGGAAAGTAAAATAGCCGAAATCAAGGCGATAAGACGGTTGCGGTTGATTTCCGTGCCGTCCTTATCCACAGCGCCCGCCCTGTCAACGTCGGTGTCGAAGATAATCCCAAAGTCCGCGTTTGCCGCTTTCACCGCTTCGCAAACGGAGTGCATAGCTTCGGCGTTTTCGGGGTTGGGGATATGGTTAGGGAAGCTGCCGTCGGGGTCTAAAAATTGCGAGCCCGTCGTGTCCGCGCCAAGCGGAACAAGTACTTTATCGGCAAAAAATCCGCCTGCGCCGTTGCCTGCGTCTACGACGATACGCTTACCCAAAAGGGGCTGCTCTTCGCCCGTAGCTACGCGTACCTTTTCCACAAGCGCCGCCGCGTAATCGTCTAAGTACGGCAAGGTGAACTGTTGCCCGTAGGTATTCACTTCCGCAAAGCGGTAGTCCGCCGCGATAGATAAAATTTCTTTTACGTCTTCGCCTTCCAAACCACCTTCGTGGGAGAAGAACTTCAAGCCGTTGCGGTTAAAGGGCAAATGGCTTGCGGTAATCATAATCGAACCGTGGCAATACTGCTCTTGCATGCGCGCTTCGTCTTTGAGAAGAGCAAACATGCTCGGCGTAGTGGAAAGCCCCGTAACCACCGCGTTATGTCCCGTGGAAATGACGGCGTTTACCACTTCTTGACAAAGGGCAGGGGAAGTAATACGGGAATCGTAGCCCACGGCAATGGTAACCTGCGTTTTTCCCGTACGGGAAATCAACCAAACGCAAAAAGCCTTTGCGACGTTGGAAACAATTTCTCCCGTCAAATTGACGTGCTCGCCTTCGACGCCTTCACAGGCGACGCCGCGTACGTCCGTTCCGTTGCGTAAACTCAAATAGGTTTCCGTGCTCATTTTCGTTTGTTCCTTACAGCGTTTTTTATGCTTGCTTTTCCTGATAAATGGGGAAAATGACAAGTATATTACTATTATAATGTATTTGCGTGATTTTTTCAAGTCTTTTAAGAAAAAAAGTCGTAAAAAATTAAGAAAAAATAATCGCGTAAAATCGCTTGCGTTTTTTTGGGAAATGTTGTATACTATCAATCAGTAGCATAAAGGCACTTCTTTTGAGGAAGAAGTTTAATAAGGAAGAGAGAAACCGTTTTCTAACGGGTTGCTCCGCTGTATCCGCAACCGTAAGGACGTCCGTCCTTTTTCACTGCAAAAAGTGGGAAGGAAAAGGACTGCACTTTTGCAAGACGTCGTAAGCCGGGAGACCTACCTTTACGCAATACGGAGTTTCTGCGGAGATACGGAAAGGACGTTACACGCCAAAAGGCGGTGTTTTTACGTGCGCTTTTTCCAAATCAGCTATTCTCCGCGGATTTGGAATTTTTTATTTAAGGAGCCTTGCTTATGAAACGTAAAATCACTGTATTTTTACTTACTCTTTTGTGCCTGCTTTTGGGCGTTGCCTGTAACCAAACGACGGCAAAAGCCACCGTTTTGGCGACGGAAGAAGAACGCATCGTCATTTCCATAGACGAAGCCAACGGCGAAGTTACTCTTGCGCAGGTGTTAAACGCCTTGCAAACGGACGGCAAAATCACCTTCACGATATCCAGCGGAATGCTTACGTCGCTCAACGGTAAAGAAAATCGCACGGAAAGCGCAAACAGCGGTTATTCTTGGATGATTTACACGTCGAATACGCAGCTTTCGTATGCCGAATACGGCAGTAAAACGTATGGGGATACCGTATGTTACAGCGCGGCTTTTGGGGCGGACGGCTTGAAGGTTGCCCAAGGGGAAACGGTTATTCTTTCCTACGATTTTTTTGGTCGTTTTAAGTAAAATAGGCGGGGCATGTATAAGATGAACGCAAAAACTTTTTGGAAAAGCAGCGCAAAGGAATGCGCGTATATCGGCGTATTTATCGCGGCGGTAATCGCCGCGCAAGCCGCGCTGTCCGTTGCCGTGGGGATAGAGCTTGTGACGGTGTTATTTGCCGCTTACGCCTACACCTTCGGCGTGCGCCGCGGCGTGATTGCTGCGACGGCGTTTTCTATTTTGCGTATGCTTATCTTCGGGTTTTCTCTGCCTGCGCTTATCTTGTATTTGCTGTATTATAATGCGTTTTCGCTTGTCATGGGTATGCTTGCAAGGGCGGTGAAAAATCCGTTAAAGGGTTTGATTTTTATCGTGCTTACCGTTGGCGTTTGCACTCTTTTCTTTACCCTTTTAGACGATATCATTACCCCTTTGTATTTATCCTTTTCTACGAAAGCTTGGCGATTATACGTGTATGCGTCTTTGCCTGTTATGGGGGTGCATACGGCGTGCGCCGCGCTTTCAACGGCGGCGTTGTTTATCCCCCTTTATAAGGTGTTTTCGCTTGCCAAAAGACGGCTGTAAGCTTGCGGAATATTTCACAAAAAGTTCAAGTGAAAGAAAACCAAAAAATAGGGAAAGATTTTTTCAAAAATTTACGCCAAAAAACTTGCAATCGACGGTGGAATTTGTTACAATATAATTACTAAACAACAAGGAGATTTTACTGTTATGACGTACGAACAGGCAAAAGCTTTATTAGAGAGCAAAAAACAAACGCAACTTTTGCGTTATTATGACGAGCTGGACGCGGCAGGCAAGGAAAAGCTGCTTACCGCTATTGAAAACTTGAACTGGGATTTTGAAGATGCTTTGGCAAACCCCGTGGATATGAGCGGTAAAGGCAGAGATATCAAACCCATTTCGGGTTTGCGTCTTAGCGCAATTGAACAAAAGAAAGCGGAATATGAAAAGCTTGGCGTGGAAGCGATTAAAGCGGGTAAGGTTGCTGCGGTATTGCTTGCAGGCGGTATGGGTACGCGTTTGGGCGTAGACGGGCCTAAGGGCGCGTACGATATCGGCGTTACCAAGCCTTTGTATATTTTCGAACAACAAATGAAGAATTTGCAAGAAGTCAACGATAAGTGCGGTGTGTTCGTGCCTTTGTATATCATGACCAGCGATAAAAACCACGAACAAACGACAAGCTTTTGGAAGGAACACAATTACTTCGGCTATCCCGAAACGGAAGTGAAGTTCTTCAAGCAAGACATGGCTCCTGCCGTAGACTTTGACGGTAAAATTTTGCTGGAAACCAAAGACACTCCCGCATTGTCCCCCAACGGCAACGGCGGTTGGTTCGGTTCGTTGATGCGCGCAGGCTTGGGCGAAGATTTGCATAAACGCGGCGTAGAATGGTTGAATATCTATGCGGTGGATAACGTGTTGCAGCGTATTGCCGACCCCGTATTCGTCGGCGCAACGATTGACACCGGCGTAAACTGCGGCGCAAAGGTTATTTGCAAAAATAATCCTTACGAAAAGGTGGGCGTACTTTGCATGGACGGCGATAAGCCCGATATCATTGAATATTACGAACTCACGGAAGAAATGGCAAACTTGAAGGACGAAAACGGCGATTTGGCGTACATTTACGGCGCTATCATGAACTATTTGTTCCGCCTTTCCAAGCTGGAAGAAATCGTTAGCCAAAAAATCCCCGTGCATATCGTAGAAAAGAAGATTGAAAGCGTTTGCGAAGACGGCGTTACGAGAAAGCCCGAAAAGGAAAACGGCAAAAAGTTTGAGACGCTTGCCGTCGACCTTATCAAGCCCATGGGCAGCGTTTTGCCTTTCGAAGTTGTGCGTGAAAAGGAATTTGCGCCCATTAAGAATAAGACGGGCGTAGACAGCGTAGAATCCGCGCGTGAGCTTTTGAAACTCAACGGTGTAGAGCTCTAATGGCAACCGATCTTGTCGGGAACGAAAAGCTGCAACGTTTTATCGCTTTGCTTGCGCGGCTCAACCACTTAACGGTGGACACCTTAAAAACGGGGGACGTTAAGCTGTTGCAAACCATGAACGGGGTTGTGGAAGAAATGTACGCCATTCAAAGCGTTGGTGAAGAAGACGCGTATACGGCGATAGAAGAAGATATGCAAACCATTTATCAAAACTTCAACGCCGTGGTTACCATGGTGAAAAGCGACGAAAACGAACGGTTTGACAAAGTAACGGGCGA
>JAZTWF010000020.1:0-9474 GCA_045635725.1 Candidatus Scatosoma sp. | reverse complement strand
CCCAAAGAGCCCCATTCCGAAACGTAAATAAACGCCGCAATCACCAAAACGGTGCACGCGCCAAACAAAATCCACAGTAAATTTTCACACGAAAGCGCCGCCCAAAACAGCCCGAACGTCGACGCAATCCCCTTACCGCCCTTAAAACCAAGCGTAATGGGGAATACATGACCGATAACGACGAACAATCCGCAAAAATACCTTGCGACGTCGCTAACGTATACCGCCGTATGCGCGAAAAACTGTCCTTGATAGATAAGGTGTACCGCTACAACGGGGATAGCCCCTTTCAAGGCGTCGCAAACAAACGTCAACGCGCCAAGGCGCAACCCAAAGTTGCGGAACATATTCATTGTTCCGGGGTTGCCGCTGCCCATTTTCGTAATATCGCCGCGATTCGCGCGCGAAATGAGCTTGGCGAAATTCACGCTCCCGACGAGATAGCAAACAACTGCCATTAGGGCGAACTGCCACCAGCTTTGTTCCATTGAAAACATACTTAAAACTCCTTAAAAATCAATCGTCGTCTTTCTTTTCTCTAACCGAAATTTTAATAGGCGTACCCGAAAAATCGTACGCGCGGCGAATGGTGTTTTCCAAATACCGTTGATAGGAAAAGTGCAAAAGCCGTTCGTCGTTGACAAACAGGACGAAGTGCGGCGGACAGGTTGACACCTGCGAAGAAAAGAACACGCGCATTCTTCTTCCTAAATACGACGGCGGTTCTTGCAAGCGTACCGCATCGCCGATTAAATCGTTTAATTCCCCCGTAGGCACGCGGAAAGACGCATGGGCGTAGGCTTCTTCCGCCGCCGCCAAAATTTTCTCTACGCGTTGTCCCGTTTTTGCGGAAATGTACACCGATTTGTAATAGTCCATAAACTTCAAATCTTCTTTAAGAATTTCTTCAAAACGGTTGACGGTGTGCGTATCCTTCTCCACCAAATCCCACTTATTCATGACGATTACCGACGGTTTACCCTGTTCGTGTACGTAGCCGATAATCTTTACGTCCTGTTCGGTAAGCCCTTCTTCGCTATCCACCACCAAAAGACAAACGTCGCTGCGGCGCACCGCGTCAAACGCGCGCATATTGCTGTAATATTCCACGTTATCGTCGACGTTCTTTTTCTTGCGAATCCCTGCCGTATCGATAATGGTATACGCCTTATCCCCACGGTAAAACAGCGTATCGATAGCGTCACGCGTTGTGCCTGCCATGGGCGTTACGATACTGCGTTCGCTGCCGATTAGCTTATTCACTAAGCTGGATTTCCCTGCGTTGGGTTTGCCCACCACCGCAATTTTCAAGGACGCGACGGGCTCTTCCGTCGTATCGGGGAAGTTGGCGATTGCTTCGTCCAACACGTCGCCTATCCCCTGCGAATGCTCCGCCGAAACGGCAAACGGTTCGCCAAGCCCAAGCGAATAAAACTCAAACACCTTTTCGGGCGAATAGTCGTCGATTTTATTAACGACAAGAATAACGGGTTTTTTGCTACGGCGTAAAATGTCCGCCACGTCGTAATCGGACGGGTGCAAACCGTCTCTACCGTCCGTGAAAAACAAAATTACGTCCGCCGTTTCAATGGCGACGTCCGCTTGCTTAGCGATTTCTCGCCACATCACGTCTTCCGACTTGAGCTCTAACCCACCCGTATCGACCATGGTAAAATGCTTATCGCGCCAAGTGGCGTCGGCGTACAACCGATCACGCGTGACCCCCGGTCTATCTTCCGTGATAGAAATTTTTCTCCCTGCTACTTTGTTAAAAAAGGTGCTTTTGCCGACGTTCGGCCGCCCCACCAAGGCGATTAAAGGATTTGCCATATTCTCTCTCACTCCTTTTTTACGTATTCTCTTTACAGAGTATTTCCACAAGCCCAAAGCCGCCGCCCCTATTGACGCGAATGGCGTTTGTGGCTAAATTTTTCTTCATTTCGTCCAACGTCATACCGCAAAGGAATACGTCTTCAAATTCCTTCATGGTATTCCCTGCAAGCAAAATTTCGTCATACGTATTGCCGTTTTTCGTGTACTGTTGCACAGCCGAAAGGATATCCTGCCCCGTCAACAGCCCCGTACAGGTGACCGTTTCTCCAAAAAAAGTATTGACAACGGGCAATAATTTTAACTGCAAGCCCGTAATGGCTTTTTCGCATTGTTCGACAATCGGCGCAAGCGTTTTCGCCGCCGAAACACCGCAAACAAGCAGGCTTGTTTTGGGCGTTTTTAACGCGCGTTTTTCCTTTTCCAAGGCTTGGTCGACTTCGGATAAAAACTTTCTCGTCAGCCCTACGCCGTTTTCGATTTGTTCAAAATCGCCGTAAAACGCCGTTTCCTTGACGGGCAAACCTGCCTTGACGAAGTACTCGTCCGCAGGAAGTACGAAGTTCACGCCGAATTCTTCGTTCAATTCGTCCACGATTTTCAAAAGGTTTTTACTATATTCCCTATCGATATCCGCAATGGGATACAGTCCGTCGCGATAACGGGTAAGCCCCGTCGGCACGCAAGCCAAATCCCGTACGGTGGGATAATACTTAAACAGCGCTCTTGCCGTGTATTTCAGCTCTTCGCCGTCGTTTTCATTCGGTAGGATTACCGCTTGGCAATGCAGGTTTATTCCGCCCTTTGCCAAAGTATCGATTTGCGAAACGATTTTTCCCGCAAAGCGGTTTCGCATGAGCTTAACACGTAAATTAGGGTTCATGGTATGTACGGAAACGTACAACGGGGATAATTTCAAACGCACGATACGCTGGATTTCTTCGTCGGAAACGTTAGTTAAGGTAACGAAGTTTCCGCAGGTAAAGCTCATGGTATAGTCGTCGTCTTTCACGTACAGGCTTTCGCGCATATTGCAGGGCATTTGGTCGACAAAGCAAAAGACGCAACGGTTATGGCAGGTACGGATTTTTTCCGTTTTTTCTATCTCCACGCCCAAATCTTCGTCCTCGTCCTTTTCTATATCCACCGTCATTTGTTCACCGCTACGGTGATCGCGCACAGTCAAGGAAAAGCTTTCCATGCCCATATAGTAAAGATAATCCAGCTCGTCCACGCAAGGAAAATTGTCGAGTGCGACAATCTCGTCCCCGACTTCTAAGCCAAGCTCTTTGGCAAGGCTACCGCGTTTTACCTTGGTGATTTTTACCATTACAATATCCCTTCTAATGCTTTTTCTTCTACCGCAAACCGCTTGCAAAGCTTACGCAAAATTTCGGCAAATGCCGTGGGCAGGGGTGCGTTGAACGTCATTTCTTCCCCCGTCGTGGGGTGGGTTAAGCAAAGCTGAAACGCGTGTAGCAGCTGTCCGTTGGCGGCAAGCTTTTGCTTTTTGAAACCGTATACGGGGTCGCCTGCAACGGGGTGCCCCATGTGCTTGGCGTGTACCCTGATTTGGTGCGTTCTACCCGTTTGCAAATCAAATTGACACAGCGTAAATTCCTTTCCGAAACGCACTTTCACTTGAAAATCGGTGACGGCGATTTTACCCGTTCCGTCGGGCAGTACCGCCATTTTCAAACGGTCGGTAGGGTGTCTGCCGATATCCGTAACGATACGGCCGCTGTCTTCCTTGACTTCCCCTTCCAGCAGGGCATAATAGGTGCGTTTACAGGTCTTTTGCGCGATTTGCGCGGCAAGGCTTGCGTGCGCACGGTCGTTTTTCGCCACGACAAGCAAGCCCGTCGTGTCTTTATCAATGCGGTGTACAATCCCCGGACGGAGCACGCCGCCGATACCGCTTAAGCTGTCTAAATGATACAAAAGCGCATTGACAAGCGTTCCGTTTATCACGCCGTTGCCGATATGCACCGTCATGCCCTTGGGCTTATCCACTACGGCAAAATCGCTGTCCTGATAGACGATGGAAAGCGGAATGTTTTCCGCCTTGACGGCGTATTCCACCGCGTCGGGTACGGTTAAAATAATTTCGTCGCCCGCCTTAATATCCGCGCCTGCTTTGGTTTGCGGTTTGCCGTTGATAGTAACGTTGCCGTCTTCCACCAACTTTTTCAAACGGGAACGGGTAAATTCATCCGTTTGCTCGCTTAAAAAAGTATCTAAGCGTTTACAGGGCGTTTCCGCAACGAAAAAGCGTTTATCCATGTTTCTTCGCCTGCTTTTCCGCCTGTTTTCTTTCCGCTTCTTCTTGCCCTTCTTTGGCAAGCGCCTTATACTTTTTCCCTACGGGAAAGAGCGCTTCCTTATCAAAGAAGAAGAGCGCGAAGAACAGCGCAATTGCACCGCCGACGATAAAGAAGTCGGCAAAATTACACACGTTGAACCCGAACACGCTTAAATCGACCATATCGCGTACGCCGTAGCCCGACGGTATCCAAATTTGATAATAGATACGGTCAATCAAGTTCCCGACGCCGCCTGCTACGATAAACACAAGCGCGTTTCTAAGCCATGCGCGGCGTTTATCCAAACGGAAATACAGCACGGAAAGGGCAATCATCATCACCGCCGTAACGACGATAACGATTATTTTCACCGTGCCGTCCGCACTGCCAAGCATGCCAAAAGCAATCCCTGGATTGTAGCTTAAACACCACCAAATCAAGTTGGGGATAAGCTCCACTTTGGTATACGTATCTTCACCGAAATAGACTACGGTTAACAGTTTTGTCAGTTGGTCAATGAAAATGAGCACAAGAAAAATGAGTACGCCCCACCATCTTGAACCTTTCATAGACGTTTCTACTTGCTTATTTTGCACCTTACTTATTCCCCTTTTTCGCATTTTCGCGAATACCGTCAATCATGCTGATTTTCAAGGTATGCAGCGCGTCGGATAAGTCCACCTTATACAGCTGCGGCATATCCAAACGCAGGTATTCTTCCCAAAACTTTCCAAGCTCTGCTTTGGAAAATGCTTGCACTTCCATAAGCGTCGGGAAGGTATACACAAGCTTACCGTTTTTGACGATAGTGTGTTGCAATTCTTCCGCGTAGAAGTTTTCTACTTCGTGTTTTTTCCACGTTTCAACAGGGTGGAACAGCGTCAACGGTTCGCTATCGTCCACGAGTTCTTCACGCAGCGTAATCAAATCGGCAATCGCCATGCCGTTTTCTCTATCGTATAAACGATACAACCGCTTAAACGACGGGTTGGTGATTTTCGCCGTGTTGTCCGACAGCTTGATTTTCGGCGTCATGCTCCCGTCCTTGCCGACAACTGCCGCCAGCTTATATACACCGCCAAGCGCAGGCAAGTCCTCGGAAGTAATCAGCTTTGTGCCTACCCCCCAAGAATCGATTTTCGCGCCCTGTTGAATGAGCGAGTTAATCGAACGTTCGTCCAAATCCCCCGAAACGCAAATTTTCGCTTCGGGAAAACCCGCTTCATCCATCATTTTGCGCGCTTTTTTGGAAAGATATGCCAAGTCGCCGCTATCCAAGCGAATACCCTTAGGCGTATACCCCGCCGCTTTGAGCTCCTTGAACACCTTAATGGCGTTGGGAACGCCGCTACGCAAAGTATCGTACGTATCGACAAGCAGCATACAGTTTTCGGGATACGCGTCGGCGTACGCGCGGAATGCATCGTATTCCGTGGGATAGTCCATAATCCAGCTATGCGCCATCGTTCCTGCAACGGGTACGTTGAATTTTTGACCTGCAATGACGTTGGACGTAGACGAACAACCGCCGATAATCGCCGCCCTTGCGCCGTTGATACCGGCATCAGGCCCTTGCGCTCGGCGCAAGCCAAACTCCATAACCATGCCGTTTCCTGCCGTTGCACGGCAAATTTTTGACGATTTCGTTGCAATCAACGTTTGGTGATTGATAATGTTGAGCAGCGCCGTTTCGGCAAATTGCGCTTGGATAAGGGGCGCTTTCACCGTCAAAATCGGTTCGCTGGGGAATACGGGTTCGCCTTCGCGGACGGCGTATACGTCGCCCGTGAATTTCATGTTTTTGAGATATTCCAAAAAGCCTTCGTCGAACAGGTTTAACGAACGAAGGTATGCGATATCTTCGTCGTCGAAATGCCAGTTCAAAAGATAGTCCATTGCCTGTTCAAGCCCTGCAAACAGGGAATAGGTAATCAAATCGTTTTTACGAAAAAATAGGTCGAACACCACTTCTTCTTCGTGTTTGTTTTGGCGGTAAAAGCCGTAGCCCATCGTCAGTTGATATAAGTCGGTAAGTAAAGTTAAATTTCTCATTCTTCTTTCTCCGTAGGCGGTTCTTCCGTCTTATCTTCTTCCTTTTCGTACAGTTCGGGGTAGATAGAACAAACCATGTTCCACTTATCGTATTTGGGTTTTTCCGATTTGCTTTCCCCGATAAATTTGGTAATCGCGCAAGGGTCGCCGCTGAGCGAACCAAGCAGCTTGCCTTCCTTTTTCTTGTTGGTAAGCAGAACGTAAACAAGCAAGCCGATACCTGCAACGAGCAACACAAGCGAGAACACGAACGACCAAGGAATACCGCTATTGCCCGGCTCTTTGCCTAAAATGTAGGTAGGGTCGCGCAAGGGCTCCATAATCGAACGGACAAAGCCGTAGGTGATAAAGTAGCACGCCGTGTTAATGCCGTTAGGCTTGTTGGAATTTTTCCATGCGTTGATAAACATCAGCACCGCCGCCGTGAAGGTAGCCAAGCTTTCATAGAAGAAGAACGCGTAATGCCAGCTTTGGTCGGCGTCGATAAACACCGCAAACGGGAACCATTGCAAAGCGGGATTATCCACTACCATGCCGTATACTTCTTGGTTGGCAAAATTGCCCCATCTGCCGATAGCTTGCGCAAGCAGTAAGCCTACGACGATACAATCCCCTGCGCGGAAAAAGTTGACTTTCTTGAAAAAGCAAACGCCGACAACGCTTGCCGCGCCACCGATAATGCCGCCGATAATCGACAAGCCGCCGCTGCGAATGGATTCAAAGGAAAACCATTCTTCTATGGGCATATTGCTCGTAATACAGTAAAACAGTCGGGTGGTGACGATTGCAATGGGCAAACAAATGCAGAAAAAGGTCAAAAATAAATCGGTTGACATATTTCTGCGACGGAATAACAGCGAAATGACGAAAAACGCCGCAATCATACCCGTGACGATAATCAAAGCATACGCGTAAATCTTAAACCCGAAAATTTCGATATGCGGATTGTCCGCATTCAACAGCCAAAGAGTGTTCATAGACATTGCTCCTTATAAGAGTATACGCAGTTATTATACCACAACAAAAAAAAATCGTCAACAGTTGTCAACGATTTTTTGCAAGTTTTCATCTACTTACCCTTATTAAAGGGTAATTTTTAACGCCTTTACACGGGCAAGCGCAGGTACGGCGATACAAAACAGCGCGTAATTGACTAAGCTATTATAAATTTGCCCCTGCACGAACAAACGGGAAGCAAGGTAGGTAAAGTAGTCTACCTTCGGCGCATACAACAGCCAAAACGCCGTCGTATTCACCGCCACCGTACACGCCAAAAAGGTAAACACGCAGGACAGCGCAAGCTTTATCGCAAGCCATACCCCCCCTTCTTTTTGTATGCCGTTGACGATAAACCCCGTAAGCATTGCCGCAAGCCCAAGCGCAATGCCGATCCACGGCATATACGCATACCCTGCGTTGTGGTATAAAAACCCGACTAAATCCCCTAAAAAACAGGCGACAAACCCAAACAGCGGACCGATAATCACGCCCGTGAGCATAGACACGGCCAAGGTAAAGGAAAACTGCGTTTGCGCCAGCTTGAATTCAAAAAACATATTCGCAATAACGATAAGCGCCGTTACGGCGGCGATATACGCCATTTTGTGCGATTTGTTTTTACGCTCTAACGTAGCGGAAAACAACAGCCGTTTCCAAGAAAATTTAGCTTTGGTATCCTGCATAAAAGAAAACCCTCCTTTGTGTAAAAAGAGAGTCCGCAAAAATTTTGAAGGCAGCAAAAAATGCGGTGAACGCATACATGCCTGCCCCGTTTTTGTAGCGGACGCGCCCCGACACCGCAGAAAACCTTATCCTATCGCGTTTTCTTTCGTGCGCCGACAACGTCCCGTTCGTCGCCACTTTACGCGTCAAGGGCTACTCTATCTATATTATACTAAACGCGTAAAAAAAACGCAAGCGTTTGAACGGTATATTTTTTAAGCAATTCCGCACAATAACCGTATGGGACTTTTGTTTATCCGCGCCACTATTATCTTTATCGCCACGCTTATCGTTATGCGGCTAATGGGCAAACGGCAAATCGGGGAAATGCAGCCGTACGAACTTGTCATTACGCTGATTATCGCCGACCTTGCCTGTATTCCTATGGCGGATAATTCCGTTCCCCTTTTGTACGGCATTATCGCCATACTCACGGTGTATTTACTACACCAAATAATTTGTCTAATCGATTTGAATTTTCAAAAAGCGAAGGCAATCATTAGCGGCGCGCCGAGTATCGTACTCAATAAAAACGGTATAGACGATACGCAACTCAAAAAAAACAATTTAGACGTTTCCGACTTAATTGAAAGTTTGCGCATTGAAGGGTATTTTTCCCTTGACGCCGTAGATTACGCTTTATACGAAGCGTCGGGCACGTTTTCCGCACTCCCTAAACCCGATTACGAAAAATTACAAGCGTCTTTGCCCGTGGTGTTAATCGACGAAGGAAAGTGGAACGAAAACAATATACAACGCACACAAAGGGATATGGCGTATTTTGAAAACGCACTACGCGCGCAAGGCTGTACGGACGTCAAGAAAGTTTTGGTGATGACGGTAGACGGAAACGGAAAAACCTATTTGCAGCTCAAAGGCGAAAAGTACAAGGTTTTCCGCTTACACTGGGAAAAAGCATTATGGTAACGAACGGAGATAAATTATGATAAAGACAATCGTGAGTATTTTCGTGACGCTGGGCTTGATTTTAGGCGTGGCTATTTACGAAACCAACCATATTGAAAGCGTATTTACGCTGTTTCGAAACGCCGTAATTGCGCTCTACGATAAAACGGAAGGCAAAACCGCCACTTACGAAGACGGTACGGCGGTAGAACAGCTTTGGGAAGAACAAAAACGCACCTTGCACGTTTGGATTCCGCATACGTCCATTCAAGAAGTGGACTATCAATTATACGACGCCGTGGGGTGTTTGTATATGCAGGACTACGAAAACGCTCTGCCAAAATTAGAAGTGCTTTTGGGTATGTGTGAAAACATACCGTCGGCGTACACCTTCCGTATAGAAAATATCTTTTGAGAAAAAAATCCTTGGTCGTTTATTTACAACCAAGGATAATTCTTTATGCCAAACCGTAGGCGTGGACGATATTCACCGTCGCTTGGAAAATGTTTTTCAAAAACTTTTTCACCGCGTCGCCCGTTACTTTGTCAAACCGTTCGTTTTCGTCGCTTTTCACCATGGTAACCACGGCGTTGAAGTTTTGATAAATGGTTTGCATATCTTCTTCTATCGCCGTATACGCGTCTTCTTCACCAACGCTTT
>JAZTWF010000019.1:0-37106 GCA_045635725.1 Candidatus Scatosoma sp. | reverse complement strand
TTCGTCAATGGAATTGAAAAGACGGGAGTTGTCTTTAATGGTGTTTTCCGTCAAATCCACAAGGTGCGTAACCGATTCAAACGGCGTGTTCGGTTCGTTAAAACCGATATGCCCGTTCGAACCCAAGCCTAAAACTTGAACGTCTTGTTGCATGGTTTCCAACAAAGCGTTGTAACGGTCGCATTCCTTTTGCGCGTCGGGTGCGCTACCGCAGGGTAAGTTGGTGTTCTTCAAATCGATATCGATATTGTCGAAAAGGTTTTTGCGCATAAAGTACGCATAGCTTTGGTCGTGGTCGGCGGTAAGCCCAACGTATTCGTCCAAGTTGACGGATTTCACGTTTTTGTAGGAAGTACCGTTTTCTTTGCAATCCTTCGCCATGTTTTCATACATGCCGATAGGGCTGGAACCCGTTGCAAGACCAAGCACTGCGTTGGGGTTGTTTTTTACAACGTCAATGATAATTTCCGCTGCTTTTTTACTCATTTCTTGGTAGTTTTCGGTGATAATAACTTTCATTTGCTTTCTCCATGAAGGTATTTTTTGTTTTTCAACGTATTCATTATAAACCTTTTCACGGCCAAGGTCAAGTGTTTGGGGGAATTTTTTACAAAAGATTTTTGTTTTTTGCGGTAAAAAGCTTTGACAATGCGAAAAAAATATGATATAGTATTATAGCTTTGTGAAAAGCGACAATCTATCATTGAGCCATGCAGAAGTACCCAAGAGGCTCAAGGGGCTCCCCTGCTAAGGGAGTAGCATCAGTAATGGTGGCACGAGTTCAAATCTCGTCTTCTGCGCCTTTTATAATCGTTTTTTTCATACCGTGTCCTTTTTGGGCGCATGGGGACTCGTTTGAACTTGTGGATTACCACGAGTTCACGCGAGCCGCGGAAATACAATCTAATCAAGGCAAAGCCTTGTATGTCATCACGCTTTGCGTGCATAAAATTCTTGCAATTTCCATAAAAATATGCTACAATAAAACAAAAGGAGAGAAATATTTATGAATATTTGGCACGATATCGACCCTAAACGCATTTCCGCAAAATACTTTGAAGTGTTTATCGAAATTCCCAAGGGTTGTAAAGCAAAATACGAATTAGACAAGGAAACGGGCTTGCTCCGTTTGGATAGAGTATTATACACGTCGACGGTATACCCTGCAAACTACGGCTTTATTCCGCGCACGTACGCAGACGACGGCGACCCGTTAGACGTGCTTGTTTTATGCGGAGAAACCATTTATCCGTCCACGTTGGTTACCTGCTATCCTATCGGCGTCATTAAAATGATAGACGGGGGTTCGTTGGACGAAAAAATTATCGCCGTTCCCATACAAGACCCCACGTATAAAGAGTACTACGATATCAACGAACTTCCCAAGCATATTTTCGACGAAATGATGCACTTTTTCGAAGTGTATAAGTCGCTGGAACACAAGCACACTGCGGTAAAAGAGATATGCCATCGCGACGAAGCGATGGACGTTATCAATAAATGTATCGAAGCTTATAAACGCGAGTTTGAAAAATAAAGCGGAAAATTGCCGAAACTTCCCAAAAAAATTTACGGATTTAAGAAAATTAACGGAAAAGAATATTGACAATATCGTAAAAAAGCTGTATAATGAAATAGGAGTAAAACTCATCTTTGAGAAAAATCCAAAAAAAGCATGCAAGGAGAGCAAGTTATGAAGCGCAGACCCTTGAACAACACGTACTTAAAAAGACGTATAAACGCGGTACATAGTCGGGCGAAATTCGCTGGGGTATTCTATTTGTTGGGTACACTGGCATTATCCGCAGTAATCGTTCTTACGACGCTGGTGGATAACACCTGTTTGGGCACGGCGGCATTCCCTACGTTTGCCATGCCCGTGCTTACTTTCTATCAGCCGTTTATCACGTTATTTGCAAATTTGCAAAGCCTTTCGGCGGAAATTTTAATCGACGCAACGGTGGCGGCGTTGTACGCTATTTTGTTGCTCGTTTTGCTTTGCAATATTCTTGGCAGTTTTGCAAAGCTCCGTTGGCTGTTCAAACGCCGCGCAAGCTACATTCACGGCTTTAACCGTAATATGTACGCTATGGACGCAATCGGCAAGCGTTTTGCATCGTCGTTTGCGGCGGCAATCATTTTATATTTACAAATCTATTTGTTGACGGACGGCGCGGCGTTGAATACGTTCTCGTATGCGTTTTTAGCCGTTGGTGGATTTTTCCATATCCTTTGCGGACTTATCGGCGGCAACGCAACCCTGTTCACCAAAGGGGAAACCACGCAGGAAGAACCGCGTGAATTTGGCGTATTCGTATTCTTTATCCGCAACCTTATCCAAATTGCAGCGGTGGGGGGAATTATCTATTTCCTGATTCCCCAAAGCGCAGTTGTTCCTGCAGTACTGGAAGTTATGCAAAAAGTCGTATTCGAACAAAACACGGAATGGCTGACGGCAAACCTTATGTCGCTAATCCCTGCCATAGCGGAGTTGGTGGCTTGGCTTTGCATCGTCGTGCTTATCAAACACGCTACCGCGCCTACGGAATATAACCGCGACGGTATGGATGGTGCGGGAATGAATAACTTTGCCGTATTTTCTTTCTTGGCGGCGGCATGCTTGGCGGCAATCGTTATCCTGCCCATGGCGCAAATCACGCCTGCCTTGTCGCAGGAAGCTTCGACGGCGTTCATACTTTCCGCTGTTATCGCGTTTGTTGCGTTCGTGCTTGACCTTATCGTTCGTCCCCGTTACCATGACGACCCTGACGACGATCCCGATATGGAAGCGTATTTGCAAGGCAACAACCAAACCATCGTATAATTAGCGGGATAAACCGCAAAACATAAACAAAGCGAAGGAGATTTTTCGATGAAAGGGTATCAATCGAGAAGAACAAACTCTATCGGTAGACGGGTACGGGTCGTACACCGCAAGGCGAAATTCGTTGGCAGTCTGTATTTGATTGCAACGCTTGCTTTGGTGGCGTTAGCGTATTTATTCCCCGTGCTTGTCGTCAACGGTAAACCGTTGGATATCACCAACTTCTATTTGCCGTTTACAACGGTAATGAGCGGTGAGCTCAACAGGCTTGCGCTGGTTACGTCCGCGTCGTACGCATTGATTTTGCTAATAGGGGCAATCAACGTACTCAAAAGCCTTTCTCTTTTAGGAAAACTTTTGAAAGAAACGTCTCGCTACAATCGCAATATGCGTGCTATGGACGGTATGGGTAAGGCGTATTCGTCCACGTTTGCCGCAATCCTGTCGCTGTATTTGCAAATGTATTTGCTCCAACCCGTGGAAACGGCGGCAATTTTGTGGATTAACGGCGCAATCGTTCTTGGCGTAGCGGTATTCTTCCATTTCCTTTGCGGAGTATGCTCGGCAAAAGTTAGCCGTTTTTATATCGACGAAAATAAAACCGTTGCCGAAGAAACGCGCGAATGCGGCGTATTTACCTATTTCTTCCGTAATTTGATGCAGCTTGCCGCAATCGGCGGCGTTGCCTATTACATGGCGGAAACCAACGAATTTTACCGCATTATCCCTATCGTAAAAGGCTTGCTTGTCGGTATGTTCGACTTGAACGTTATCATTGTCGTTGGCTTGCAGCTTGTAATGCTCCTTTGCATGTTCGTCATGATAAAGCACGCAACGGCGGCTACCGAATACAACCTGTACGGTATCGAAGGCAAGGGCATGAAAAACTATCGCGTGTTCTCTTTCCTTGTGTTTGCTGCGGCGGCAGGCTTGTTCGTTTGGACGTATTTGCAAACGCAAAGTATCGCTTTGGGTTATGCGATTATCGCAGGGGTTGCGCTTGTCGTATTCTTGATGGATTGCTTCGTTAAGACGCGTCAAAAGAAAGTGGAAAAGGACGAAAACGACCTTCCCGTTAAGAGAAAAATGCAACGTAACGATGTGAAAGCGCCCGTACCTGCACCCATAACCGCGCCTATGACCGCGCCCGTGGTAGCGCCTACGGTAGCACCTGCAACAGCGCCTATTGCGCCGATGCCCGTGCAGCAACAGCCTATTTACATACAGGGCGCAACGCAACCCGTGTACGTGCCTATCTACTATCCGTATCCGCAACAGCCTACGACGGTAGCATATCCCTATCCCGTAGCGGTTTCTACGCCTGCTCCTGTTGCACAGGAACAACCTGCGGCGGTGGCTTTGCCTGTTCCCGAATATAAGAAACCCGAACCTACTCCCGCGCCTGCGCACATTCAACCGACCCCTTCGCCCATAACGGCAAAGGAAGAAGCGGACGAAAAGGCGAAACAGGCGGAAAAGAAGGAAGTAAAGGAAGAAAAGCCGGTACATTACGACGGCGAAGTTAAAGAAACGCCTGCTACGCTTGACCCTACGAAGAAATATACGGTAAGATGTCCTAACTGTGGCACGAAGGTACAAGTAACGCAAGCTACGCCTTTCCACCGTTGCCCCGTATGCGACAAGGTATTCACCTTGCGCACGTTTGAAGCGTACACGAAAAAGAATTAACAGCAAAGAGAATTAACCGCCCTTTGGGACGTGTTCCAAGGGGCGGTTTCAAAGTATAAGGAGTTAGAAAAAAACATGGCAAAAGAAACGCAATTTGTCGAACAAATCGCAGATATAAATCAAGATTTTCCGAAATGGTACACCGACGTAGTTCTGAAAACCAAGCTTGTGGACTATGGTCCTGTCAAAGGCACGATGGTCATTCGTCCGTACGGCTATGCCATTTGGGAAAACATTCAAAACGAAATGAACAAGCGTTTTAAAACGCGCGGCGTAGAAAACGCCTATTTCCCGTTGCTCATTCCCATGAGCTATTTTACCAAGGAAGCGGAACACGTAGAAGGCTTTGCCCCCGAAATTGCCGTCGTAACGGTAGCAGGTGGAGAAGAGCTTGCCGAACCTTTGGCAATCCGTCCTACGTCCGAAACGATTATCGGTACAATGTGCTCTAAGTGGGTGCAATCCTATCGCGATTTGCCCTTGAAAGTCAATCAATGGTGCAACGTTATGCGTTGGGAAAAGACCACCCGTCCTTTCCTTCGTACCAGCGAATTTTTGTGGCAGGAAGGGCATACCGTTCACGCAACCGAACAGGAAGCGGAAGAAGAAACGCAAGCTATGCTGGAAATCTATAAGGAATTTGCCGAAAACTGTTTGGCTATCCCTGTTTTGACGGGTAGAAAGACGGAAAAAGAAAAATTTGCAGGCGCTGTAGCTACGTACACCATGGAAGCCATGATGCGCGACGGCAAAAGCTTGCAGGCAGGTACTTCTCACTATTTAGGGCAAAATTTCGCCACGGCGTTTGATATTAAGTATTTAGGGAGCGAAGGCTCTTTGCAAACGGCGTACACGACGTCTTGGGGTGTTTCTACCCGTTTAATCGGCGCAATTATCATGACGCACGGAGACGAACGCGGTTTGGCTATTCCGCCCGTTGTTGCGCCCGTACAATGCGTTATCGTGCCTATTGCCGCAAGAAAGGGCGGCGTTGTGGAAGCGTGCGAAGCCTTGAAAGAAAAGCTTGAAAACGCAGGTATCCGCGTGACGTTTGATAACACCGATAACAGCCCCGGTTGGAAGTTTAACGAATGGGAAATGAAAGGCGTTCCCGTCCGTATTGAACTTGGACCGCGCGATATCGAAGCAGGCAAGATGATTTGCGCACGCCGCGATACGTTGGAAAAATCGGAAGCGTCTTTGGAAAATGCAGTAGAAGAAGTAAAGGCTTTGCTTGCCGACGTCCAAAAGAATATGTTAGAACGCGCGCGTAGCCGCCGCAACGAACGTATTATCTACGCGGATGATATCGACGGCATTTTGGCGGGAGTAGAGCAAGGCAACTTCGTCAAAGCTGGCTGGTGCGGCTGTCGCGAATGCGAAGACAAAATCAAAGAAGAAACGGGCGCTACGGCGCGTGTATTTGCCGAAGGCGAAACCGCTAAAGAATGTGCGGTATGTAAAAAACCTGCAAAACACGTTATCGTCTACGCAAGAGCGTATTAAGAAAAACTACAATAAAAAGACCCGATTTTTCGGGTCTTTTTTGCATTCAACGCATACATGGGTGGGGGATTTTGCGTTTTTTGGATAAAAAACGGCTAAAATAACGTAAAAATAAGCGTATTTTTTATGTAAAAAAGGCGTGAAACCCTTATAAAATAAGCGAAAAACCGCGTTACGCACTTGACGAACGCTCAAAAAAATGGTATTATAATGTTATGGAAAACGTAAATGAAATCAATCGTAAAATCGGAAAAAACCTTGCGTGCTACCGCAAAGCGGTAGGATTGACGCAAGCAGAGCTTGCGGAGAAGATAAATTACTCGGATAAATCGGTGTCGAAATGGGAGTCGGGCAACGGCGTTCCCGACGTGTATATTTTGATGCAAATAGCCGAGCTGTTTGGCGTCACCGTCAACGATTTACTTGCCGACGACGCGGAAGAAAAGGCGGAAGCCTTAACGGCGGAGCAGCCTGTCAACCGTAAAAAGAAAATCGGGTTACATATTCTCATTATGCTGCTTTCTTGCGGAATCGTATGGCTGACGGCGACTTGCTTATTCGTAGGCTTTTGGCTTTGGCAACCCCAAGGCTACGCATGGCTGACGTTTATCTATGCCATTCCCGTAAATGCCATTCTCATGATTGTGTATGCAGGCGTTTGGAAATACCGATTTGTCAACTTCCTGTCGGTGTCTACGCTGATTTGGACGGCGCTCACCGCCTTGTTTTTAACCTTTCAAGCCATTTGCATTACCGTCGGTTGGGCGTACGGCGCGCTTTGGTGTCTGTTCTTAATCGGCATTCCGTTGCAAATTTTAGAAGTGCTTTGGGTATTCTTCCGTACGCTGTTCAAAAGAACGGAAAAGAAAACGGAACAAGAAGAATAAAAATCGATTTGGGGAAAAGGTATGCTTTGTGGCAACTGTAAAAAAAATCAAGCTACGAAAACGTATAAGCAAATCAAACAGGGCAGGACGGAAACGTCTTACTACTGTTTAGATTGCTATCACAAGCTTTTCGTTTACGTAGACGATACGCACGGAGAAGAACGCACCGTTTGCCCGTATTGCGGTACGGCGGTAGCGGAAATTAAAAAACGTAAGCTTGTCGGCTGCGCATATTGCTATAAAACGTTGCAATCTGCCGTTTTACCTATGGTAGAGCGAATGCAGGGCAGTCAAGCCCATCAAGGCAAAGCGCCGTATGAAACGGAATCCGAACGCATCATTCGCCGCCGCAACGAATTGCGTTGTATCGCCCAAAAATATAAAAACGAAAAAGATTACGAAGGCGTTCGCGCTTGTGAAACGGCGTTGACGCAGTTGGAAGAAGAAGGAAAGGAGACGTTCGCATGGCAACAGCCCCCGCTTTTATCCAAACCATAGTCACGTCCACCCGAATCCGCCTTGCCCGCAATCTTGCGGCGTACCCCTTCCCCCAAAAGCTTACCGAACGTTTGGCTGCGGAAGTGGTGCACCTTGTGGAAAACGCGCTTGGGCGTTTGGACGAATTTACAAAAAACGACCTTTCCGTCATGGACGAGCAACGTGCGCTTTTGCTGCAAGAACAGCACCTTGTCAGCCCTGCGCTCATTCGTCAAAAGGGAACGGTATTTCTCTCCGCCGATAAGTCGGTGGAACAGTCCATTTCCATTATGGTCAACGAAGAAGACCACCTTCGCCAGCAGTATATATGCAAGGGGTTTGATTTGTTCAAGGCATACGAAGGCATTAGCGGTATCGACGAAGGATTAGCCGCTTCGTTGCAGTTTGCTTATGATAATAAGCTTGGCTATCTCACCGCTTGTCCCAGCAACGTCGGCACGGGTATGCGTGCGTCCGTCATGATGTTTTTGCCCGGGCTTGCTTTGCGGAAGGAGTTGGAAGGGTATATTCCCCAGCTCAAAGCCGAAGGACTTACCGTTCGCGGCGTGTTCGGAGAAGGTACGGCGGCGGAAGGGTATAGCTATCAAGTGAGTAACGAACGCACCATGGGCAAATCGGAAGGCGAGCTTTTAGAAGAAATGGTCCGCACGACCATGAACCTTTGCGATAAAGAGCTTCGGGCAAGAGAAAAGCTTCTCAAAGAGAAAAAGCTGCCCCTTCGCGACGCGTGCTTGCGCGCGTACGGACTGCTCACCAACTGCGCTATGCTTTCGCAAAACGAACTCACGGACGGCATGGTGAAGTTGAAGTTAGGCATGGCGCTTGGATTTTTTAAGGCAAGAGATATCCATGCGTTTAACGATTTTCTTGCGGATATGCGCCCTGCGTCCTTTCGCTTGGAAAACAACCTTCGCGGCGCAACCGAACGGGAATGCAGCGTTGCCCGTGCGGAAATCGTAGGACAGGTATTACCGGAGCTTATGCTCCGTATCGATTAACGGATAAAAAAGAAAGGGAAGGAAAAATATGTATCCTTTGTCGCGTTCTTCGGACAATTTTAGAAAAGCGTTGGAAATTTCCAACGAAATTACCCTGCAGCGCGGTGCGCGGTACGTCGGCAGCGAACACTTCGTCTATGCCTTTTTATGCTTGCCCGAATGCGGCGCATACGGCGTTTTAGCAAGTGAAGGCGTTACCAAAAACGAATACGAAGTTTTGTTTTTCAAAAACATCAACGTGGACTACGCCCACGACGGGCTCACCCGTCGCACACAGCAAATGTATGATAACGCAGGTACGCTTTCCGAAGAAACGGAAACGCCTGTGGGCACGCTGCACATGCTGTATAGCATTTTGCAAACGCACGATTGCGTAGCCGTTAAAATCTTACGCAAGCTTGCGGATATCGACGTGCTTTTGGAAAAGACGCGTCAAGCCTTGACGGCGCTCAAAAACAAAAGCGCGTTTGGCGAAACGCAGCCTGTGAATACCGACCACGACCCCTTAACGCAGGAATATAAAGGCACGGCGGCGACGGAAGCGTTGCAAACAAAACCCCGTCAAGCCACTATGGAAAAGGGCGATACGCTCTCTACCCCTAAGCGTAGCGCGGCGGTGGAAAAGCTTTCCGCATACGGCACGGACATGACGGAGCGCGCCCGTCGCGGCAAAATGGACCCCGTTATCGGCAGAAGCCAAGAAATTGAAAAAATGGTGCAGGTGCTTTCGCGCCGCATGAAAAATAATCCCGTACTTATCGGTGAACCGGGGGTAGGGAAAAGCGCAATCGTCGAAGGCTTATCGCAGCTTATCGTACAGGATAACGTACCGCAACAGCTTTTGAATAAGACGGTGTTTTCCGTCGACCTTCCGGGCATGCTTGCAGGGGCGCGCTATCGCGGCGATTTTGAAGAACGCTTAAAGGACGTGTTGGATACCGTCATGCAGGACGGCGACGTCGTGCTCTTTATCGACGAAATCCACACCTTGGTGGGTGCGGGCGCGTCATCGGATAACGGCATGGATGCGGCGAATATCTTAAAACCGTTGCTTGCCCGTGGCGATTTACAGGTAATCGGCGCAACGACGATAGAAGAATACCGCAAATATATCGAAAAAGACAGCGCGTTAGAACGCCGTTTTACTCCCGTTATGGTAGAAGAACCCACGCAAGAAAACGCCATTGCCATTTTGAAAGGCTTGCGTGGAAAATACGAACAGCACCACGGTATCGTCATCACCGACGAAGCCATTGAAGCGGCGGTCAAGCTTTCGTCAAGATATATCACCGACCGTTTCTTGCCCGATAAGGCGATTGACTTAATCGACGAAGCGGCGGCGCGCGTACGCATTTTACAGGACGGCGGTTCGGAAATTAAAGAGCTTGAAAACGAAATTATCCGTTTGGAAGAAGAACGCCTTTTGCACGAACGCCGTGGGGAATTCCCGCTGGCGACGGCGGCGTTTAACGCCCTGCGCAGCGCAAAGGAAAAAGTAATGGCGTTAAAGCAAGCGCAAGCGCCCAAACTGCTTGCCGACGGCAGGGAAGCTATCGGCAGAGAACAGGTGGCGGCAATCGTCAGCGCGCGTATGCGTATTCCCTTGATGAAAATTACACAGGAAGAAGGGGAAAAGCTTATGCGTTTGGAGGACGATTTGCACCGCCGCATTATCGGTCAAAACGAAGCGGTTTCGGCGGTAGCGAAAGCCATTCGTCGCGCACGGGCAGGCTTAAAAGACCCGTCCCGTCCTATCGGTTCGTTTATTTTCGTCGGTCCTACGGGCGTTGGGAAAACTGACCTTTGTAAAGCGTTAGCCGAAGCCATGTTCGGTTCGGAAGAGCAAATGATTCGTTTAGATATGAGCGAATACATGGAAAAACAATCGGTTTCCAAGCTTATAGGCGCGCCCCCGGGATACGCAGGCTACGACGATATGCAAACGGGTCAGCTTACCGATAAGGTACGCACAAAACCCTACTGCGTAGTGCTCTTTGACGAAATTGAAAAGGCGCACCCCGACGTGTTCAATTTGCTTTTGCAAATCCTTGACGACGGTAGGTTGACAGACAGCAAGGGCAGGACGGTTAGTTTCAAAAACGCCGTTATCATTCTCACGTCCAACACAGGCGCGGCGGAAACGCAAGCCCAACGCACGGGCTTGTACGGCTTTGGCGACGAAAGGGAAAACGGCCGCGGCGGTAACGCCGTAGACGAACGGCAGTACGAAGGCATGAAGGAGCGTATCACGGCGGCACTCAAAGAAAAATTCCGTCCTGAATTTTTGAACCGCATGGACGACGTTATTGTGTTCCACCGCTTATCGCAGGAAGATTGCAAGCGTATCGGCGGCAAAATCGTCGAAGGGCTTGCCAAACGGCTTTTAGAACAACGCGGCATTACGCTGTCGGTCACCGAAAGTGCGCTTATGGCTTTGGTGGAAGAAGGCTACGATCCGCAGTACGGCGCAAGACCGCTCAAACGGGTGGTGCGTAAACGCATTGAAGATAGGCTTTCCGAAGAAATTTTGCTTGGCAAAATCCGTAACGGCGAAAAGGTAATAGTCGATTACGTGCAAAAAGAGTACGTTTTCACGGCAAGGGCTTAAAAGGGAGAAACACTATGAAATTGACAACGGCAGGAGAATCGCACGGGAAAGCCTTGGTGGCAATCGTCGAAGGCTTACCTGCGCATTTGCACATAGACGAAGAACAGATAAATGCGGAGCTTGCGTTGCGCCAAAGCGGCTACGGGCGCGGCGGTCGGCAAAAGATTGAACGCGATAAAGCGGAAATTTTAACGGGGGTTCGAAACGGCGAAACGCTTGGAAGTCCCGTCACGCTTTGCATTTACAATAAAGATTTTTCAAATTGGGAAAACTGCATGGGCAGCGGCGCTTGCGACGAAACGGCTATGGCGCAAAAACGCTTGACCAAAGTTCGTCCCGGTCACGCCGATTTAACGGGCGTTTTGAAGTTCGACCAAACGGACGCACGAAACGTTTTAGAACGCGCTTCGGCACGGGAAACGGCAATCCGCGTAGCGGCAGGCAGCTTGTATAAACAATATCTTGCGCAGCTTGGCGTGGAAATCGGCGGTTGCGTCAAAGAAATTTGCGGCATTACGGACGAAAATTCCTATACGTTCGAACAACTGCGCTTGTCCAAAACCACGCAAACGGGCATGATAGACAGTCAAGCGGAAATACGTGCTATGGAAAAAATCACCGCGTTAAAGGCGGAAGGCGATACGGCAGGCGGCGTAGTGGAAATCCGCGTGAAGGGCTTAAAGAGCGGCTTTGGCAGCGTTATGACGTACGCCGAAAAGTTAGACGCACAGCTTGCCCAAGGCTTAATGAGTATCCAAGCGGTCAAGGGCGTCAGCGTCGGGGCAGGCTTTGACGTTGGCAAAAAGAGCGGTAAGGATATCCACGACGAAATTTTTTATAACGAAGAGAAAGGGTATTACCGTACCACCAACCGCGCAGGCGGTATCGAAGGCGGCATGAGCAACGGCGAAGAAATCGTTTTGTCGGTGGCTATGAAACCCATTCCCACACTCATGAAAGGATTGCAAACGGTTGATTATACAACCAAGCAACAAGCGGTTGCGGCGGCGGAGCGCAGCGACGTTTGCGCTATTTTCGCCTTGGAAATTATTGCCGAAGCGGTGGTTGCGCAGGTGATAGCGTCCGCGGTAAAAGCGCGGCTTGGCGGCGATACGATGCAGCAGGTAAAAGCCCGTTATAACGAATTGCCGTAAAGGAGCGGTATATGCAAACAGTTACGTTAAACACATCGTCCATGCAAGGGATAATCACGGTTGGGAAAGGCTGTGTAGAAAGCCGTTTGCCAAAGCTTATGCAAGGACAAAAAAACTTTGCGCTTGTGGACGAAAACGTTTTAGAAAAACACGCCGACCTTCTCACGTCCTATTTTTCAGGGGAAGAACTCTTTATTTTGCCGTCGGGTGAGAAAAATAAAAGCTTTCAAAAGCTTGGCAAAATCTTAAACGCCATGAGCGAGCGCGGCTTGCATAGAACTTCTCGATTATTTGCTATCGGCGGCGGCGTCGTGGGGGATATCGGCGGTTTGGCGGCGGCGCTGTATATGCGCGGTATTTCCTGTGTGCAAATTCCCACCACCCTGCTTGCGCAGGTGGATAGTAGCGTTGGGGGAAAAACGGCGGTGAATATGCGCGGTATGAAAAATATCGTCGGCGCGTTTTATCAGCCCTGCGAAGTGCTTGTCGACCCGTTGTTTTTGCGCACCCTGCCCGAAAGGGAAATCAAATGCGGATTAGGGGAAATTGTCAAATACGCGGCGTTAAACGAAGACATTTTCCATACTTTGTATGGAAAGTCCGATAGAGAAATGATAAATCCTGCATTTTTAGATACGCTTGTTTTGCCCTGTATTCAACACAAAGCGCGCGTCGTTGCGGCGGACGAACGGGAGAATGGAGAGCGCAAATCGCTGAATATCGGGCATACGACGGGGCATGCGGTAGAGCTTTCTTCTAAGCTTTCGCACGGGGAAAGCGTACTTTTGGGTATGCTTTTGGAAACAAAGCTTGCCATAGCCGAAGGGGTATGCGAAAAGGCGTACGGAGAAAAGTTGCTTTCTATTGTCAAAAACGCGCTTGCCGTTCAGCCGTTGCAGCCGTTTGCGTATACGCGTATCGGCGCGCTTGCAAGCAAAGCGAAATCGGATAAAAAGAACGCGGACGATAAAAATATCGTGTTGTCCTTGCCCGTTGCTTTGGGAAAATGGACGGCGTATTCCATGCCGTTTGAACAGTATAAACGCGCGCTTTTACAAGCAGCACAAACGCTTTGAAAGGAAACGAAAAGGTATGCGTTTTATTTCATCAAGAACACAATTCGAAGGAGAGTTTTCTCTCCCCGGCGATAAATCGATTACCCATCGCGCCGTAATGCTGAATGCAGGCGCGGACGGTGAAGCGGTGGTTACCAACGCGCTTATGGGGGAAGACTGTATTTCCACCTGTCGGGCAATGCAAGCGCTTGGCGCGGACGTACAAACGGACGGCACGACGATTAACGTAAAGGGTACGCCCTGCTTTCAAACGGGGAAAAGGCTTGATTGCGGTAATTCGGGCACGACCATGCGCCTTTTGACGGGCTTTGTCGCAGGAAAAGGGATACAAGCGACGCTCTTTGGCGACGCGTCCTTATCTTCCCGTCCTATGAACCGTATAGAAAGCCCCCTTTCCTTGCTTGGGGCAAACGTTACGACGACGGACGGTCATGCTCCGATTTTGGTGAAGCCCAGCGCGCTTTACGGCGCGGATATTTCGCTTACCGTAGCGTCGGCGCAGGTAAAAAGCGCGGTGCTTTTGGCAGGGCTTTCCGCTAAAGGTCGGACAAGCGTCACCGAACCCGTTCTTTCGCGCGACCATACCGAGCGTATGCTCAAAGCCATGGGCGCGGATATTACGATAGACGGAAGAAAGACGACGGTAGGGAAAAGCGCGCTCCGCGCGGTGGACGTGTGCGTGCCTTCGGATATTTCTTCGGCGGCGTATTTTATGGCGCTTGGCGCGTTGAAGGGCTACACCGTTTGCAAAAACGTAGGGATAAATCCCACGCGCACGGGTATTCTTCGCGCATTTGATAAACTTGGCGTGGAATACACGCTGAACAATCGTCGCGTTTCGGGCGGGGAAGAAACGGCGGATATCGCCGTAAAGCGTTCGCCTTTGAAAGCGATTACACTTACGGCTAAAGACGTCCCTGCCATGATTGACGAATTGCCCTTGGTTGCCCTGCTTTGCGCGTTTGCCGACGGGGAAAGCGTGATTTCGGGCGCAAAGGAACTGCGCGTAAAGGAAAGCGACCGTATTTCGACGACAGCGGAGCTTATCAACCGCATAGGCGGCGATTGCTATGCGACGGAAGACGGATTTATCATTCGCGGTAAGAAAAAGCTTGTCGGCGGCGACGTGGACAGTTATCTTGACCACCGTATCGCCATGACGGCGGCGGTGGGGCTGATTGCCAGCGAAAAGGGCGGCAATATCGCAAGGGAAGAATGTTGCGCAATATCCTTCCCCGACTTCTTCGATAAATTGGACGTTTGATATAAAACAAAGGGGGTATGTATGCCATGAATGAAAAAACTGTGCGTTTAGGGCTTGTGGGTAAAGACGTTTCTAAATCGGACAGCCGAAGGATACACACCTTTATTTTACACGAATGGGGGTACGATTGTGCCTATGAAAATTTTTCCGTGTCGGCAGACGGCTTTGATGCGGCAATCCGTACGCTCATGGGCGATTTCGACGGCTTTAACGTCACCATACCGTATAAAAGAGACGTGTTTTGTTACTTGGACGAAATCGTGGGCGACGCCTTTACCTGCGGTGCGGTAAACACCGTTCTCACGGCAACGGGGACGGGGTATAACACCGACGGCGTGGGGTTTGTGCTTATGCTCAAGGGCGCAAACGTCGAAGTGTTTGAAAAGAAAATTCTCATTCTTGGCGCAGGGGGCTCTGGTAGGAGCGCGGCGGCGGCGTTGAAAAAAGCGGGCGCAAGCGTGTATATGTATAGAAGAAACCGCCAAGAGCTGCAAGAAGTTTGCGGCCAGCTTGGCGTTACGCCCGTGGATAATCCCGAAACGGGCGGCTATGATATTCTAATCAACACGACGGGGGTAGGCATGCACGATACGGAAGGGGTTTCGCCTGTTTCCGATAAAGCGTTTGACGGCGCAAGCCTTGCGGTCGATTTGATTTATAAACCCAAACGTTCGGCGTTTTTGTGTCAGGCGGAAAAGCTTGGACTTCGCACGGTAAACGGTGCGGCAATGCTTTTCTATCAAGCGTACTATTCCGATTGTCTGTACGTAAAGCGTACGCCCGATCAAGCGGAAGCGACGGCGTTATATGAAAAATATCTTACTATTTACGGCGAATAACTGTTCAAATAAAGGAGTAATCGTTATGAAATTTTTGGTACTCAACGGAGTCAATCTCAATCTCACGGGCTTGCGCGAAAAAAGCGTGTACGGCACGAAAACGTTAGACGAAATCAACGCGGAGCTTGCGGCGTTTTGCCAAGCAAACGGCGACGAAGTAACCTTTTACCAAAGCAATATCGAAGGAGAGCTTGTCAATAAATTGCACGAAGTATTCTTGCAAAAATCTTGCGACGCCGTTATTTTCAACGCAGGCGCGTTTACCCATTACAGCTACGCCCTTCGCGACGCGATTGCGGCAATCGATATTCCCGTCGTTGAAGTGCACATGTCCAACGTTCACGCAAGGGAAGAATTCCGCCATACTAGCGTACTTTCTTCCGTTTGTAAAGGCGTTATTTGCGGCTTTGGCGCAAACAGCTATAAGGCGGCGTTTTTCGCATTAAAGGCGTAAAAGGAAAGTACTATGAATATCATTTTGTGCGGAATGATGGGTGCGGGAAAAACCACCATCGGGATAAAAATAGCCGAGCTTACGGGGCGTAGATGGTACGACACCGACGGGCTTATCGTGGATAAATACGGTAAAATTTCGGATATTTTCGAATATTACGGAGAACCGTATTTCCGTAAGTTGGAAACGGAAATCACAAGAGAGCTTGCGGTAAAAGACGGACTTGTAATCTCCACAGGCGGCGGGCTTGTCTTAAAAAACGAAAACAACGCTTTGTTGCAAGCAAACGGCAAAATCGTGTTTTTGCGCGCGTCGCTCAATACCCTTGCCAAACGCTTAAAGGTGGACGGCACACGTCCGCTCCTTCAAACGTCGACGGAGAGCATTCGCGATAGATTGGCGCGGTTATTAAAAGAACGCGCGCCCATCTACGAGCACGTTTCCGATTTTGTGGTGGACGTAGACGATAAAACGCCCGAACAAATCGCCGAAGAAATTATAGCGCTTGTAAAAGAATAAAGGATACGGATATGAAAACGGTAGTCATTACGGGCGGCGTTCGCGGAATCGGTCTTGCGATAGCCAAAGCCTTTCTACAAAAGGGCGCAAGGGTTTGCGTTACCTATTCCAAGGACGATAACTCCGCGGCGCAGGCGGCTTCGCTTGGCTTGGAAGTGTATAAATCGGACGTTTCTAAGGAAGAAGACGTCGTGAATTTGTTTGCAAAAATCGGCAAGGTGGACGTGCTTGTCAATAACGCAGGCGTATGCTTTTTTAAGCAAATACAAGACGTTACGTACGAAGAATGGCAACGGGTGTTTGCCGTCAATACGGGCGGCGCGTTTTTGTGTAGCCGCGAAGCGGCAAAGGGCATGATTTCGCGCGGTAAAGGGCATATCGTCAACGTCGCTTCCGTTTGGGGCGAAGTGGGCGGTAGCTGCGAAAGCGTATATTCCGCGTCCAAAGCCGCGTTAATCGGTTTTACCAAAGCGCTTGCCAAAGAGCTTGGCTATTCGGGAATCCGCGTTAACGCAGTATCCCCCGGAGTAATCGACACGGCAATGAACGCCCGTTTTTCCAAGGAAGAGAAAGACGCACTTTGCGAAGATATCCCCATGGGACGTATGGGCGAAGGGGAAGAAGTGGCGGCGGCGGTGCTGTTCTTAGACGAAAACGAATACGTCACGGGCATTGATTTACCTGTCAACGGCGGATTTTCTATCGTATAAAAAAAGTAGGCAAACGCCTACTTTTTCGTTAAATAGCTGTCTAATATTTGTTGAATAAACTCATCGGCGATCCCGTTTGTCGGGCTTGCCGATTGTTTTTTTTCTTCGTGCTCTTGGGGCTTTTTCGGTGGGTCTTTGGGCGGCGGTTCGTCCTTTTTGGCTTGAAAGGCGGTAAACGTTTGGGAAAACTTGGATAAATCGTTCAAAAAGGAAAGCATTTGTTCGGAATTTTTCAACTGTCCCATTAAAGGCTTGACGCTTTCGTGAAAATCGGGGTTTTGCGAAAGGTAGTACAAAAGTACCAACATTAAAATTTCCATAGTACAATATATGCGTGAAGTCACGAAAAATTGCCGTTGGGCATACGATATACAAAACACTTTTTGGGGGTAGTATGAAAAGCTTTAGAGAGTATACAGAGCAGTCGGAAACGCAAGAAGAAACCACCATGGACGCCCAAATGCTCACGCAAAAAATCGCTTCGGCGTACAACGGCAAAAGCAACGCGGATATCTTAAGGAAGATTTTAACCGAAGCGGAAAAAAGCAAACGCGCAGGAACGCTTTCCAACGAAGAAATTGAAAGCTTTTATCAGGCGTTTGCGCCTATGGTCGATAACGCGCAGCGTAAAAAGCTCCGCGCAATCGTCGATAAGCTCAAACAAATTTAATCGGAGTAGGAAAGCTCTTTTAAGGCAAAGAGCAACTTGTCGATTTCCCAAACGTTATTAAAGTGAGAAAAAGAAACGCGCACAAGCCCGTCGTCCAACGTTTGTAACCCTTCGTGCATCAGCGGCGCACAATGCAAACCGCCGCGCACCGCCACAGCATACGTCGAAGATAAGCGTTCGGCAATATATTCCGATTGTTTGCGCTTGTGCGCAAAGGCTACGATACCGCAGGGGTTGGGCTTGGAATAGATTTCGTATTCGGATAAATTGCGTAATCCGTCTATGAGCTTGCGCGTAAATTCCGTCAACGTATGGGCAATTTCCGTGCGGTGTAGCTGTAAAAACCGCACGCCTTCCAAAAGGGATACGATAGACGGGAAAGCGACTGTCCCTGCTTCCAAAGCGTCGGGATAAAATTCGGGCATATCCAAGGAAATACTCATAGAGCCCGTTCCGCCATAGAGAATGGGGCGCGGTTGAGCGCGCTCCGAAAAGAGCAAAGCGCCGCTGCCTTGTATGCCGTATAACCCTTTATGCCCTGCCAAAGTCAGCATATCGATGCCTATTTTTCGCATGGAAAGGGGAAGGTGTCCACCGCCCTGCGCGCCGTCGCATAAAAACAAAACGTCGGGGGGTAATATCTTTTTGATACGGGATAAAGGCGGCAGCATACCGTTGACGTTGGACGCCGTAGTGATTGCCACCAAACGGGTGTTGGGCTGTAATAAAGCGCGTACGTCTTCGGGGCGGATATTCGCGTTTGCGCCTTCGCCGTGCAACGGGCAAACGTCATAGGTAATTACGCCCGATTTTTTCAAATATTCCAAAGGACGGAGCACGGAATTGTGCTCCGAGCACCCAACGACGACGTGATCGCCGCGCTGTAAAACGCCAAATAGCGCGATATTCAACGCTTCGGTGCAATTTTTGGTAAATACTACGCGGTCAAAACCGTATCCGTCGAAGAAGGTAGATAGTTCGTTTCGGCAATCTTCCACGGTTTTGGCGCAGGCAAGGGCAAGCTTGTGTCCGCTACGGCCGGGGTTGGCGCATACCTTAATTGCCGCTTGTACGGCGGAAAGTACGGAATCGGGTTTTCTGCCGCCCGTAGCGGCGTTATCAAAATAAATCATTTCATAGCACTCCTTGTTTTACGCAATTCATATAATATAGTATTCCAAAAGATAGGAGCGTATGACTTATGATGATATTAGCGGTATTCCGTTCCCGTGCGCACAGTATCGACTATGCGGGGCGGTTAAACGCTTACGGCGTGCAAGCAACCACTGTGCCCACGCCCAAAGAAGCGAAAATCGGTTGCGGACTTTGCGTGCGTTTTGACGGGAGATATCTTGTCCGCGCACGGGCGATTATGAAATTAGGGCGGTACTCGTCCTTTAAGGGCTTTTATAAAACGGAGTTCCAAAACGGTAGAACGGTTGTTTTGCCGTTGGAATAAAAACACTTGCCAAACACGCTACGGCGTGGTATAATATAGGTATGCATACGAATGATAAACAACGCGCTTTAGACCTTTTATCGGCGCTGTATCCCGAAGCAAAGCCTGCGCTTATTTTCCGCACCCCGTACGAATTGTTGGTGGCGGTCGTTCTTTCCGCGCAATGCACGGACGAACGGGTGAATAAGGTAACGCGCATACTTTTTGAGAAGTATAACACTCCCGAAAAAATGGTTACGCTTACGCAAGAAGAGCTGGAAAAGTATATTTTTTCCTGCGGCTTTTACCGTATGAAGGCGGAGCATATCCTTTCGGCGTCTAAGGATATTTTAGAAAAGTTCAACGGCGAAGTCCCCGATACAATAGAAAAATTGATGTCGCTTGCGGGCGTGGGCAAAAAGACGGCAAACGTCGTGTATTCGGTGGCGTTCGGCGGCGACGCAATCGCTGTGGATACGCACGTATTCCGCGTGAGCAACCGCACAGGGCTTGCCAAGGGCAAAACGCCGTTAGAAGTAGAAGCGCGCTTGCAAAAAGCCGTCCCTAAAAAGGACTGGTCTAAGGCGCACCATTGGCTGATTTGGCACGGGAGAAAGATATGCCATTCCCGAAAGCCCGACTGTGCAAACTGTTCGTTGTCGCCCTTGTGTGATTACGCAAAAAAAAGAAAATAAAAGGTATAACTCCTTTTCGCTTTTGCCATACTGCTAAAAACGGAAAGGAGATTTTTTATGCAAGACGCACGGGAAAAGGAAGCACGCACGCTACAAAAACTAAGGAAGATGGAAGAGCTCGCACAAAAGAAGATAAGTATTTTTTCACGTATACTCATGGACGTCGCGCTCGCGCAGGATTTGGAAGCGTTGGCGACTCGCCATAGCGAAAGAAAGGAAACGCTTAGCGAGTTGCTTGGCGAAACGTCCGAAGATAAACAGGGGGAAGAAGAATGAAATTAGATAAAAGAGAGATATCCTTAAACGAATCGGATAGCTTGTTCGACGCGTTATGCACCGAAAATATGCTACTCATGGCGTATGCGGAAGGGTTGCAACATTGTACGCGCAAACAATCGCGCGACGAAATCCTGCGGCTTATGCACGAAACGGGAAAGGACGTGACGTATATCAAAGATTTATTATCGGATTTACAAGACGGAGAGTAAGCTCTCCGTTTTTTTTCGTCAAAAATATTGACAAATACCGCGGAAAACTTTATAATAAATATATACGCTTACAAAGGAGAACTTATATGGAAAAGAACATAGGCAAAGTAAAGCAATTTTTTGCGGAATTTAAAAAGTTCATTACACGCGGAAACGTACTCGACATGGCTGTCGGTGTTATCGTCGGCGGCGCGTTTACGTCTATTGTCAACGGACTTTCCAACTTTATTTTGAAACCCATTATCAACTGGCTGATTGCTTTAATCCTTGGCAAAGAAGGTTTAAGCGGTGCAATCACTATGCTTTCGCCTGCATACAACGAAGTGACGGACGCGACGGGCGAAGTTACCAAACAGCTGGATTTAGCGAACTCTATCTATATCGACTGGGGCGCGTTTATCAGCGCGATTATCAATTTCTTAATTATCGCGTTTGTGCTTTTCTCTATCGTGAAAATTTTGAACAGCTTAAACGACGCAAGAGAAAAAGCCGAAGCGGCGGCGGATACCTATTCCAACGAAAAGAAAGAAATCCGCAAAATCCGTAAACAGTTGAAGGTGACAAAAGAAGAAGCGCAAGCCGTTTTAGCGCAACGCAGGGCGGAAGCAACGGCAAAAGCAGCGGAAGAAAAACGTCTTGCCGACGAAAAAGCGGCGGCGGAAGCGAAGCTTGCCGAAGAAAAAGCTATGGCAAACACGCTTTTGCTCACCGAAATCCGTGATTTGTTGAAAAACAAATAAAATCGTTTGACAATCGCTTAAAAAAAGTCTATAATATAGGAAGTAAATAGAATAAAAGCGAAGATCAAGTCGGCGTTTTTCCATTCGTCTTTTTTGCAGAGAGCGTTACCCGTAGGCTGTAAGGTACGCAAAGACGGAAAAATAGCCTTTCCCTTGGGAGCTGCTCTTTTGAAAATAACAGTAGGAAGGGCCGTAATTGCGGCGTAACGGCAAACAATAAGGTACGGTTTTTCCGTACGAAAGCAGGTGGTACAGCGACGACGGTTCGCCCTGCGCGTGAAAACGCGCAGGGCGTTTTTACGTAGCCATTACGGAATGATTTGAACCTGATTTTGAGCGGCGAATTTTGCGTTTTGCTTCGTCGAAAGCCTTGTTAAACCGTTTAGGTTTACCTGCGGCTTTCTCCTTGCATAACTGTAAATTCGGCTGCTGAAAATTGCTCTGCACCCAAAGCAAAGTATTTTTGGAAGATTTGAGGCGCAGAGGAAGCAACAATACTATACGTATTGTAATGACGATAAGCCTTAAAGGGGCAAAAAGACTTGCTTTGGGCAGGTTTAATTCGCTCCGTAATGGCTAAGCGATTACGATATGGAAAACAAAAAAGGAGTGTTATCTATGCAACAAAAATTAGAAGCGTTGCGCGCGGAAATCGAAGCGGCAATGCAACAAACGGAAACGGGTAGGGCTTTGTATGAAGTCAAGGTCAAATTCCAAACGGGCTTGAAAGGCGTGATGAGCGGTATGAAGGATTTGCCGAAGGAAGACCGTCCTGCATTTGGTAAAATCGTCAATGAGTTCAAGCAAAATATGGAAGAAAAGTTTGCGGCAAGGGAAACGGTTGTCAAGAAAATGGAAATGGATAAAAAATACGCGGCGGAGCGTATCGATATCACCATGCCGGGTAAAGCGTATAAGGCAGGGGCTTTGCACCCGATTACGCTTGTAAAAAATCAACTTATCGACATATTCGCAGGTATGGGCTTTAAGGTGTTTGAAGGTCCGGAAATTGAAACGGATTATTACAACTTTACCGCACTCAATACCCCTAAGGACCACCCCGCGCGCGATATGCAGGATACCTTCTATCTTGCGGATAATTTACTTCTTCGCACCCAAACGTCGGCAGGGCAAATCCGCGTTATGGAAAAGGAAGCTCCGCCTATTAAAATTCTTTCCCCGGGTAGAGTATTCCGTTCCGACGACGACGCTACCCATTCGCCCATGTTCCACCAAATGGAAGGGCTTGTCGTAGACAAGGGCATTACGCTTTGCGATTTGCAAGGTATGCTTGCGGAATTTGCGCGTAAAATGTTCACTTCGTCTACCAAAGTGCGTTTGCGCCCGTCCTATTTCCCGTTCACTGAACCGAGTGTAGAAGTCGATTTAAGCTGTTCCGAATGCGGTGGTAAGGGTTGCCGTCTTTGCAAGGGCACGGGTTGGATTGAAGTGCTTGGCGCAGGTATGGTGAATAGACACGTTTTGGAAAACTGCGGCGTAGACCCCGACGAATACACAGGCTTTGCGTTCGGTATGGGTATCGAACGTATCGCCATGCTCAAATACGGCATTAACAATATTAAGACTTTGTTTGAAAACGATACACGTTTCTTAACGCAGTTTGAAGAGTAAAACGAAGAATCTGCTGCGCAATGCGGCGTTGCGCTACGTTTTTCTCGCTCGTTTACGCTAAGTAAACGTCCCGTCGAAAAGCCTCGCGCGTCTTGCCTTGCTTGCATCTTGCTTCGTTTGAAACACGGGGAATAGAATTAAAGGAGAAAATAAAAATGAAAGCACCTTTCAGTTGGTTAAAAGATTACGTAGATATAGACGTTTCCGCACAGGAACTTGCACAAAAGCTGTTCTCTTGCGGTTTTGAAGTAGAAGAATTGTCCTATCTTGGTGAGAAAATTTCTCGCGTTGTCGTAGGGCAGGTAAAATCGCTTACACCCCATCCCGACAGCGACCATATGCAAATTTGCGTGGTCGATTGCGGCGAAGAATACGGCACGGATTTACAAATCGTTACAGGCGCGTCCAACGTATACGTGGGCATGAAAACGCCCTGCGCGCTCGACGGTTCGACGGTAGTGGAAAGCAACCCTGCCGTATTAGAGAAAAATCCCGACGCGGTTAAGAAAATTAAAAAAGGCAAGCTTCGCGGCGTAGAATCGTTTGGTATGCTTTGTTCGGGCGAAGAGCTTGGCATTAACGACGATTTTTATGCAGGCGCGGAAGTGGACGGACTTTTGGATTTGGATAAAGACGCGCCCGTGGGCGAAGATATCCGCAAAATCGTCGGCTTGGACGATTGGATTTTCGATATTTCCGTTACGGCAAATCGCCCCGATTGTCAATGTATTTTGGGTATCGCACGCGAAGTGGCGGCAGTATTGCAAAAGCCCTTGAAAGAACCCTGCTATACCTATACGGCGAAAAAGAGCAACGCAAAGGACGTGGAAGTGGAAGTACTCGCGCCCGATTTATGCCCGCGCTACGTAGGGCATTACGTAGAAAACATAACGGACGGACAAACGCCTGCTTGGATGAGAAAACGTCTTGCCCTGTCAGGCTTGCGTTCCATTTCGCCTATCGTCGATATCACCAACTTTGTTCTTTTGGAAATGGGTCAACCCATGCACGCGTTTGACGCCGACGATTTGGGCGAAAGAAAAATCGTCGTCCGCAGAGCGGTAAAGGGCGAAAAAATCGTTACGCTCGACGAAAAAGAATTTACGCTTAATGGCGAAAACCTTGTGATTTGCGACGGCGAAAAGCCCGTTGCCTTGGCAGGGATTATGGGCGGTTTGAACAGCGAAATTAAGGCTACGACGAAAAACGTATACTTCGAAGCGGCAAAGTTTGCGCGCGATAGCGTGCGTAAAACTTCCCGTGCGCTTGGGCAGTCTTCCGATTCGTCTTCGCGCTTTGAAAAGGGCGTAGCCGCTTACACAAACGCATACGGTATGGCGCGTGCGTTGCATTTGATTGAAGAACTTAATTGCGGCACGGTAACGGATATTTGCCGCGACGTTTGCGCGGAAGACGTTACGCCGCGCGTAATGACCGCAAGCATCGCCAAAATCAACGCGCTCCTTGGTATCACCGTTCCCAACGATGAAATCAAAAATATCCTTGCGCGCTTGCAATTCAATCCCGTAATCGACGGGGATACGTTGACGGTGACCGTTCCCGGCTATCGCGACGACGTCGACGGCGCACCCGATTTAGCGGAAGAAATTATCCGTATGTACGGTTATGAACATATCGTGCCTACCTTCTTGGAAAAGGCAAGCGTTACGGGGGGCGGATTGACGGACGAACAAAAACGCGAAGCGCACTTGAAAAACGTTTTGCGCGTACAGGGCTTTAGTGAAGCGTATAACTATTCCTTCTATTCTCCCAAAGATATCGACCTTATGAAGATTGCGGAAGACGGAGCGGAAAGAAACGCCGTTAAAATTCTCAACCCCATTAGCGAAGAACTTTCGCTTATGCGCACGTTCTTAGCGCCGTCTATGCTCGGCAACGCCGTAAGAAATATCCGTCGTGGGAACGACGAAGGCAGACAGTTTGAAGTTGCCAACGTGTATATCCCCAACGATACGGCGGCAGGGGAACAACCCGACGAAAGAAAACACGTCGTACTTGGCATTTGGGGCGGCAATAACGACTTCTTTGATATGAAGGGCGCAGTAGAACGCTTGGCGGAAACCTTCCATTTAACCTTCACGTTCGAACGCGCGGATAAACCGTATTTGCACCCCGGCGTATCGGCAAACGTACTTTTAGGCAAAGAAACCGTCGGTTGCTTGGGCGAGCTTGACCCTGCTATCGCGCTTTCCTTGGGCTTGGATAAGAAGGTATATCTTGCCGAGCTTGATTTGGCTGCATTGTCCGATAAGCTTGACGACGCTATCCGTTACACCAACCTGCCTAAATTCCCTGCGGTAAAACGCGACCTTGCCTTGATTGCCGACGAAACGCTTACCTGTGGACAAATTGAAGAAGTGCTTCTTCATTCCTGTAAATACGTTACGGAAGCCAAGCTTTTCGACGTCTATCGCGGCGGGCAAGTTCCCGAAGGCAAAAAGAGTATGGCATTCACGCTCACCTTTACCCCCGATAACACGGCGGAAAAGGCGTTCACGCCCGAAGTGCTTGACAACTTCGTTAAGAAAATTTTGGGTAATTTGAAATTTAAGCTCGGTATCGAGCTTCGTTAAACGGAGAAGAAGATTGAAACGGCAAGAAAAGCTGCTTTCGACGGGATTTTTCAACGTCGATAAGCCGTCGGGACTCACGTCGTCGACGGTAGTCAACAAATGCAAATGGCTTTCGGGCGTACCCTGCGGACATATGGGTACGCTTGATCCGCTTGCTAGCGGCGTTCTGCCCGTAGGTGTGGGCAACGCGACGCGTCTTTTCGACCACTTTTTAGAAAAAGAAAAAGTGTATTTGGCGCAGTTCACCTTCGGCGTAACGTCCGATACTTTGGATAGCACGGGTGAGCTTGTCTACGGTGGAGAAATCCCCACGGCGCAGCAAATTGAAAGCGTACTGCCTACTTTTTTCGGAGATATTATGCAAGTGCCGCCTAAGTACAGCGCAAAAAACGTCAACGGCCGCAGGGGGTACGAGCTTGCGCGCGCAGGCGTAGAGTTCGAGCTTGCGGCAAAAAAAGTGCATATTTTCGGTATGCGCTTAACGGAGCAAATCAATGAAAAAACGTTTGGCATTGAAATCCGTTGCGGCGGCGGTACGTATATCCGTTCGCTTGCAAGAGATATTGCCGCCGCGCTTGATACAAACGCTGTGATGAGTGCGCTCCGCCGCACCAAAAGCGGTATTTTTGAAATCGGCAATAGTATTCCGTTTTCTCTTTTGGAAAGCGATCCGCCCGTAAGTGAGCTTGAAAAATATCTAATTCCTACGGAGAGCGTATTGCCTTTCCCTGTTTTTCAAGCGCAGGGCAAGGAAGAACAAATGCTGTTGAACGGCATGACGGTATTTACCGATTACGCCGACGGCACGTATAAAATGTATAAAGATGACGCCTTTTACGGACTGTTGGAAGTTTGTAAAAAACGGGCGAAAATTAAGACGAAATTATGTTAAAGACGGTAGATTTGACAACCAAACGCCACGAAAAAAAGCCTACGGTTATGCTGCTTGGCGGCTTTGACGGCTTGCATATCGGGCATAGGACGTTGCTTTCCTGTGCGAAAAAATACGGTTTGCCCGTAGGGGTAATGAGTATTGTCGGCGGTAAAGACGAAAAAAACCTGTTCACCTTTGCTGAACGGGAAGATATTTTTTTGCGTGCAGGCGCGGATTTTGTTTTCGAACTTCCGTTTTCCCAAATCAAAGACCTTTCGCCCCAAGCGTTTATCGCCTTGCTTGAAAAAGAATTTTTCCCCAAGGTATTCGTTTGCGGAGAAGATTTTCGTTTCGGTAGCGGCGCAAGCGGTAATGTCGAAATGCTAAAAGGTATGGGGCATGTATGCGTTGAAGTTTGTCCGCAGGTAAAAATCGACGGCAAAAAGATTAGCTCTACCATGGTAAAGGAATACTTATCAAAGGGCGACGTTTGCATGGCGCAAACGCTTTTGAACGAAGAATTTTTCTTGCTTGGCGAAGTTTTTTGCGACCGTGGCGTAGGAAAAACGCTTGGCTTTCCGACGGCAAACGTGCGCTATCCCAAAGAAAAATTCCCCTTAAAAATAGGGGTATACGAAACGCGCGTCGACGTGGACGGCAAGACGTATACAGGTATTACCAACTACGGCGCAAGACCGACTTTTGATAACGCCGACGTGTTGACGGAAACGTATTTGGACGGTTTTTCGGGGGATTTATACGGAAAGACAATAAAAATATCTTTCGTCCGTTTTATGCGCGAAGTGCAAAAATTTGAAAGCAAAGATAAGCTTATAGAGCAATTACAATCGGATATAAGGAGCGTGAGAAATGCATGATTAAATTTGGACCGAGCGGGAACTGCGACAGCTTTTATGCGGCAGGCTACAAGCACACGGAAGAAGCGGCGGCGTTTGTCAAAGAACGCGGCTTGGATTGCTTTGAATATTCCTTCGGTCGCGGCGTGCGTATGACGGAAGAAAAGGCGATTTCTATCGGCGAAGCCTTTCAAAATGCAGGCGTAGAGCTTTCCGTCCACGCACCGTATTTTATCAACTTCGCCAACCCCGACGACGAAATGGCGGCAAAGTCCTACGGCTACGTACTCGATAGCGCAAAAATGTGTAAGCTTATGGGCGGAAAACGTATCGTATTCCACCCCGCCGCGCAGGGCAAAGCTACGCGCGAAGAAGCGGTTGCACTCACCGAAGAACGCTTAAAGGTGCTTAGAGATTACATATATTGTAACGATTTGCAGGATATGATATTTTGCCCCGAAACCATGGGCAAGCACGCGCAAATCGGTACGGTGGAAGAAATCGTCCGTTTTTGCAAGGTCGACCCCGTTTATACGCCGTGCGTCGATTTTGGGCATATCAACGCAAGGGAAGGCGGTTCTTTGAAAACGGAGCAGGACTATGAAGATAGGCTTTCGTATATGATTAGCGAGCTTGGCTATGAACGCATGAAGCATTTCCACGTGCATTTTTCCAAAATCATGTACGGGGCGAAGGGCGAAGTCAAGCATCTCACCTTTGCCGACGAAATCTACGGGCCTGAATTTGCACCGCTTGCAGGAGTACTCAAAAAGCTCAAGCTTTACCCGTATATCGTCAGTGAATCGGACGGAACGCAGGCGGAAGACGCAAGCGATATGAAAAAAACGTACGAGAACGCATAAAAATTCATTTATTATTTGTCGTATACTTGACGAATGGGAAAATATTTGGTAAAATAGTAAAGAAGATAGGTTTTTTATGTTAGTTACCAACGGAAAAAAGTTATTACAATCGTCTAAAACGGACGCCATATACGTTTCCTGTGAGTTTTTACTTCGCTACGTAACGGGGCTTGACCCCGAAAACGGTTGCGCTATCGTAGATGAAACGGGCACTACGCTGTATACCGATATGCGGTATATGGAAGCGGCGGAAAAGCTGTTCAAGGGTACGGACGTTACCCCCGTTTTGTACAAACAAAGCGACGTGCAGTCCCGTCTTGCCGGCTATAACAGCGTCGGCGTTTCGTTTGACTGGACTTCGCACGTAGAATACCTTGCTTTGGAAAAAGCAGGCGTAAAAATGCAAAACGTGGACGAATGTTTCCGCACCGCTATGGCGGTGAAAAACGAATGGGAGCTTGCGCAAATCCAAAAAGCTTGCGATATCGCGGAAGAAAGCTTCCTTGCGTTACTGCCCGAAATCAAGGAAGGCATGACGGAAACGGAAGTAGCGGCGCTGTTGGAATACAATATGCGCAAACGCGGCGCACAGGGCTTGGCGTTCCCGACGATTGTCGCCTTCGGTGCGCACGCCGCCGTTCCCCACCATGAAACGGGGGAAACAAAGCTCAGCTTTGGCGACGAAATTTTAATCGACTTTGGTTGTCGCGTCAACGGTTATTGTTCGGATATCACCCGTACGTTTTTGTTTGGGGACGATAACAAGCACGAAGAATTCAAAAAGGCATACCAAGCGGTACTCACGGCGCATACCCTTGTCAAAGAACAGGCAAGAAGCGGCATGACGGGCGCGCAGGTAGACGCGATTGCAAGGGACTATTTAGAAAAGCAGGGCTACGGTGAATTGTTCACCCATTCGCTTGGTCACGGTATCGGGCTCAACGTACACGAATTCCCGTACGTGAGCAAGAAACGGGAATGTGTGTTGGAAGATAATATGGTATTTTCGGACGAACCGGGGGTATATAAACAAGGGCAATACGGTATCCGTATCGAAGATACGATTACTTTGCAAAACGGAAAAGTGAAGAGCTTTATGTCCAAAACGGATAGAAATCTCATTATTTTATAAAAAAGAAAAAAAGCAATACAAGGAGAAAAAAAGTATGGCACAAATTTTGGCAGGCGACATTCGTAAAGGCGTAACCTTCGAATACAAGAGCGGTGTTTACACCGTTACCGACTTCCAGCACGTAAAACCCGGTAAGGGCGCGGCGTTCGTTCGCGCAACGTTGAAAAACGTTGTAACGGGACAAGTTCTTTCCAATGAAACGTTCAACCCCACGGCGAAGCTGGAAACGGCGCAGGTAGAAACGAAGAAGATGACGTATTCCTACTACGACGGCGAATTCTACGTATTCATGGACGAAGAATACAATCAAGAAATGCTTTCCTTTGACCAAGTAGAAGAAGCGCTCAAATATATCAAGGAAAACGATATGGTTACCGTGAAATTCCTTTACGGCAAAGCGTTCTCCGTTGAACCCGAAAACTTCGTTGAACTTAAAGTTATCGAAGCGGAACCGGGCGTTAAGGGCAACACCGCTACCAACGTTATGAAGAACGCGAAGGTAGAAACGGGCGCGACCATTCAAGTTCCCATGTTCGTAGAAGAAGGCGAAACCATTCGTATCGACACGAGAACGGGCGAATACATGAGCCGCGTTTAATTCCATTTTTCATTTGACAACTAACGAAATGCGGGATTTTTACCGATCCTGCATTTTGTTGCGTTATCGGGGAGTATTATGAAAGCAGTAGTGCAACGTGTAAAACGTACCACGCTTGACGTGGACGGACAACGCATATCCGAAATCCCGTTCGGGCTTACCGTTTTTTTGGGTATCAAGTGCGAAGATACCAAAGCGCAGGCGGAATACCTTGCGCGCAAAATTGCCAACCTTCGTATTTTTGAAGACGAAAACGGAAAAATGAATTTATCCGTGAAAGACGTACAGGGGGAAGTTTTAATGGTGTCGCAATTCACCTTATACGGCGACGCGTCGCACGGCAACCGCCCCAGTTTTACGCTTGCCGAACGTCCCGAAAAGGCAGAGCCTTTATACGAATATGCGGTGGAGCAGTTAGCCGCTTACGGCATTCCCGTCAAAAAAGGCGTGTTTGGCGCGGATATGCAAATATCCCAACACAACGACGGCCCCGTCACCATTTTGTTGGAAGCATAAAGTTAAAAAAATACATAAAAACACAACTCTACTCGGAGTAGATATCAAAATCTACTTTGGGTAGAGTTGTTATTTTTATTGCGTAGAGTGCCATACTGTTTGAGTAGACGAAAAATCAGGGTAAAAAGGTTGAAATTTTTATCGTAAAGGCATACAATAACGGTGTTGAAATCGGGCAGGGCAAAAAAGCCCCTTTTCAAAGGAGTACCTTTTATGCAAGCGATAAAGACAACCAAGCAAAAGAAAATTATGCAAAAAATGGAGAAATTGCAAACGGAGCTGAAAAAGATAGAAATGCAGCAACAGGAAATGCAAAAACGAAAAATGCGTAACCGCAAAACAATCCCCGTATTCTTTGCGGCGGACGATAACTATTTACCGTATTTATCGGTGGCGTTGCGTTCGTTAAAGGAAAATGCCAACCGCACGCACGCTTACGAAATATACGTTTTGCACGCAGGCGTGGACAACGCCGCGTACGAAGCGCAAATTCTCACCTTTGCCGAACCCGATTTTACGGTATCCTTCGTGGACGTGGGGGAACAGCTTAAAGAAATCAAACGCGCGTTACAGCTTCGCGATTATTATACGGGCGCAACCTATTACCGTATCTTTATCGCAGGTATGTTTCCTAATTTGGACAAGGCAATTTATTTGGATAGCGATATTATTGTCCGTGGTGATATCTCCCGTTTATATGACGTGAGCTTAGGCAATAATCTTGTTGCCGCCGTTCCCGATACTGCGGTGGCTTCGGTGAAGGAATTCCGCCGCTATACCCAAGAAGTGCTTGGGATAGAGTATAGCCGCTATTTCAACGCAGGCGTACTTGTAATGAACTTGAAAAAATTCCGTGAAGATAGTTTTTACGAGCGGTTTTGCGCGCTCTTGCGCGAGTATAAATTTAGCGTTGCGCAAGATCAGGACTATCTCAACGTACTTTGTAGGGATAAAGTCAAGCTGCTTTCCAAAACGTGGAACACTATGCCCATCGGCGGCAATAAAAACAAAATGCCCATGCTTGTGCATTACAATTTAACCGCCAAGCCTTGGCATTATGCGGATATTCCGTATGCGGAACTCTTTTGGAAATATGCCAAAAACGACCCGTTTTATGCAACTTTGCAACGGCAGTTGTATGCTTACGGCAAAGCTTGTCGGGATAAGGACGCGGCTACGGAAAAGGCGTTGATTGCTTTGGCTAAGCAGGAATGTGAACGGGAAGATAATTTTTTGAAAGTCCGTCAAAAAACGGAAAAGCTGTACGCGGCATATTACGCTAAGCAGCAAATAGAAGAATGTGAGCAAGAGGGGACGTTGCAGCCCGTCGGCGTATAAAGGATAGTACCATGGACGAAAACAAGCTTTCCGAAGATAGAAAAAAAATACTTGATAAAATCCAAGAATACGAAAAAAACGGTTGGTTTGATAAGGACGTGGAAGAAGACCCGCCCGCACCCGAACTTCTCCCCGATAAGGTGGACTATTTAAGCAAAAAGCTGTCGACGAAAATTTCCCGCCGTATCGCCAACTTCGTGGGGGATAGATACTTTTTGAGCTTGATAAAAAAGGACGTTCTTGTTATCGACGGCGTAGAAGGGGAAGAACACCTTTTTGCGCTTGCAAACGGAGCAATCGTTACGTGTAACCATTTTTCCCCGTTTGATAACTATATCGTCTTTCATTGTATCCGTAAGGCGTTGCCGAAAAAATATCTTTATAAAGTCATACGCGAAGGCAATTACACCAACTTCCCGGGATTGTTTGGGTTTTTATTCCGTCATTGTAATACGTTGCCGCTTTCGTCTAACCGTCGCACAATGATAAATTTTTTATCCGCTGTGCAAACGCTGCTGGGGCGCGGTGAAAGCATACTTATTTACCCCGAACAGGGTATGTGGTGGAATTATAGAAAACCCCGTCCGTTTAAGATAGGCGGTTTCAAAATGGCGTATAAGGCAAACGTACCCGTCCTGCCTACCTTTATCACCATGCAAGACGACCCTAAACGGGTAGACGAAAACGGTTATCCCGTCCAACGGCATACCTTGCATATCCTGCCGCCGCTGTATCCCGATTTGTCTTTGGGTGAAAAGTTGGGCGCGGAAAAGCTCTGCCAAGACGCCTACGCCGCATGTAAAGCCAAATACGAAGAAGTGTATCAAATACCCCTTACCTACACAAACGAAACATAAAAAATCCCCGTTCCGAATAACGTCGGAACGGGGATAATTTTTCTCGTCTTATTCGGCGAGCAGGTCTTTCATCTCATACCTGCCTGCCTGTTTTTGATAAATAAACTTCGCCGCGCGGATTGCGCCAACGGCAAAAACACGCTTGCTTGCCGCGCTGTGCGATACGGTAATCACTTCGTCTTCGCCTGCGAAAATCACTTCGTGTTCGCCCACAATCGTACCGCCGCGTACGGCATGGATACCGATTTCGTTTTTCGTCCTTGCCCCGACGATACCTTCTCTGCCGCCGACGTAATTTTTCTTGCCGTCAAACGCTTCGTTTATAGAATCGGCAAGCATCAACGCCGTACCCGACGGCGCGTCCTTTTTTAAATTGTGGTGTTTTTCAATAATTTCCACGTCAAACGCTTCGCCTAAAATTTGCGCCGCCGCTTTGACAAGCGCTTGCATAACGTTGACACCCAACGAAAGGTTGGCGGTTTTGAAAATTGCTATTTCCTTGGCGTATTCGTCGATAAGCGCCAAATCTTCTTTGCTAAAACCCGTCGACGCCAACACGATTCCCAAACGCTTTTGCTTGGCGTATTCCAAACGTTCAACCAAATTTTCCGCGGAAGAGAAGTCGATAATGACGTCCGCTTCTTCTTGAATATCGGCAAAACGCGTGTACACGGGAATACCGATTTCTTTGGGGTACAAATCAACGCCGCAAACGGCGACAGCCTGTTCGTCTAAGGCAAGCAGGGAAAGGACGTTGCCGCCCATTTTACCGCAAGCACCGCAAAGGATAATTCTCGTTTTCATCACGCGTTAATCTCCAAACCGTAGTTTTTCATTGCCGCAATCAGCTTTTCGCGGTTGGGCTCTTCCATTTGCGTTAAGGGCGCTCTCGGCGTTCCTGCGTTAAATCCAAGCAGGTTCATAGCTTCCTTGACGGGAATGGGATTGACTTCGACAAAGCAAGCGTTGGCAAGGGGGAGCAGTTTATCGTTAAGCTTCGCCGCTTCGTCCAGCTTATTTTCTTTGATAAGCGTACAAAGCTTTTTGACGTCGGCAGGTACGATATTCGACAGCACGGAAATCACCCCTGCGCCGCCGCAAGCAAGAATGGGGAAATTGAGTGCGTCTTCCCCCGAATACACGTCGCACTTCTCACGCACCAAACGGAAGATTTCCATGGTTTTGCTCATGTTGCCGCCTGCGTCCTTAATCCCTGCAATGTTAGGAATTTCGGCAATCTTCGCCATGGTGGCAGGCTGAATTTCCACACCCGTTCTACCGGGAACGTTGTACGCAATTACGGGGATAGACACCGCTTCGCAAATGGCTTTGTAGTACGCCACCAACCCGTTTTGCGTGCATTTGTTGTAGTAGGGGGTAACGGCAAGCAGTCCGTCCGCGCCGTAGCGTTCCGCCGCTTTTGCCGTCATCACCGCGTCGGCGGTGTTGTTGCTACCGCAACCGAAAATGACCTTGCATCTGCCGTTGACTTTTTTCACGGCGTAGTCCATGAGCAAGTGTTCTTCTTCAAAAGTCATGGTAGAAGGCTCGCCCGTAGTGCCTAAAAGCACCAAAGCGTCCGTGCCGTTTTCAATTTGATAATCGATAAGCTGTCCGTAAACTTCGTAATTTACGCCGTTTTCGTCAAAAGGCGTAATCAGCGCCGTTGCGCTACCGTTAAAAAATCCTTTCATGATATTAGTTTATTCTCCCTAATTGTTTTTTGTCCGTTAATCAAAATAGCCTTTTGCCGCCAAAAGCTCGGCAAGCAATACCGCGCCGCCCGCTGCACCGCGTAAGGTGTTGTGCGAAAGCCCGATAAATTTATAATCGTATACGCTGTCTTCTCTCAATCTACCTGCCGTAACGCTCATGCCGTTTCCTTCCATTCTGTCCAGCTTGGCTTGGGGACGGTTGTCTTCTTCGAAGTAGCGGATAAACTGCTTGGGTGCGGAAGGCAAGTTCAGCTCTTGCGGAACGCCCTTAAAGCTTTGCCAAATATGTAAAATTTCTTCCTTGGTCGGTTTGTTTTCAAAGCTGACGAACACCGCCGCCGTATGCCCGTCGGAAACGGGCACGCGCAAGCATTGCGCCGTGATGGCAGGGGACGTAGCGGAAACAATTTCGCCGCCCTTAATTTCGCCCCAAATTTTTAAGGGCTCTTTTTCGCTCTTTTCTTCTTCGCCGCCGATATACGGAATGACGTTATCCACAATTTCAGGCATGGTGGCAAAGGTTTTACCTGCGCCCGAAATGGCTTGATAGGTGCATACCGCCGCTTGCTTAATGCCGTAGCCCTTCAACGGGTGTAAAAGGGGTACGTACGATTGTAACGAACAGTTCGACTTGACGGCGATAAAACCGCGTTTCGTACCAAGACGCGCTTTTTGCGCGGCAATCACTTGAATATGTTCGGGATTGATTTCGGGGATAACCATAGGTACGTCCGCCGTAAAACGGTGTGCGGAGTTGTTGGAAACGACGGGAACTTCCTTTTTCGCATACGCTTCTTCCAAAGCCTTAATTTTTGCTTTGTCCATATTGACTGCGCAAAAAACGAAATCTACGCTGCTGGCAATTTCGTCCATATCCGCTTCCGCGTCAAGTACTTTCATATCCAAATATTTTTCGGGGATAGGGCAATCGAACGCCCATTTTTCACCCACGGCTTGGGGATACGTTTTCCCTGCGGAACGCGCCGAAGCCGCTAATACCTTTACGTTAAACCAAGGATGGTTTGCAAGGAGCAACATAAATCTTTGCCCAACCATACCCGTCGCGCCGATAACGCCTACGTTGAATTGTTTCATATACTTTTCTCCTTTATAGATAAAAATGCAAACAAAAATGAAAAAGACGGGAAATTCCCGTCCGTGAAAAGCCGATTGCACCGCCCCGAAAGCAAACGGGGAAAAATATCGTGTGTAAATAGCTCTTCACTTAGGGTGACAGTCATACGGGTATTCTCCCGTATGCCCAGCGTAAGCTTGGCGGACCTGCGCTTCGGCGGAGATACCCTTTCGCCGTCGTTTTTGCCATGCGCGTTTTCGCCAAAAAACGCTGTAACGACGGGTACTTATGTTCTTCCGCTCCTCTATTTGACAAATGTATTGTAGCACATAAACGCGGAAATGTCAAAGATTTTTTGCCTATTGCTCATTTTATTTGTATTTTTTTTGAAAAATTCCTTGAAATAATCACAAATTTGTAGTACAATATAAGGGTATTGCGATACGCTTGCCCTTTTTGCGTTTAAGAAACGGAAAAAAGTGGTATAAATGTTCGTTGATACTGCGCGCGTTTGTGCGTGAATATATTTTCGGAGTTATAATATGGCGCAACAAAAGAAAGGGCTGATTACCCGACTGCTTGAAGGAAAAGAAAAAAGTGAAGAATACGCAAGAAGTACCTTGCCGACCAACCGTTGGCAGCTCTTTTGGGATATCTTCAAAGGCAACTTCGGCAAAATCGTCAAGGTCAACCTGTTGACGTTGGTATTCTTTATACCGCTGATTGCTATCATCGTTTTACATTCCATGATGCACGAAAGCGACAGCCTGTTTTATCCGTTTGCCGCCAACCTTGGCGTAGGCTATCCCGCCGCGCCCGGTCAGCAGGGGCTTGCGGAAATGTTGGTGCTTAGAAACGGTATGTTCTTGTACCTTGGCTTGTTGATAACTTCCGTCGTTGCGGCGGTAGGGCTTGCAGGCGGTATGTACGTCGTTAGAAACATGGTTTGGACGGAAGGTATTTTCGTCACCAACGACTTTTGGCGCGGTATCAAGCTCAACTATAAAAACGCATTGCAAACGGCGCTCTTTTTCTGCGTCGTGTTCTTCCTTTGCGGAACGGTTATCGATTCGGCGGAATTTTATATCGCGGCAAGCACTGCTATGTCCGACGGCGAACGCATTTGGATGCGTATTTCGCAAGGAACAAGCTACGTCTTTTTAATCGCCGCCGCGCTGATGAGCCTTTGGATGATTGCCATGGGCGTCAACTATAAGCTCAAATTTACCACGCTTATTCGCAACGCGTTTTTGCTCATGATCGGTACGCTTCCGCAATCGGTATTTTTCGCCGTGCTTGCGGCAATCCCGTTCTTGCTGTTTGTATTCAATCAACCCATGCTCACCGTTATCGGCGTATTGCTTATCCTGCTCTTTGGCGTAGCGTATGCGTTGCTTGTATGGCTGGACTTTGGACAATGGGTATTCGATAAATATATCAACCCGAAAATCGTCGGTGCAAAGACGGGTAGGGGTATTTACAACAAGGACGGCACGGCACAGCTTGCAGGCGGCGAAAGCGAATCCAGCAAAGAATATCACCGTACCATTTTGGCGTACGGCAAATCTAAGCTTGTCGCAAAACCCATTAAGCCGATTGACGACTCGTTGCAGGTATACGAACTGCCCGGTTCGTTTACCCGTGAAGACTTGAAACGCTTGCGCGCAAGTAAGCAACAAATCGCGGATGATAGCGCGGCTTACGAAGAAGAACACAAAAACGATTTGCGTTACGTCGAATACAACAAACAATTTGAAGAACGCGAAAAGGCGTTACAAGAAAGCGACGATAAAAAGAAGAAAAAGCGCAGACCTAAGATGCTCGGTGAAGACTAAAAAAACAAAAAAACGACTGAAATACGGCGTAACTCATCGTCAAAGGTGCGCTGTTCTGGCTCACGTACGCCAAGTACGCTCACGGCGAAAATGCTCCTTTTCCTTGATTTACTTGTATTTGAGCCGTTTTTGGGTTTCAAACGGGCGACGTTTAATCTTACCA
>JAZTWF010000018.1:0-3328 GCA_045635725.1 Candidatus Scatosoma sp. | reverse complement strand
GGAAGGGTAGATATAAAGTCGTGAATGTTCGCGCGTTTTGCCGCCAAGATAATTTCTTCTTCGCTTGCCTTTGGCGTGCCGTAGCGGATATTATCGCGAATGCTCCCTGCAAAGAGAAAGACGTCTTGGGCAACCATGGCGATATTTTTACGCAAATCGGTAGAAGTAACGTCGTTGATGTCCGTTCCGCCTATGATAATTTTACCGCTATCGCGTACGTAAAAACGGGGAAGTAAATGACAAATGGTCGTCTTTCCACCGCCTGAACCGCCGACAAGCGCAAGCGTTTTGCCCTTTTTCAAGGTGAACGAAACGCCTTTGAGTACGTCCCCTTTTTCTTCTGCCGTATGATAGGCAAACGTTACGTTTTCAAATACGATATCCCCGTCTAAATCGGCTTTTATAGGCTTAGGCGGTTGGTATTCGGGCGCGGTATCCATAAGCTGACAAAAACGATTAAAGCCCGTCATGCCGTCTTGGATTTGTTCAAACAGCGTAACCAAGGTACGAATGGGCGAAAGCAGCATGGTAATGTACAAAATATACGCCGTAAAATCGGGCGCGGTGATTTGTCCGAAGAAAAAGAATAATCCGCCCGAAATAAGCGCAATCAAATACAAAAAGTCGTTAAACGCAGACATGCCTGCGTGAAATCCGCCCATAGCGCGATAGGAATGGGAGCGCGCCGTCTTAAATTGTGCGTTTACGTCGTCGAATTTTGCCCGTTCGACAGCTTCCGCATTATACGCTTTGGTAACGCGTACGCCTGTGATAGACGATTCGATTTCGGCGTTAAGAATGGCTACTTTTTTACGCGATTCGTCGAAAGCCTTGCTCATTTTGCCCCTTGCTTTGGCGGCGAAAAAAATCATAAACGGTACGTAACAAAGCACGATTAAGGACAGCCAAGGATTGATAAACCCAAGCATGACAAGCGCGCCGACGATAGAGATACAGGAATTGAAAACGTCTTCGGGCGCATGGTGCGCAAGTTCGGATACTTCAAATAAATCGTTGATAATACGGGACATAACGACGCCCGTTTTGTTTTCGTCGAAGAAGGAAAAGGACAAGCTTTCTACGTGGTTGAACAAATCACGACGCATATCCCCTTGAATACGCACCCCCAAAACGTGTCCCCAGTACCCCACGATATACGTAAGTATACTTTTTAACGCGTAGATAAGCGCAAGCAAAATTGCCCAAGTGATGAGCAGTTGCAAGTTCTTATTCGGCACGTAATCGTTCATAATATTCCGCGCAATCATGGGATAGAACATATTGCAAACGGAGATAAGAAAGGCGCAAACCATATCGAAAACGAACAGCTTTTTATGCGGTTTATAATAGGCGAAAAACCGTTTGAGTTTTTTCATACGTGATACTCCTTATTTTCTAAACAAAAAATCGGGAAATTCCCGACCTTTTGAAAAAAAGATGATTTGAGTTTGTCTGTAAGCCGAGTTCTGTCGTGTACGGTCATTTATCTACGCTTGCCGTCGCCGACAAGCTCAAGCGATATTCACGGTATTCCGTCGGACGGACAGCCCTATTGACGGATACCCAATCTTGCAGCGGGTGGGGTTTACATGGCATACCGTGTCACCACGGTATCGGTGAGCTCTTACCTCGCCTTTCCATCCTTACCGCAAACGGGCTATCTATAAATAGATAATCAAGATAAAAATCAAGCCTTTTGCGGCGGTCTATTTCTGTTGCACTTTCCTTAAAGTCACCTTTACTTGACGTTATCAAGCACCCTGTCCTATGCTGCTCGGACTTTCCTCATGACATATAAAATGCCCCGCGACCGTATAACAAACTCAAATCTTCTTTATTATACCACTTTCTTATAAAAAAAGCATTTATTTCCCTTGCTTTTTTTGAAAAAAAATAGTAAAATGGAATAGATTTTTTTCGATTTTGAAAAACATACTACTTTTTTCATGGGAGCGATTATGAAAAAGACGAAGATTATATGCACGATAGGCCCTGCTTCGCAGGACAAAAAGACCATTTGCGCAATGATGAAAGCCGGCTGTGACGTCGTTCGGTTGAACTTTTCTCACGGTACGCACGAAGAACACGCCGAAAAGATTAAAATTATTAAACAAGTCCGTGAAGAAACGGGTGCGCCGTTGCCTATTCTTTTGGATACTAAAGGCCCTGAACTGCGTATCCGTACGTTTAAGGACGGAAAAATCACCTTAAACGAAGGCGACGAATTTTGCTTTACCGCAGAAGAAATCGAAGGCGATAGCTCGCGCGTGTCCGTGTCCTATAAAGGCATTTGCGAAGATATGAACGTTGGAGATAAAATTTTACTCAACAACGGTTTGATGGTGTTCCGCGTAACTAAGGTTTGCGCGCCGAACGTACATTGCGTCGTGGAAATCGGCGGTGAATTATCCAGCCGAAAATCCATGTTCTTCCCCGACAAGCAGCTTCGCATTGACTTTTTGTCCGAACAGGACAAGTCCGACTTGCTGTTCGGCATTGAGCAGGACGTGGATTTCATTGCCCTGTCCTTTGTTTCCAAAGCGCAGGACGTTTTGGACGTGAAAGCGTTTTTGAAGGCGCACGGCGGCGAGCATATCAACGTTATCGCGAAGATTGAAAACCGTTCGGGCGTGAATAATCTTTTGGAAATTATGGAAGCGTCGGACGGCATTATGGTTGCGCGCGGCGACCTTGGCGTGGAAATCCCTTACGAAGAATTGCCCGATATTCAAAAGCATATTATCAATCAATGCCGTATTCACGGCAAACGGGTTATCACCGCGACGGAAATGCTGGAATCGATGATACACAATCCCCGCCCTACCCGTGCGGAAATTTCCGACGTGGCAAACGCCGTATACGACGGCACTTCCGCCGTTATGCTTTCGGGGGAAACGGCTGCAGGAACGTACCCCGTACAATCGGTTGCGGCTATGGCAAAAATCGTGGAACACGCCGAAAGCCATATCGAATATATTCAAACGATTGATAACTTTGCCATTAAAAACCCTGCCGAAGCATTATCGCACTCGGCGGCTACCCTTGCCAAAGACCTTAACGCCAAAGCGATTGTCGTATGTACCCGTACGGGCGCAACGGCGCGTATGGTTTCCCGTTTCCGTCCGAATATCAATATTTTAGGTATTACGACGGACGAGCATGCCTATCGTCAGCTTGCGCTGAGCTGGGGCGTACTCCCTGCCATGGCGGAAGAGTATACTTCCATTGATATTTTGTTCTATTTTGCCAAGCAATCGGCGATAAAGAGCAAGCTTGCTAAAAAGGGCGATACCATTGTTATCACAGGCGGAACGCCCAACGGCAAGAG
>JAZTWF010000017.1:0-2101 GCA_045635725.1 Candidatus Scatosoma sp. | reverse complement strand
ATTCAAGCAAAGAAGAAGGGTTTGCCGCGTCCGAAAAACGGCTGCTGCAAGCAACGAAAATCGGGGTGAATAAGCCCGAAGAAAAACCGTTAATTTTAGACGTTGTGGAATAAAAAACGGCACACGTTTACGTGTTTTTGTTACAAAAGGAAGTAAATCATGGCTACCATTGAATTGCAAAAGACAAAATTTTCCTTTTCCGTATTGCCGTTAAAATTATTATCCAAAGGGTTTTGGGCGCGAACGGAAACGGCTATTGAAAATGAATATATAAGCTATCGCGATATCGGTGAGCGCATCTCTCGGGACGAGTTAGAAGAATGGCTGTTTTCTATGTATCGCTTGCTCGCAGGCGCATATGCGCGAGAGTATGCATTATCCTTTCAAAAGGCAGGGCTTGCGGTCGATATGTATCCTTACGTCAAAGACGGCGAAGAAGTATCCCGTGAAGAACGCCGTGTAAACGACTGCGTCATGGCGATACGTATTCTTTTGCGTGAACGCAACGGAAAGAGCTTTTTAGGCGGCGTATATACGTTATTATTGCACAGAAAAGATATCGAAATATTTGCCCGTCAGCTTCGCGAGGAATTTGACGCCGTATTTTCCCGTATTTGCGTAGGCAAAGGAAAATTCCTGTTTGTAGGCGTAAGTCCGAGAAATTATCGTGGCTGTTATTACTGGTATCTCGACCCGTCTGGGACGGTACAGGCAGGGGATTACGTTTGGGTGCGCATGGGCAGGCATAATACCGAACAGATTGTCTACGTCGACGGCATACGGCGATTTACGTTGGAAAATGCTCCGTACGATCCTTCACGTGTAAAACAGATTTTGCGTAAGGCAGCGGAAGAAGAATTGAAAAACAGATAAAGGACGCAAAACGCATTTGCGTTCTTTTTTTGCAAGAATTATCATAAAAAACGTTGGTTTAACGTTGGTTAATTCGATTTATCGATTGTTATTATGCTAAAAATTATATTAGAAAAAAGAGTAAATTAATTGACAACATAGTGTTTTTATGCTAAAATGTTGAAAATAGTATCGTGGTATACTTTTATTGTAGGCGATTTTTTCAAATGAAGAAGTCGAAAACGGGAAGGATATATACGATACCCAAAAAAAGAATCTTAAAGCAAAAGGAGGCTTTTATGAAGTTCAAGAAACGTTTGGTTGGCTTAATGCTTGCAACCGCTCTCACGACGTTTACCTTTGCCTTGTCGTCTTGCGGTGGAGAAGAAAACCAGTCGAGTTCGACATCTTCCGAAAGCACTACGTCGGAAACGGTAACCTTCGAGAAAACGGGTGAGTATTATTGCAGTACGGGCAGCGCGGAATATACGTTGACCATTAACGAAGCGGATTGTAGCTTGGTTATGGGCGAAACGACGCTTACCGGTACGTACTCGAAAGACGGAGAAACGATAAAAATCGTCTTTTCCGATGGTTCGCTTGGCACGGTTACGGTGGACGGTAAGGTTTTGACCTTGACGAAAGGAGAGAATACGTATACGTTCTATGAAAATATCGAGCATACCGTAACATATGAAACGAACGGTGGTTCTGCCGTAGCGGCGGCAACGGTTGTCAACGGTAAGGTGACGACGAAGCCCGCTGATCCTACGAAAGAAGGGCACTGGTTTATCGGTTGGTATGCCGACGAAGCTTTCAAAGCCTTGTATGACTTTGATAATCCCGTTATGGCGAATACCACGCTGTATGCGCGCTTTGTTGAAGACTTAGGGAAGACGGAATTCTCCGTTAATTTCATGGTCGACGGGGAAGTGGCGTTTGAACCCGTAGAAACGAAGAACGGCGTTGTGTACAACACCGAGCTTCCCACGCCCGAAAAGGACGGCAAAGTATTTGCAGGCTGGTGGGTAAGTAACTACGGCGACGGCGAAAAACTTACATATAAATATAATGAAGATAAGCTTGGCGAAAACACCACGCTTTACGCTGTTTGGGAAGATGCTGAAAATCTGAACGTTTCCGTAAAGTCTACGGGTATTTCGTGGAGCAGCGTCGGCGTGAACAGCATTTATAAATACGTCATCAAAAATGCAGCTGGGGCTACGGTTTATATGGGTACGCCTACGCC
>JAZTWF010000016.1:0-29505 GCA_045635725.1 Candidatus Scatosoma sp. | reverse complement strand
GCTGAACGCGTAGCCGTGCGCGTGAATTTAGGCAGAAATAAATCGGTAAGCTATAGCGGCGTGCTTTCGGGCGTATACCCTGCCCTATTCACCGTCCGACCCGACGACAAGGACTTTTTGGGCAAAACCGCCTATTCCTATTCGGACGTGCTGTGCGGAACGGTGAAAATTAAGCGTATATAAAAACCGTATATTTGTCGCTTTTTATTATTTACGCAAAATTACTTGATAAAAATTTTTATATGTGCTATACTAATTATGCGAAACAAACTTAATAATCAGGTATGAAATAGTTTCTTTTTAATGAAAGGGATAATTATACCTTTTTTTCTCATTCTAACTTTTGAGTTTGATAAAAATGCAAATTCCTGCAGTTAGAATGTGGAAATTATTTTCTCGTCTGATTAAGTTTGTTTCGCGACATCGGAGTTTGTGTTTTTTGTGCGTTGACTTCGGTTAACGCACTTTTTTATTTTACAGGAGAAAAAATGATTTACGACTTAGAACAATTATACACAATCAACATTCACGATTTGCGCAATCTCGCAAGGGAAATAGGCGTAAAAGCACCGACAAGTTTAAAGAAAAAAGCGTTGATTCATGAAATTATCCAAATCAAAAGCGGTGAAAAACAACCCTGCGTTGTAACCAAACGCGGTCGTCCGCCTAAAGGCAACGGCAAAGCCGAAAAAAAAGCGATAAAGTCAAAGGCAATCAACGTAGAAAAGAACACAAAAAAAGAGCTTATCGACAGGATTTTAAGAGAAATAGAAAGAAAGTTATATAAGCTTTTATAAATGCTTTTCATAGAATACAACAAAAAGGATAGTGAACAATTCACTATCCTTTTTTATATCGATATATGCTTATCATAAGCTTTTACAGTACGTTTTTCAAAAATTTTCCCGTATAGCTTTGCGTGTTTTTAGCCACTTCTTCGGGCGTACCCGTGCACACAACCGTGCCGCCGCCGTTGCCCCCTTCGGGCCCTAAATCAATGATATAATCGGCTGTTTTAATGACGTCTAAATTGTGTTCAATCACCAAAACGGTGTTACCGCCTTCACGCAGCTTTAACAAAATTTTGATAAGCTTATCTACGTCGTAGGCATGCAAACCCGTCGTCGGTTCGTCCAAGATATACAGCGTTTTTCCCGTCGAACGGCGGGCAAGCTCGGTGGCAAGCTTGACGCGTTGCGCTTCACCCCCCGAAAGGGTGGTAGAGCTTTGCCCAAGCTTGATATAGCCAAGCCCCACTTCGTTGAGCGTTTTAATCTTATTATAAATATTCGGAATGGGTTGGAAAAATTCACACGCTTCTTCCACCGTCATATCCAGCACGTCGGCGATATTTTTGCCTTTATAACGCACTTCTAAGGTTTCGCGGTTATACCGCCTACCGCCACAAATTTCACACGGCACGAAAATATCGGGCAAGAAGTGCATTTCAATTTTGATAATCCCGTCGCCAAAGCAATGCTCGCACCTGCCCCCCGAAATATTAAAGGAAAACCGCCCTGCTTTATAGCCGCGCTCTTTCGCGTCGGGCGTCATGGTAAACAAATCGCGAATAGCGTTAAACACCCCCGTGTACGTAGCAGGGTTACTTCTCGGCGTTCTGCCGATGGGCGATTGATCGATACCGATTACTTTATCGAAGTGCTCTATCCCGTCCATTTTATCGTATTTTCCAAGCACGCGTTTTGCGCCGTTGAGCTCGGCGGCAAGCGTCGGTTCGATAATTTCATTGACAAGGCTGGATTTACCGCTGCCCGAAACGCCCGTAACGGCGGTGATTAACCCCACGGGAATTTCCACGTCGATATTTTGTAAATTGTTTTGCTTACAGCCGAACACCTTCAAAAACCGTCCGTCGGGTTTTGCCCGAACGGTAGGCACTTCTATCTTTCTTCTGCCTGCTAAATAATCACCCGTAATAGAGTTTTTTGCGCACATAATGTCTTCGGGCGTACCGCTTGCGACGATTTCGCCGCCGTGCACCCCTGCTTTCGGGCCGATATCCACGATATAATCCGCGGCACGCATGGTGTCTTCGTCGTGCTCTACGACAATCAGCGTATTGCCCAAATCACGCAAGCCCTTCAACGAATGTAACAGCTTTTCGTTATCCCGTTGGTGCAAACCGATACTCGGTTCGTCCAAGATATACAATACGCCCGTCAATGCGCTGCCGATTTGCGTTGCCAAACGGATACGCTGGCTTTCGCCCCCCGAAAGCGTTACCGCCGTACGGGTAAGCGTGAGATAATTCAGCCCCACATTCCGCAAAAAGCCAAGACGGCTGTTGATTTCCTTGATAATGGCGTCGGCAATCATGTGCTGTGTTTTGGTGAGCGTGGGCGAAAGCTCGTCCATAAAATCACAAAGCTTGTCCACCGAAAGCTCGCATACTTCCCAAATATTTTTACCGCCGACGGTTACCGACAACGCTTCCTTTTTCAAGCGTTTGCCGTTACAGCTATCGCAAGGAGCGTTACGCATTAACCGCTCGATTTCCCCCTTCACACCGTCCGAAGTGGACGTAGCGTAGCGGCGTTGCAGGTTATTCACGTACCCTTCCCACGTCTTTTTGAAGCTACCCGAAAAGGAACGCGTTTGGTACTGCATATCCACCCGTTCTTCGCTGCCGTACATTAAAATGTCGTACACTTCTTTGGATAAATCCTTGACGGGTACGTCCAACGAAAAGCCGTAGGCTTTGGCAAGCGCGGACAGCTCCATAAGTGCCATGGAATTAGAGCCCAAGCTCCAACCCGTAACCTTCATTGCGCCTTCTCTCAGCGTTTTGGTTTTGTCAGGACAAATCAAATCGGGGTCGACAAATTGCTTAAACCCAAGCCCCGAACAGGTCGGACAAGCCCCGTACACCGTATTAAACGAAAACATTCTCGGTTCGATTTCTTCAATGGAAATGCCGCAATCGGGGCAGGCGTAGTTGACGGAATACAGCTCTTCTTTGCCTTCGTGGTCAATCACCACCAAACCGCCTGCAAGCTTTAACGCCGCTTCTAAGCTATCCGTTAAGCGTTTTTGTACGGTGGGCTTGACGACTAATCTATCCACGACAACGGAAATGTTGTGTTTTATATTCTTTTCTAATTTGATTTCTTCTTGTAAATCGTAGACAATCCCGTCGATTTTTACTCTGCCGTAGCCGCTCTTTTTATAGGACGCAAGCTCTTTGACGTATTCCCCTTTCCTACCGCGAACGACGGGGGCGTTGATAAGAATTTTACTCCCTTCGTCCATCGCCATAACCCTATCGCAAATTTCGTCCACCGTTTGACGGCGGATTTCCCTGCCGCACTTGGGACAATGGGGAACGCCGATTCGGGCGAACAGCAAACGGAAATAATCGTAAATTTCCGTTACCGTACCCACCGTAGAACGGGGGTTACGCGACGTGGTTTTTTGGTCGATAGAGATAGCGGGCGAAAGCCCGTCGATACTCTCGACGTCGGGTTTTTCCATTTGCCCTAAAAATTGACGGGCATAGGACGACAAGCTTTCCACGTAACGGCGTTGTCCTTCGGCGAAAATGGTGTCAAACGCCAAGGTAGATTTACCGCTGCCCGAAAGCCCCGTAAACACCGTCAGCTTGTTACGGGGAATGGTAAGGTCGATATTTTTTAAGTTATTCTCTTTTGCACCTTTGATTACGATTTCTTCTTGCATAACTTATTATTTTCCTGCCTTTCTCAGTTTGAGCTTTAGCTCGGCAATCTTTTCTCTAATTTCAATTGCCCGTTCAAAGTCTAATTGTCCGCTTGCCACCTTCATTAAAGCTTTCAATTTCTCGATTTCGTCGGGGATATCCTGCATTTTAATATCGTCGTCCGTCTTTTTCTTGGTGATATTTAAGGTAGATTTGACTTCCTTAATAATCGTCTTGGGCACAATGCCGTGCGCCTTGTTATATTCGTCCTGCGCCTTTCTTCTGCGGTTGGTTTCCCCGATTGCCCGTTTCATACTGTCGGTAATCGTATCCGCATACATAATCACCCTGCCTTCGGCGTTTCGCGCCGCACGGCCTATCGTTTGAATGAGCGCGGTGTCGCTGCGCAAAAAGCCTTCCTTATCCGCGTCCAAAATGGCGACAAGCTTGACTTCGGGCAGGTCTAACCCTTCACGGAGCAGGTTGATACCGCACAGCACGTCAAACTCGCCAAGGCGTAACCCGTTGACGATATCCACACGCTCTAACGTGTCGATATCGCTGTGCATATATTTCACCTTAACGGCGTGTTCTTTCAAATAATCGGTGAGCTCTTCCGCCATTTTTTTGGTGAGCGTGGTGATCAGCACTCTACCGCCCCCGTCCACTACTATGCGGATTTGCGAAAGCAAGTCGTCGATTTGTCCGCGCGTGGGCTTGACGGTGATTTCGGGGTCAAGTAGTCCCGTCGGACGGATAAGCTGTTCCACGGCTTGACCCGATTGCTGCAATTCATACGGCGCAGGGGTAGCGGAAACGTAAATCACCTGCGGTACGCGTGCGTCAAATTCGTCAAACGTAAGCGGACGGTTATCGTACGCCGCACGCATACGAAAACCGTAATCGACAAGATTTCTCTTTCTCGATAAATCCCCGTGGTACATGGCGCGGATTTGCGGTATCGTCATGTGGCTTTCGTCGATAAACACCAAAAATTCCCCCGACGGGAAGTAATCCAGCAGGGTAAAAGACGGCTCGCCTATGCTGCGCCCGTCGAAGTAACGGCTGTAATTTTCAATGCCGCTGCAATAGCCGATTTCGCGCATCATTTCCAAGTCGTGCTCGGTGCGCTGTCGTAAGCGTTGCGCTTCTAAAATTTTACCGTCTTCTTCAAACGCGCGCACTTCCCCTTGTAAATCTTCTTCTATCATGGCAAGCGCGCTTTGCAGCTTTTCCGTACCGACGGCGTACTGACTCGCAGGGAAAATGGCTACGTGCGACAGCTCATTGAGCTTATTGCCCGTCAAAGCTTCCACTTCGTATATTTTGTCGATTTCGTCCCCGAAAAATTCCACGCGGATTGCCACTTCGGAGTTAGACGCAGGGAAAATTTCCAACGCGTCCCCCCGTACGCGGAAGGTCGAACGCTTAAAATCCACGTCGTTTCTTGCGTACTGCAATTCGATAAGCTTTCTTATCAGCGCGTTGCGTTCCCATTCCATACCGGGGCGCAGGGATAAGGATAAACGGAAGTATTCTTCGGGCGCACCCAAGCCGTAAATGCACGACACCGACGCCACGACGATAACGTCGCGCCGTTCCATTAACGAACCCGTTGCGCTGTTGCGCAGCTTATCGATTTCGTCGTTCATGCTCAAATCTTTTTCGATATAGGTATCCGTCGTGGGAATATAGCTTTCGGGTTGATAATAATCGTAATACGAAACGAAATATTCTACGCGGTTATTTGGAAAAAACTCCCGAAACTCGTTGCAAAGCTGCGCCGCAAGCGTTTTGTTGTGCGCAATCACCAACGTCGGTCGACCGACGTTTTGAATGACGTTTGCCATGGTGAACGTTTTACCGCTCCCCGTAACCCCGACAAGCACTTGCGCGCGCATACCGTCCAACACCCCTTCGGTAAGACGGGCTATCGCTTGGGGCTGATCGCCCGTAGGGGCAAACGCCGATTGTAATTCAAACGGTCTTTCTTCCATTTTTTCTCTCCAACGGTATCGTTAAAACAAACATTTGTTTACAGTATACCACAATTTCAGAAAAAAGTAAACAACTTGAAAGAGATTTTTTCCCTGCGTTGAAAAATCTTGTCCTATCTTGCCTGTATTTTTGTCATATTTTTCTATTACATGGATATTTTTCTGTTTGATTTGCTATCTTTTCGGGGATTTTTGTGTTATACTAAACGTAGACGATAGTAAAAAAAGGAGTTTTTATGCCTGCCGTATATACGCATTACCGTTTCGGAAAAGCCGTGGAAGCGCAATTACCTAACTACCTGCAAGAGATTTTACAGGAAAGATGCGAAGCGTTTGCGCTCGGCACGCAAGGACCGGATATATTATTTTATCACAAGTTCATGCAAGAAAACGCCGTTCGTCAACGCGGTTGGGATTTGCACGCCGTAGCGGCGGAAGATTTTTTCGTCAACGCCGCCAAGGAAATTGCGCTTGCGAAAACGGATAATAAACCGCTTTTGTCCGCTTTAATAGCATACGTATGCGGATTTTTGTGTCATTTCACGTTGGATATTTCCTGCCACCCATATATTGATAATCATTCGCAAGGGACGTTTACGCACGGAAAAATCGAATCGGAATTAGATAAATATTTTCTTCGCAAGGACGGACTTCCTATCCGCGGTTACAATACCACGACGCCGATTAGCGGCGAAAACGGCACTATCGAAGCCTGCGCAACCATTTTGGACGTAAACACGGACGCGATTGCTTTGGCAATAAAGTCCATTAAGAAAATCAACGGTTGGTTTTCGTCGAAATGCGAACCCTTTCACGCGCTTGCGCACGTAGTGCTTACGATTGCTGGGTTAGAACGGAAATTCGGGGATATGTTCTTACATAAGAAGGACGATAAGCGGTTTCAAGGCTTAGGGGAAGATTTGGAAGTGCTTTGGCAAAACGCCGTACCCAAAGCGGCGGAGATTATCACAAGCTTTTTTGAAAATATCGACGTAATCGTGGAAAACGGAAAAATCGCAGACGGCGTATTTCAACACAATTACAGCGGTTTGATAGAAAACGCATAAAAAGAAGGAGACACACCTATGCAAAAAGACAGCTTAAAATTGACGTCTTTGGAAAAGAAATGGGTTATGTACGACGTGGGCAACTCGGCTTTCGTGTTGTTTGCGTCCACCATTATTCCCATTTACTTTAACTCGCTTGTCGGAAACGATTCGACGGGGCTTGCCACCACCATTTGGGGCGCGGTATCGTCTATCGTTGCGCTTTTGTCGCTGTTCATTTGCCCTATCTTCGGGACAATGGCGGACTTCAAGGGCAAGCGTACGTTCTTCCTGTTGTTCGCCTTGACGGGGATTACCTGCTGCGCGCTTTTGTCCCTGCCTATACTTGGGGCAATCGCCTTTGCGATTATCTACGTCTTGACGGAAACAAGCTTATCGTCCTCTTGCGTGTTCTACGATTCCATGCTTTCCGACGTAACGACGGAGGATAGGCTGCATAACGTATCGGCAAACGGCTATGCTTGGGGATATATCGGCAGCTGTATTCCCTTTGCGCTTTGCTTGGTGCTTGTGCTTGTCGTGCCCGACGCGGTAATGAGTATGCAATGGCGTATGACCCTTTCGTTCTTACTTACGGCGGCTTGGTGGCTGTGCTTTACGCTCCCCTTGTTTAAGAGCTATCAGCAAAAGCATTTCTTGCCCCGTCCGCCCCACGCCATTCGCAATACCTTTGCCCGTCTTGGACAAATCTTTAAGGAAATCAAAAAGAATAAGAAAGCGTTTTTGTTCCTTATGGCGTTCTTCCTGTATATCAACGGCGCGTATACCATTATTAAAATGGCGACCATTTACGGACAGGATATGTTAAACTTCGGCACGACGGAATTACTCCTTGCGCTGTTGGTAACGCAAATCGTAGCCTTCCCCAGCGCGATTATAATCGGCAGACTTTCGAAAAAAGTGGAAGATAAGTATTTGATTTTCGTATGTATCGGCGGTTACGTAGCCGTATCGCTGTTTGCGTTGTTCTTGAAGTTCTCGTGGCAATTTTGGGTGCTTGCGGTGTGCGTAGGCTTGTTCCAAGGCGGTATTCAAGCCATGTCCCGTTCGTATTTCACCAGCATTATTCCTGCGGAAAAATCGGGGGAATTTTTCGGGATTTACGATATCTTCGGCAAGGGCGCAGGTACGCTTGGCCCTGCGCTTGTGTCGCTGTTTGTCGTTATCGTCAGCGCAATCACCAAGGCATTCCCCGATTTTGCGGCGGTTACGGCGGTCATGAATTTGGATTTGTTGCCTATCCCCTTGCTCACGATTGCAGGGTTTATCGTATTCTTCTTCACGGCAAAAATGCCCACCACACGCGGCGAAGACGAACCGCAAAAAACGGAATAATTGCAAGAAAAATACAAAACCGTTTGGAGCTTTTCCAAACGGTTTTTTTGTTGTGTGAATGAAAGGATTGTCTGTTTGAAACGGTTAGATTTAACGCCGCCCGTTTGAAACCAAAAAACGGATTAGATGCGAGTAAGAATATGTTTAATTATGACAATCCCGTCGGACGGCGGAGATACGAGCAATACAAGGAAAAGGAGCATTTTCGAAGCGCGCGTACTTAGCGTACGTAAGCAAGAAAAGCGCACCTTCGACGCCGTATTGCGAAGTATATACGTCGTCCTAAACAAAGGCGATGACTTCGACTTCTACCTTAACCCCCTTAGGCAACTCCTTGACGGCTACGCAGCTGCGCGCAGGCTTGGTGGTGAAATATTCCGCGTAGACGGCATTGAACGCCGCAAAATCGTTGATATCCGCCAAAAAACAGGTGGTTTTGACGGCTTTTTCAAACGAACTACCCGCCGCCGACAAGACTTGACCTACATTTTCCATTACTTGACGGGTTTGCTGTTCAATGGTTACCGCCGTAACCGTTCCGCTTGTCGGGTCGATAGGGATTTGCCCCGAAGTGAATACAAGCTTATCGAAAATAACGGCTTGGGAATACGGTCCGATTGCCGCAGGAGCTTTATCGGTTGATACTTTTTTCAATTCCATTTTCTCTACTCCTTATACCAGCTTAAACCCAAAATCGGTAAGCGCTTTTTTGATTTGCGCGATATGTTCGAAGTTTCTCGTTTCCAAAATGATACGCAAATAACACCCGTTGACGTCCGAACCTTCGTTTGCCCGTTCATGGTGTACGGAAGTGACGTTTCCGCCCAAATCGGCGATAATCCGCGAAACGTTTTTCAACTGCCCGGGCTTATCCACAAGCTCGATAGTCAGCTGACAGTTTCTGCCCGACATTAAAAGCCCGCGCTTGATTACACGCGATAAAATGGTAACGTCGATATTCCCACCCGAAAGTACGCAAACGGCTTTCTTGCCCACAAGGTCTACCTTATGGAACATTGCCGCCGCAACGGCTACCGCCCCCGCGCCTTCGGTAACAAGCTTGTGCTGTTCCATAAGCGCAAGGATTGCCGCGGAGATTTCGTCGTCGGTGACGGTAACGATTTCGTCTACGTATTGACTGCAAAGCGCATACGTCAAATCCCCCGGCTTTTTCACCGCAATACCGTCGGCAATCGTCGAAACGTTTTCCAAAGTTTCCACTTCACCGTGCGCCACCGAATTTTTCATAGACGGCGCGCCTACCGCCTGTACGCCGTACACCTTTACGCGCGGATTGACCGTTTTTAAGGTGTATGCGATACCCGAAATCAACCCACCGCCGCCGATCGGCACAAGCACTGCGTCCAAATCGGCGATTTGTTCGATAAGCTCTAAGGCAATCGTGCCCTGCCCTGCGATAACGTCTTCGTCGTTGAAGGGGTGAATGAAGGTGTAGCCCTTTTCGTCGCGGAGCTGCAACGCGCGATTATACGCGTCGTCGTAAACCCCTTCGACAAGGCACACTTCCGCACCGTAGCTTTTGGTGGCTTCTACCTTGGAAATGGGCGCGCCGTCGGGCAAACAAATCACCGCTTTAATGCCGTTTTTTTGCGCCGCAAGCGCAACCCCTTGCGAATGGTTACCTGCCGAACAAGCGACTACGCCGCGCTGTTTTTCTTCCGCCGAAAGACGGGTCATTTTATAGTACGCGCCGCGGATTTTGAACGAACCCGTCAGCTGTAAGTTTTCCGTTTTTAAGTACAAATCTACGCCCTGCGCAAGCTTGGGCGCATAGATTACGTCCGTTTTCCGCACGACGCCTTTCAAAACGTTACTCGCGCGGTATACGTTATCGATAGTAAGCATAATACCTATTCTCCTTTCTTATAAAAGACTGTTGATAAATTGTTCCGCACAGCGTGCAGAGCGGTTACCTTTACGCAGCGCAAACGCTTCCGCTTGCACAAAAAGCTGCGTTTCGTCCATACGTATGCCCGTTTTTTGCGCCAAACGCTTGACAATTTCCAAATATAACGGCTTGTTGGGTTTGGAAAAGAGTACGACAAGCCCGAACCGTTCGGAGAGAGAAAGCGTTTCTTGCAGGGTGTCGTTTCTATGCACGTCGTCCCCTTCTCTATCCCCAAAGCTTTCCTTGATAATATGCCGACGGTTACTGGTGGCGTAGATTACGGCGTTTTCCGCCTTCGCGCTTGCCGAGCCTTCCAAAGCTGCCTTAAGCATACTAAAATCGTCGTCGCTTTTACGGAAAGACAAATCGTCGATAAAGATAATAAACTTCAAAGGATTGCCGCTGATTTTCGCCATGACGTAGGGAAGCAGAGAAAGCTGGTCTTTTCTCAATTCGATAAGCCGCAAGCCTTGGTTAAAAAAGGCGTTTGCCACCGCTTTGACGGTGGACGATTTTCCCGTGCCTGCGTCGCCGCAAAGCAAGACGTTTGCCGCAGGTCTGCCCGACAAAAACGCACGGGTGTTTTCCACCACCTGCGCCCGTTCGGCGTCGTAGCCGATAAAGGCGTCCAAAGAAATGGTATCCGCCGAAACGATAGGCTCTATCTTCCTTTCGTCCGACAAACGGAACATGGCTTGCGATGAGAAAATGCCGTAGCCGTAGCGGTTTAAGTTAGACAATCTATCTTGATACGCCGCGTTGAAATCGCAAGGCTTACTAATAAAGGCAGGTATTTCTTGTACGGACAGGTCTAAATCTTCGGCGAAATCGTCGGGGCTAAGCGCCGCAAAAAGCGCAAACGCGCCAAGCTCTCTTACGACGCTTTGGGCAATAGGCACAGGGACTTTTTTGCCCTGCGCTACTGCGCAAACGTAGACGTTTTCGTCTTCGGACAATTGCTTTTGCAAAAGTGCGGTCAAATCACCGCCGCCGCTGTAAATTTCCGCAACGAAAGCGGCGTATGCGCAAAGCTTTTCCGTTTGCGCACTTTGTTTACAGTAGTGGAAAAACGCCTGCATAAGGGGCAAACGGTTGACGCCGATAAATACGCTGACCGCGCAAAGCTTTTGATAAATTGTCCGTACTTTATTTGTCATGTTACAACCTTTGTATAATTTTATCCGTCATTTCCGTTGTCGAAAGCGCTTCGCCGCCACGGGCAAGGTCCGCCGTACGGTAGCCTGCGTTTAATACTGTATCCACCGCCGTAACGATACTCTCCGCCGCCTGCGTTTCGTTGAACGAATAGAGTAGCATCATTGCCGCCGATAAAATGGTAGCAATGGGGTTGGCTTTGTTTTGTCCTGCGATATCGGGCGCAGAGCCGTGAATGGGTTCGTACAAGCCACGTGAAGTGTCGCCAAGCGACGCCGAAGGCAACATACCGATAGAGCCTGTGATTTGCGACGCTTCGTCCGATAAAATATCCCCGAACATATTGCTTGTCACCACCACGTCAAACTGCGACGGGTTTCTTACAAGCTGCATAGCGGCGTTATCCACAAGCATATCGCTAACTTCTACGTCGGGGTATTCCGCCGCAATTTCGTGCACCGTCTTTCTCCAAAGACGGGACGTTTCCAACACGTTCGCCTTGTCGATACTAATGACTTTCTTTCTGCGTTTTCTTGCCGTTTCCAACGCCACGCGCGCGATACGTTCAATTTCCATACGGCTATAACTTTCGGTGTCAAACGCTTCTTCGCCGTACTTGCCTTGACGATACCCCCGTTCCCCGAAATAAATACCGCCCGTAAGTTCTCTTACGATCATGATATCAAAGCCGTTTTCTACGATATCCGCGCGCAAGGGACATTCGTCCTTCAACGCAGGGTATAATTTGGCAGGGCGCAGGTTGGTAAACAAGCCCATAGCTTCGCGGATACCCAAAAGCGCCTTTTCGGGACGGAGATTTCCAGGGAGCGTATCCCATTTCGGACCACCGACTGCGCCAAGCAATACGCTGTCCGAACCCAAACAGCCTTTTACCGTCTCTTCGGGCAAGGGTTTACCGCAACTATCGATTGCCGCACCGCCGATAAGATAGGGCGTAAAGGTAAATTGTATACCGTATTTTTCGCCTACCGCTTGCAAGACGCGCACCGCGCTGTCTACGATTTCAGGGCCGATACCGTCGCCGCGTAATAAGGCGATATTGTAGTGTTTCATGCGTCCAACTCTCCTGCTTTGATAGCTTCCACCAAACCGCCGCAAGCGATTATTTTTTGGATAAATGCAGGGAAGGGCTGTACGGTGAATACCTTTCCCGTCGTTTTGTTGTAAATTTTTCCGTTTGCAAGGTCGGCTTCTATCTTATCCCCGTCGGCAATACCGTCCACCGCCTCGTCGCTTTCGACGATAGCAAGACCGATATTGATAGAGTTGCGATAAAAGATACGCGCAAACGAACGCGCGATAACAAGGGAAATGCCGCTTGCCTTAATCGCGATAGGCGCGTGCTCTCTTGACGAGCCGCAGCCGAAGTTATAGCCTGCTACCATGATATCGCCTACTTCTACTTTGTTTACAAAGTCCTTATCAATATCTTCCATACAATGGGACGCAAGCTCTTTTTTGTCAATGGTGTTGAGATAACGGGCAGGGATAATGACGTCCGTATCCACGTTATCGCCGTATTTGATTGCTTTTCCTGTATAATTCATTTCTCTTTATTCCCCCATAATTTCTATCGGCGACGCAATTTTACCTGCTATCGCGCTTGCCGCGGCAACCGCAGGCGACGCCAAATATACTTCCGAATCCACGTGACCCATACGGCCGACGAAGTTTCGATTTGTCGTAGCGACGGCGCGTTCGCCTGCCGCCAAAATACCCATGTAACCGCCAAGGCAAGGCCCACAGGTGGGGGTGGAAACGATACAACCTGCTTGAATGAATATCTTCAAAAGTCCGTCTTCCATGGCTTTGAGATAGATATCCTGCGTAGCGGGAATGATAATGGCGCGGACGCGCTTTGCCACCTTTCTCCCCTTGAAAATTTCCGCCGCTTCGGCAAGGTCCTTATACTGTCCGTTGGTGCACGAACCGATAACCACTTGGTCGATAGCAATATCCCCGATTTCGTCAAACGTTTTGGTGTTTTCGGGCAAATGCGGAAAGGCAACCGTCGGTTGAATTTGGCTTAAATCGATTTCATACGTTTCATCGTAAACCGCGTCGTCGTCCGCTTTATAAACGGTGTATGCGCGGTGGCAACGTTCGTTGACGTAGGCAAGCGTTTGTTCGTCCACTTCGAAAATGCCGTTCTTCGCGCCTGCTTCGATAGCCATGTTGGAAATGGTAAGTCTATCGAATACCGTCAAGGCTTGCACCCCTTCTCCGACAAATTCCATGGACTTATACAACGCACCGTCCACACCGATTTTGCCGATAATATGTAAGATAACGTCTTTTCCCGAAACGTATTTGTTCATTTTTCCTTTGAGCACGAACTTGATTGCAGACGGAACTTTGAACCAAGCCTTGCCCGTCGCCATACCGCAAGCCATGTCGGTAGAACCCACACCCGTGGAAAACGCGCCAAGCGCGCCGTACGTGCAGGTGTGCGAATCCGCGCCGATCACCACGTCCCCCGGGGCGACTAAACCCTGTTCGGGGAGCAACGCGTGCTCGATACCCATAGCGCCTACGTCGTAAAAGTGCGTAATTTCCTGCTTATCGCAAAAATCACGGCACATTTTGCATTGCGTAGCCGCTTTAATGTCCTTATTCGGGGCAAAGTGATCCATAACCATGGTTACCTTGTCCTTATCGTACACGCCTTGCGCGCCGATTTTTTCGAACTCCTTAATGGCTACGGGGGAAGTGATATCGTTGCCAAGCACTCTGTCCAGCTTGACCAAAATCAACTGTCCTGCAGTCACTTGCTTTAACCCTGCTTTTGCGGCAAGGATCTTTTGCGTCATTGTCATTCCCATATCTTTCTTCTTCCTTTTATAAAACGTACTCGCCGCTCCTAAGAGCGGCTGTGCTTTACCGATTGATAATAGCCCCTTTATCGGCGGAGCTTACCTGCGCTGCATAGCGTTTGAGATACCCCGAAACTTCCTTCTTTTTGATAGGCATTTCCTTTTTACGCTTTGCAAATTCTTCGTCCGTAATCTTCCATTCAATTGTATAATTGGGGATATCGATAGAGATAATATCCCCGTTTTTTACGTACGCAATTGCACCGCCCGAAACGGCTTCGGGGGATACGTGTCCGATAGACGCGCCGCGCGTTGCGCCTGAAAATCTACCGTCGGTAATCAGCGCGACGTCCTTATCCAAGCCCATACCTGCAATAGCGGAAGTAGGCGAAAGCATTTCGCGCATACCCGGGCCGCCTGCAGGGCCTTCGTAACGGATTACCACGACGTCCCCTTTGACGATTTTGCCGCCATAGATTGCGGCGATACATTCTTCTTCGCTTTCAAATACCTTGGCAGGACCTTCGTGAACAAGCATTTCCTTTGCTACCGCCGCGCGCTTAACTACACACCCGTCGGGGGCAAGATTGCCTTTAAGCACCGCGATACCGCCCGTTTGACTGTAAGCGTTTTCGGGCTTTCTCACCACTTCTTCGTCGAGATTTTCCACACCGACAAGGTTTTCCTTTAAGGTTTTACCCGTACAGGTCAACACCGACGTATCCAAAAGCCCCAAGCCTTCCAGCTCTTTTAATACGGCGTACACACCGCCTGCTTCTTCCAAGTCTTCCATATACGTAGGACCTGCAGGAGCAAGGTGGCACAAATTGGGCGTCTTTTCACTGATAGCGTTGACTTCGTCTAAATCAAACGCTACGCCACATTCGTTGGCGATAGCGGGAAGGTGCAGCATACTGTTTGTCGAACAGCCCAACGCCATATCTGCCGTAACGGCGTTTTTTATTGCCGCCGCCGTCATGATATCACGCGGACGGATATTCTTTTTGACAAGCTCCATAACCTGCATACCTGCGTGCTTGGCAAGCTCGATACGGGAAGAATACACGGCAGGGATTGTTCCGTTGCCGCGTAAGCCCATACCCATAACTTCGGTTAAACAGTTCATAGAATTTGCCGTATACATACCCGAACAAGAACCGCAGGTGGGACAAACCTTGCGTTCAAATTCGCAAAGCTGCTGCTTATTGATTTTGCCTGCGGTGTACGCGCCGACGGCTTCGAACATACTCGAAAGCGAACGCTTTTTGCCGTTCACCTTACCTGCAAGCATAGGTCCGCCGCTGACGAATATCGTGGGGATATTCAACCGCGCCGCCGCCATCAAAAGCCCGGGCACGTTTTTGTCGCAGTTGGGTATCATAACCAGCCCGTCAAACCCGTGCGCACGCACCATGGCTTCGGTGGAATCGGCAATCAAATCGCGTGTGACAAGCGAATATTTCATACCCGTATGCCCCATAGCGATTCCGTCGCAAACGGTGATTGCAGGGAACATGATAGGCGTTCCGCCTGCCATGGCTACCCCCATTTTTACCGCTTGGGCAATTTTGTCTAAATGGATATGCCCCGGGACGATTTCGTTATACGAACAAACCACCCCGATGAGTGGGCGCGCCTGTTCTTCGTCCGTCAGCCCTAAGGCGTGATATAACGAACGGTGCGGCGCGTTTTGAAATCCGTCTACGATTGTTTCTTTAATCATTGTTTTCACCTATTATACGTTGGGCGGAAGGACGGTTTTGCAATCGGCAAGGTATTCGTCTATCCCTGCCTGCACAAGCTTCCATTCCTTGCCGTCCGTTTGCACTACCGTAATCGACGCGTTGGGTACCCAAACCACTTCTTTCATTTCGTCAAACGAAAGCCCTTTCAACGGACAAACCACCGTCCGAACGGGGGTGGCGTGGGTTACGATTGCCACCGTTTTATTTTCGTTTTCTTTCGCGATTTCTTGTAGCTTTGCCCAAATACGCGCGGATACCTGTTTTACCGTTTCACCGCCCGTAGGACCTGCGTTGCCGATATCCGTACGCCATTTCGTATAGTCTTTTTCATAGTCCTTTTGCAGCTGCTCAAACGATACCCCTTCCCATTCGCCTGCGAAAATTTCACGCAAAGCAGGGGTGGTAACCAGCTCCGCATTACAAAGCTTTGCGATAGGCTGTGCGGTTTGGCAAGTGCGTTTTAAGTCGCTTACATACACTTTATCCACGGGATAATGTTCTTGAATATACGCCGCCGTTTTCTCGGCTTGCATAAAGCCAAGCTCGGATAAGTCGATATCGTAATGCCCTGCAAATACCTTTTGCAGGTTGGCAACGCTTTGCGCGTGCCGTACAATAATAAACGTCGTCATGGCTTAGTTATTGATAAATTTTTCCTCGTCAGCCCAGCTATACAGCTTGCGGATATCCTTACCAACGACTTCGGAAGGGTGTTCCGCCGCCTTCTTTCTCATGGCGTTGAAATGTACCTGCGAACCTGCGTCGGACATATCCAAAAGGAAGTCCTTTGCAAACGTACCGTCTTGAATATCGGCAAGCACTTTCTTCATGGCTTTCTTGGTTTCTTCGGTGATAATCTTCGGGCCTGTGATATAATCGCCGTATTCCGCCGTGTTGGAAATGGAATAGCGCATACCTTCAAAGCCGCTTTGATAAATCAAATCGACGATAAGCTTCATTTCGTGGATACATTCAAAGTATGCGTTACGGGGGTCGTAGCCCGCTTCAACAAGCGTTTCAAAGCCTGCCTGCATCAGCGCGCAAACGCCGCCGCAAAGCACTGCTTGTTCCCCGAATAAATCGGTTTCCGTTTCGGTACGGAAGGTGGTTTCCAAAACCCCTGCTCTTGCACCGCCGATACCCAAAGCGTAGGCAAGCCCGATTTCCAAAGCGTCGCCCGTTGCGTCCTGTTCTACGGCAATCAAGCAAGGCACGCCTTTGCCTGCTTGGTATTCGCTGCGAACGGTGTGTCCGGGGCCCTTGGGGGCTATCATGATTACGTTGACGTTCTTCGGGGGCTTAATGCAGCCGTAGTGGATATTAAACCCGTGCGCAAACGCAAGCGTTTTGCCTTCGGTAAGGTTGGGTTCGATGCTTTCTTTATACAGCTTTGCCTGTTTTTCGTCATTGATTAAAATCATAATAACGTCGGCAACCTTTGCCGCTTGGTCAGCCGTCATAACCTTAACGCCCTGCTTTTCCGCTTTTTCCCAGCTCTTGCTGCCCTTATACAAGCCGACGACGACGTTGACGCCCGAATCCTTCAAGTTCAAAGCGTGCGCGTGGCCCTGAGAGCCGTAGCCGATAACGGCAACCGTTTTGCCGTTTAATTTGTTCAAATCGCAATCTTGTTGATAATAGATTTTTGCCATATTATTTTACCATTCCTTTTGAGATTTTTTTATTTTGTGAATAACGTTTCCGAACCCCTATCCAAAGCAACGATACCCGTACGGCACATTTCTAAAATGCCAAAGGGTTGCATCAGCTTAACGAACGCGTCTATCTTGGACGGGTTGCCCGTTACTTCGATACACATGGACTGCGTGGAATAGTCGATAACGCTTGCACGGAATACGTCCACCGCCGTCATGATATCACTTCTATGTTGACTTTCGTTTTTGATTTTAATCAGCATTAACTCACGCTTGTTGGCGTCTTCGTCTAACACTTCCACTTTCTTGACGACAACTAATTTTCTAAGCTGATTGATGATCTGTTCTTTATCGTATTTATCACCCGTAATGCAAATGGTGATACGGGAATATTCGCTGCGTTCCGTTTCTCCAACGGTCAACGCGTCGATATTAAAGCCGCGACGGGTGAACATGCTGGAAACTCTTGTAAGTACCCCTGCCGCATTGTCTACGTATACTGCAATGACAAATTTACTTTTTTCCATAGCGTTTTCTCCTTACACCTTGGTAATGATATCGTCAATCGCGCCGCCGGGGGGCAACATAGGCAATACAAATTCGTCCTTGTCGATACGTACGTCGATAACCGTAGGCCCGTTTGCTTGCAGGGCTTTTTGGAATGCCTTTTTGAATTCCACAGGCGTTTCCGCTAAATATCCGTCCGCGCCGAACGCTTTGGCAAGCGCCACAAAGTCCGTCTTTCTATCAAGGACGGTGTTGGAGTATCTCTTTCCGAAGAACAGCGTTTGCCATTGCCGAACCATACCCAAAACCCCGTTATTCATGAGTACGATAACGATGGGAAGTTTATACGTTACCGCCGTGGCAAGCTCGTTTAAGTTCATACCAAAGCTGCCGTCGCCTGTAATGAGCACCGTCGGGTCTTTCGTCGCTACGTACGCGCCCATTGCCGCGCCCAAGCCAAAGCCCATTGTACCCAAGCCGCCGCTGGATACCCAACGACGGGGTCTATCAAACTCAACGTACTGCGCCGTCCACATTTGGTGCTGTCCTACGTCGGTGGTAATCACCGTGCCCGCAGGTTTTTCGGCGTTGATGATTTCAAATACCTGACGGGGGGTAAGCGGAGCGGTGTCCGCCGCCGCAATTTCGTTTTCAAATTGTTTTTCTTCCGTCTTTAAGTCGTTGACGCGGCACAGCCACGAAGGGTTGCTTGCGTTTGGCACAGCCGCCGCAATCCGCTTGAACGCGTCTTCTACGTCGCCGACAAGCCCTAAATCCACACGGACGTTTTTGTTGATTTCCGCACAGTCGGGGTCAAGCTGAATAATCTTGCTGTTTTTGGCAAACTTGGATAAATTCCCCGTCGCTCTATCGCTAAAACGTACGCCGACGGCAAGAATTAAATCCGCTTCGTTTTGCGCCATGGACGACGCGTAATGCCCGTGCATACCCTGCATTCCCAAGAAACGGGGGGAGCTTTGCGGTACTGCCGATAAGCCCATGAACGAACAACCGATTACGGCGTCTATCTTTTCGGCAAAGGCGACGATAGCTTTCCCCATGCCCAAGCCTGCCGCGCCGCCGCCGATATAAATATACGGGCGTTTGGCGTTTGCGATAAGCTCCGCCGCCTGCGCAATTTTATCGTCGGATACCTTGGGCAAAGGCTTTTTCTTGACAACGGGTTTTTCTTCGTATTCGTAGCTTGCCACCTGTACGTCCTTGGGAATATCGATAAGGACGGGCCCCGGTCTGCCCGATTTGGCGATGGCAAACGCTTCGCGAACGATGTCCGCCAAATTTTCAATTTTATCGACGAAGTAGTTATGCTTGGTAATGGGCAAGGTTACGCCCGTGATATCGATTTCTTGGAAACTGTCTTTGCCGATGAGCGAACAAGGCACGTTGCCCGTAATGGCTACCATAGGAATGGAGTCAAGCATTGCCGTGGCGATACCCGTTACCAAGTTGGTCGCCCCCGGACCGCTGGTGGCGATACAAACGCCTACCTTGCCCGTCGCGCGGGAATAACCGTCCGCGGCGTGCGCAGCGCCCTGTTCGTGCGCGGTAAGCACGTGGTTGATTTGGTCTTTATATTCGTATAATGCGTCGTAAACGTTGATAACCTGTCCGCCGGGATAACCGAATACGTCGGTAACCCCCTGCTCTATCAGGGTTTTTACTAAAATTTGAGAACCTTTTAATTTCATGGGTAGAACTCCTTTGGAAAAGGGAAAAGTGATAAGTGTGGTAAGATTAAACGGTTGCCCGTTTGGAATGAGTTTAGCTAAAACGTTGCCCGTTTGAAATGGGTTTAGCTAAAACGTCGCCCGTTTGGAATGAGTTTAGCTAAAACGTTGCCCGTTTGAAATGGGAAAAACGGTTCAACGTTGCCCGTTTGAAATGGGAAAAACGGATTAGATACGAGTAAATCAAGGAGAGCGAGTATTTGTTGCAGGGAGCGTACTTGGCGTACGTGACCAAAACAAAACGGAGCTCGACGCCGAGTTACGAAGTATATAATTCGTTTTTTAGAGTAAGCGGTTGACGGCGGAGACTAAAGCTTTAACCGACGACGTCATGATGTCCGTGTGAATACCCACACCCCAAACGCTGTTGCCGTTTTCGGAAATGCAAATGTAGGAAGCCGCTTTGGAGTCGGATTTTTCTTCCAAGGCGTGTTCGACGTAGTGTTCTAACACAAACGCTTTACCCGTAACTTGTTGGATTGCGGAAGATACGCAGTCTAAACGGCCGTTGCCTTCCACTTCCACCGTGGTGGCTTTTTGATTGTATTCAATGACGATTTTGCCCTTGATACGTTCGGCGGATACGTCGTTATAGCCCGCTTCCAAAACGTTGAGCTTGTCTTGTAAATTGACGAAATCACGCAGGAAAATATCGTGCACTTCGGTAGGCTGCAGCTCTTTATGCGCCTTGTCGGAAATACTCTTGACGTGATAGCCGAACTGTTCGCGCATTTTGGGGGGAAGAATAAGCTTGAACTGCGTTTCCAAAATGTAGCCGATACCCCCTTTGCCCGATTGCGAATTGATACGGATAACGTCCGCTTCGTACGCTCTGCCAACGTCCGCAGGGTCAAGGGGCAGATAGGGAACAGTCCACGTGGAAACGCCCTTTTCTATCCTGTATTTCATGCCCTTAGCAATGGCGTCTTGGTGCGAACCTGAGAACGCCGCAAATACAAGCTGACCGCTGTAGGGTTGGCGTTCGCTTACCTTCATACGGGTTACCCGTTCGTACACTTTGGTGATTTTGGGCAGGTCGGAAAAATCCAAATTCGGGTCAACGCCTTGGGAATACATATTCAAGGCAAGCGTTATAATGTCGACGTTACCCGTACGTTCGCCGTTGCCAAAGAGCGTGCCTTCGATACGATCCCCCCCTGCAAGCAAGCCCATTTCGCTGTCCGCTACGGCGCAGCCACGGTCGTTATGCGAGTGCAAGGACACGATAACGTTTTCGCGGCGGTATAAGTTTTTGCACATATACTCCACTTGGTTGGCATACACGTGGGGCATGGAATGGGACACGGTGACGGGAAGATTGATAATGGCTTTATCTTCCGCCGTCGGCTGCCAAATTTTCAATACTTCGTTGCAAATTTCCGCCGCAAATTCGGGTTCTGTGCCCGTAAAGCTTTCGGGGGAGTATTCCAAAGTAATCTTCCCTTCGGCTTTTTCTTTGTATTCCTTACAAAGCTTTGCGCCGAATTTGGCGATATCCACAATTTCCTTTTTATCGCGCTTGAATACCTGCTGTCTTTGTGCAACGGAAGTGGAATTATACAAATGCACCACCGCTTTTTTCGCGCCCTTTAACGCTTCAAACGTTTTGGCGATAATATGCTCGCGCGATTGCGTCAGCACTTGAATGGTAACGTCGTCGGGGATTAAATTTTGTTCGATAATCGTACGGCAAAATTCATATTCCGTTTCGCTTGCCGCAGGGAACCCCACTTCGATTTCCTTAAACCCAACGTCGCAAAGCAGCTTGAAAAATTCAAGCTTTTCTTGCAAATTCATGGGGATAATCAACGCTTGGTTGCCGTCGCGAAGGTCTACGCTGCACCACATAGGCGGTTTATCGATAGACGATTTTTTCACCCAGTCCATGGTAACGCCCGTGGGATCGAAATATTGTTTTACGTACTTTTGACTGTTTTTCATACTCATTCATTCCTTTTGATGATAAAAAATCTCTTTCGCGTAGGCGTAACACACCCTATACGAAAGAGACGAAGAATTCTCCGCGGTACCACTCTGTTTGGCGGCTCAAAGCCGCCCACTCATGTCCATAAAGACTTTCTCTGTAACGGGAGAACCCGTCCGAATCTACTTAGCAGGTATATTGCCGTTCTGTCGGAGGCTCAGGGAAGAGTTATGTTCTGCGCACCGCGTCGGCTTTCACCAGCCGCCGACTCTCTATTTGCTGTCATTTGCGCGGATTTTTGTCCCGTCGTTGCCTTTTTTATAATATTGTAATATATTGTATACTATTTTTTGCGTTTTGTCAATGCTATGCTTTCGCTTTTTTGCATTTTTCAAAGGAAAATGTTGTCGCTTTTGGATTATTTTTATAATTTATAAACCCAACCAAACGTATCTTCCACTTTCCCCCATTGAATACCCGTTAAGATATCGTACAGCTTTTGGGTAACTTCCCCGATTTTGCCGCCGCCAACAACGTATTCTTCGTTGCCAAAGGCAAGCTTGCCGATAGGCGAAACAACCGCCGCCGTACCGCAGCCCCACGCTTCTTCCAACTTGCCGCTTTTAAGCGCATTCAACAATTCGTCTACGGAAAGCATCCGTTCGTTTACCGTATACCCTTGGGAGCGCAATACTTCGATACAGCTCTTTCTCGTAATCCCCGGTAAAATCGAACCCGTCAGCTTAGGCGTAACGATTTCCCCGTCGATTTTGAACATGACGTTCATTGCGCCGACTTCTTCGATATATTTGCGTTCGACGCCGTCCAACCACAGCACCTGCGAATAGCCCTTCTTCGCCGCCCGTTCGCCTGCGCGCGTGCTTGCCGCATAGTTACCGCCGCACTTAGCATAGCCCGTGCCGCCGCGTACCGTACGCACGTCTTGGTTTTCAATCATAATGGAAACGGGGTTAATGCCTTCGGCGTAGTAACTACCACTGGGCGAAGCGATAATCATAAAGGTCGCGTTTTTTACCGCGTGCACCCCTAACGCTTCGTCGTTGCCGAACATAAACGGACGAAGATACAAGGAAGTTCCAAACGTTTTAGGCACCCACTTTTCTTCCAGCTTAACAAACGTCGTCAACAGCTCAAACATATCCTGTTCGTCCATGAGCGGTAAGCTCATACGCTCGGCGGAATTGTTCATACGCCGTATATTTTCCATAGGGCGGAAGAGCTGCACACCGCCGTCCGCACGGCGATACGCCTTTAAGCCTTCGAAAATCTCCGCGCCGTAATGCAATACCGTAGACGCAGGATGCACCGATATATTGCCAAACGGCAATATACGCGCGTCGTGCCAACCCTGCTTATCGTTATAATCCACAATCAGCATATGGTCGGTAAACACTTTCCCGAACCCAAGCTCTTTTTCAGGGGGCATTTGCATGGGCGCCGTCGTTTTCGTAATCTTGATTTCCATATTCTACTCTCCCCTTTGGATTGATTATTCGATTTTTGAATAACTTCACAGTTTTTAATTGATTTATATAATCATAACACATTCCAAAGGTTAAGTCAACGGATTTTCAAGGGGATTTACATTTTTTTGAAAAATTATTCCGCTTTTTTCGCGGTATTTTCAGGCGAAACGGCGTCTTTTTCCATAGCAAGGTCGGCTTTGAACCGTTCGTTTTGCTCGGGGTACGCTGAAAGCATAGGCTCTACGTTTATCCCTTTCTTTCTATCGAAATAGTTTTTGGTGATACGCGCCACCAAACCGCTCATTATGACAAGCCCGATTAAGTTAGGAAGCGCCATAAGCCCGTTGCAGGTATCGGAAATCGCCCAAGCAAGCTCCCCGTCGGCAACGGCGGAAAGGATAACCAACAGCACGTACGCTACTTTGAATACGGTGGTGGCAATCTTTCTGCCCTTTTCCCCCGTTTTCTTGAACAAAAACTCCACGCTCTTTTCGCCGTAATACGACCAAGCAAGAATGGTGGTAAAGGCAAACAGGGGCAGGATAATGGAATAGGTAACCGTTCCGACGATACCGAACAGCTCTTCAAACGCCTTCATGGAAACGGCGGTATCCACAGCCCCTTGCGCGTACAGCACGCCCGTCATACCCGCTTCGTCGCCAAAGCTGACTAAAACGACAAGCGCGGTCAGCGTACAAATGATAAAGGTATCGAAGAACACTTCAAAAACTCCCCAAAGCCCTTGCTTGACGGGTTCACGGGTGGCGGACGCGCTATGCGCGATTACGGAAGAGCCTAAGCCCGCTTCGTTGGAGAATACCCCGCGGGCAAGCCCCTTTTGAATGACCTGCGCAAACGCATAACCGCCCACGCCTGCAACCGCCGATTCAAAGGCGAAAATATTCCCGAAAATCAACGCGAACGCATTGCCGACTAAGGAAATATTCACAAAGATAATGACAAGCGCCATACCGATAAACAGCAACGACATAAAGGGTACTAAAATAGACGTCACTTTGCCGATAGCTTTGATACCGCCAAGAATAATCAGCGCAAGCACGATAGCCACGACGATACCGACGACAAGGGCGATAACGTTGGGGTCGGCGTCGATACTGCCTTGGAAGGTAGCGGCAATCTTGTTGGTTTGCACGCCGCTCATACCGATAGCGGCAAAGCTGCAAAATACCGCGGCAAGCACCCCAAGCACCTTTCCAAGCCCCTTCAAAAACGAACGGAGCTTGCCCGTCGTGTTGAGCGCAAGACCTTCGGAAAGATAGTACGCAGGGCCGCCCGAAAAATCCCCCGTTTTGTCGTCCCGTTTACGGAAAAACATACCCAAAACGTTTTCGGCGTAGTTGGTAACCATACCAAAGAACGCGGATATCCACATCCAAAACACCGCGCCCGGTCCGCCCGTCATAATGGCGGAAGTAACGCCGACGATATTCCCCGTACCTACCGTACCCGAAATGGCGGTAGCAAACGCTTCGAAGGGAGAAACGGAGTTCTCTTTGGCTTCCAAGCCCACGCGCTTTTTGCCGATACTCTTGACGGTGGGGATAATCGTTTCCCCCCAAGCCGTACCGAATTTGCGGACCTGTAAAGCCTTGGTGCGGACGGTAAGCACGATACCTGCGCCCAAAATCATGACGATCATAGGAAGTCCCCACACCACGCCGTTGACTACGGAGTTGATTTGCTCTACAATAGCGAAAAATTGTTCCATAAGTATATCTCCTTACAAAAAAATGAACGGGGCAAAAGCTTGCGCTATCGCTCCGCGGAGATACTTAAATATTGCAAAGACTCCCCCTATCCAAGAAAATAGGGAAAAGCTATGTGAGCAATACTCTGTCCTTTTGCCTGAGAGATTGACGGCGTTCGCCGTTTTGCCCCTTCGGCACCCATTAATCGGGATTCTCCGGAGTGCTATCCAATTGCAGTTCCCAACCCTTGCGGATCACCTGAGAGATTTACTCCTTCGGTTGGACGAAACCGTCCATCTTCTGCAATCTTCCTTTAGCGCTTGCTTATTTTTTTTATAATAACACATAAAGTTTTGCTTTGTCAACAATTTTTTCATATTTTCTACATATTTTTTTTACCCGAAAGGGTGGATTTTTTTTGCTTTATATGCTATAATAGAATAAATATGCACATTTAAGGAAGTTTTGATTATGATTGAAAAAAGCTATTCTTTTGAAAAAAACGGCGTAACTTACGACGTATACACCTTCACCAACGCTACGGGCGCGCAAATGGATATTTTGACCTACGGCGCGCGGATTATACGGCTTTGCGTACCCGATAAAAACGGCGTTATGGGCGACGTAATCGTCGGATATAAAACGGCGGAAGAATATATCGGCTGTAACGCGTACTACGGCGCGACCATCGGTAGATACGGCAACCGTATCGGCAATGCCAAATTTACCTTGAACGGAAAAGAATATACGTTGGAAGCCAACAACGGCAAGCATTCCTTGCACGGCGGCAACACCGCCAACTTCGACGCCGTCAACTGGACTGCGGAAATTTGCGACAATACGTTGGTTATGTCCCACACTTCCCCCGACGGCGCAGGCGGTTATCCCGGAGAAATGCAAGTCAAGGTATTCTTTACGCTCACCGACGAAAACGCAGTCGTTATCGAATACGCGGCGGTTTCGGATAAGGACACCGTTTGTAACTTAACCAACCACGCCTATTTTAATATCGGCAATCAAGATACCGTGTACGAACACGAGCTTATGATAAAATCGCGTAATATGACGCCCGTGGACAGCGAGCTTATCCCCCACGGAGAGCTGTTGCCTATCGACAATACGGCGTACTCCTTCTATCCTGCGAAAAAGCTTGGAACGGATATGTTCTCTAACGCGCAAATGATTAAAGCGTGCAACGGCTACGATTTTAACTACTGTTTAGAACGCGAAACGGAAAACGGGTTAGAGCATTTTGCGTACGTATACGATAAGGAAAGCGGCAGAAAAATGGATTGTTATACCACTTTACCGGGCGTACAATTATACACCTGCTGTCATTTCTCGCTTGACGGCAAGAAAAAACACGGCGACCATGCCGCGCTTTGCTTGGAAACGCAACGGTATCCCAACTCCCCTAACTGTCCCGAATATCCCACTACGACGCTTAAAGCAGGGGAAACTTGGCACGAAGTTACGGTATATAAATTCTCTATTCAATAAAGGTAAAGCATGCTGAAAATCTTATTCGACAAATTAAAAGAAGCGGCATTTTCCGTCCTTCCCGTGGCGGCTTTGGTGTTGCTTTTGAACCTTACGCCTTTCGTTGACTTGACGGCAACGGAAGCGACGGTGTTTGCCGTTTGCGCGTTGGCGTTGATTGTCGGTATGGCGCTTTTTAACCTTGGCGCGGACATGGCTATGACCCCTATGGGCGAACAAGTCGGTTCGGGCTTGTCCAAATCGGGAAGAATTAAAACGCTGTTTATCGTGTGTTTTATCATGGGCGTGTTCGTTACCGTCGCCGAACCCGATTTATCCGTGCTTGCAGCGCAGGTAGGTAAGGTAATCGACGGCACGGCGTTGATTATAACCATCGGCGTGGGCGTTGGACTGTTTTTGGTGCTTGGCATTTTGCGCGTTGTATTCCGCTTGCATCTCTCGCACCTTATGACCTTTTTCTATATGCTGCTGTTCGCCCTGTCGGCGTTGATTGTCGTCAGCGGTAAGGCAAGCTTTTTGCCCTTGTCCTTCGATTCGGGCGGCGTTACCACAGGGCCGATTACCGTACCCTTTATTATGGCGCTCGGCGTGGGTGTTTCCGCCGCGCTCGGCGATAAGAGAGATAAAGAAAACAGCTTCGGTTTTATCGCCCTTTGCTCTATCGGGCCTATCCTTGCCGTAATGGCGCTTGGGCTGTTTTCGGGCGGTGAAGTCGATTACGCCGTACCCGATTACGCCGTTCAGGCGAATGCGGCGGAGATTTTCTCTACCCTGCTGCACACGGGCGGTGAAGTGCTGATTGCCCTGCTCCCTATCGTCGTGTTCTTCTTCGTTTTGCAGTTTATTTGCTTAAAGCTGCCCAAAACGCGTATTTTACAAATTATCGTCGGTATTTTTTACACTTTCTTCGGGTTGGTGATTTTCCTTGCCGCCGTATCGGTCGGGTTTGTGCCCGTCGGGTATAAAATGGGCACGCACCTTGCGGCGCAAAACGAAGGGGTGCTTGTGGGCTTTGCGTTCCTGCTCGGCGTTACCGTCGTGCTTGCCGAACCTGCCATTCACGTATTGAATAATCAAGTGGAAAACGTTACGGGCGGCGCAGTAAAGAAACGCTCTATGCTGATTGCGTTATCGGCTGGCGTGGGAATCGCCATTGCCCTGTCCGTTATCCGCGTTATCTTCGATTTCAGCGTTTTGTACTATCTTGTGCCCGGTTATTTCCTGTCGCTTGGCTTGTCCTTCTTCGTGCCTAAATTGTACACGGCGATTGCGTTCGACTCAGGCGGCGTTGCCAGCGGTCCGCTTACGTCCAGCTTTATCCTGCCCTTCTTGGTGGGTGTGTGCGTGGCGATACAGGGCGCGGATAAGGTGCTTTTAGACGCGTTCGGGCTTGTGGCTATGGTTGCCATGACGCCGCTGATTTCTATTCAAACGCTCGGCTTTAAGGCAGTCGTCACCAAACACGTAAGAGAAAAGATTGCCATGAGAAATATTTTGAGCAAGGACGACGAACAAATTATATCGTTTATGTAAAAAAAGGGGGTAGCATGTATGGCTTCAACGAAAAAAACGAAAAAGTCCACCACGGCGGATTTTAAGAAGTTAAAGCTTTTAATTTGCGTCGTCAACCGCGAAAAAGCGGAATTCTACACCGATTTTTTGCATGGGTTTGAAGTCAATTTTCAGACGGTACTGCTTGGCGAAGGTACGGCAAAGTCGGAAGTGCAACACTTGTTGGGCTTGGAAAATTCCCATCGCAGCATCATTTTGAGCGTCATACGCGAAGACAACGCCGAAGCCGCTTTACATGGACTGGAAGATAAATTCCACAGCGTTCGCGGCGGCAAAGGGATTGCGTTTACCGTTCCCCTTTCGTCAGTGATCGGCGTTGCGCTGTACTCGTTTTTAAGTAATAACCGCCAAGGTGTTAAAGGAGAATAATATGAAACAAGCCTATGAATATGAAGTTATTTTTTGTATCGTCAACAGCGGTTACGGCGAAGCCGTTATGGACGCCGCAAGAACGGTGGGCGCGCGCGGCGGTACGATTATCAACGCTCGCGGTACGGCAAGCTTGGAAGCGGAAAAGATTTTCGGCATTACCGTTCAACCCGAAAAGGAAATCGTCATGATTGTCGTGCCTGCAAAAATCAAGGACGACGTATTGCATGCGTTGTATAAAGACGTGGGCTTGCAAACCGCAGGACAGGGCATTGCCTTTTCCATGCCCGTCGACGGCGCAGTTGGCTTGACCCCCGTAGAAACGAAATAATAGAATGATTTTTACAACCGCCCCCAAGCATTTGTTGCTTGGGGGCGGTTTTGTTTTATGCTCTCTTTCGACAAAGAAAAAGAAAGACTGACAATATATTATAAAATCAGCCTTTCCCTTTTTGCTATACTATTCTTGTATACACCGTTCTTTCGTATGGACGGTGTTTTTTATAGGCTTATTTCATTTCTTCGATAGCGACACGAAAGCTTTGTCCGTTGAAAAAATGTATTTGCAGGGCGTTCTCTTCTTTCGTATACGTAGCAACCATTTCATCTTTGATGAGCAACGTAATTTCTTCCGTTACGTCTTTAACGGAAATTTTTGCTTGTTGATTTTCCATTGTCTTTTTCCTTATTTTTATTTACAAAACAAATCGCGCGCTGATTTACTTGTATATATATTATAACATTCGGTACGTGCATCAATCAACTAAATGATGCACAAACAAAGGATAATATTTTGTAGGAGAATGTCTTTGTTATGGTTATTTTGTCAAAATTTGCCGAAAACCTTTTTTCGCTTATGCAAGAGCATAATTTGAATGCGCCTGCTTTGGGGAAAATTTTACATACACACCGCACGAATATTACACGTTATTTACAAGAGAAACGCTTGCCCAGCTTTGGACTTTTCGTTGATATTGTGGAATACTTCAACGTTTCGGCGGACGTACTTCTTGGACGGTTGGATTATTGTGAAACGCAAGCGTTTCAACCTGTTCAGCCATTTGGCGATATGTTCCGTAAAGTGTTAGAAGAAACAAAAACAACGCAATCACAATTACAACAAAATTTACATTTTTCCAGCTCCACTACGTACGCTTGGCTTATGAACAAAAGCATTCCTTCTATGGAGCATATAATCCAACTTGCCGATTATTTAGACGTACGCGTAGACTATCTGCTTGGTAGAATTTCATAAAAATCCTTTTTCAAAACCAAAAGCACCCTTCGTGGGTGCTCTTTGTTTTTGGAGCAGGTGA
>JAZTWF010000015.1:0-4638 GCA_045635725.1 Candidatus Scatosoma sp. | reverse complement strand
AGCCCGCTTGGCCTCCGACTTGGCGCATTGTCCGGGGCAAGCGCAGGCGTTTCGGCGGCGGTGATTTTTTCCTTTTTAATGGCGGTAATATTCCGTTCGCGTAGCAAGAAAAACTAAACGAAAAAACACTCCAAAAGGAGTGTGTTTTTACGGGGAAAGGTTAGGCTTTCCACCGAAGATATCCGATTGCAGATAGGTGTCGGGGATTGCGCCGACGACGACCGATTCGCCGATAAGAATATCCGTAGCCACGGCGCAATTTTCCGTGCTGGACGGCATGACGATACTAATATCCGCCACGACGTTTACGTAGATAGAATGCTTGGTTTGGTTTATCCCCACGCTTTCAAAGGACGACGAAAATCCACACGAAACGCTACTGACGGGAATGATACGGAAATGAATGCTTGGCCCAAGCCCTGCAAACGCTTCAATGCCCGTAAGCGCGCCAAGGGGTACGGGAATGCCGTTCAGGCTTAAATTTTTTAAGTTGGACTGCGATATAGACGCGGTATCTCTTGCAATTTTATTGATTTTTAAGGAGTTGGCGGATATGGCAACGATATCCCCCGTATCGTTGCGCGTAACCGTTACAAGATCGTCATAGCGCATGGTGTCGCTCAGCGTATAATACACGGCGTCGTTGACGGCAATGGCGGTGCTGGCGCGCATGGTGGCTTCGCTAATGGAAATGAGTACGCGCGTAACGTTGCGTTGGAAATAGAAAAAGAGAACGACCGCCGTCAAGGCAATGCCGATAAGTACGTACAGTAGCCGTTTTTTTCTTTTCCGCTTTTTGCTTTTTGGGGGATAGGACGGCAGGTCGTAGTGGTGAAACGCGCTCACGAGCGTAATAATTCCCGTAAAATGCGTTCGTTGGCAGGGGTGATATGCGACGCGGCAAGCCGTTGGCGCAAAGCCGTATCTTCAAACGTTTGGTCTACGCATTCTGCAAGCCTGCTTAAAGACGATTGCCAAAGAATACGGCAAAGCCCTTTCTTGTGGAAATATTCCGCGTTTTCTATTTGGTCGCCGCGCGTTTGCCCTTCTAAGGGGATAAACAGCGTGGGCTTTTTTAAGCACATCAATTCAAACACAGCCCCTGCGCCGCTACGGCTAACCACGACGTCCGCGCAAGCGTACGCCTTGCCCATGTTAGAGATATATTCAAACTGCCTGTAATTTTTGGCGTTGCTTTCGATAAGATTGCCCTTGCCGCAAACGTGCAAAACAAGATACTTTTCCGTCAATTTTTTCAATTGCGCGCGAACGGCGTCGTTGATAACTTGACTGCCCGAACCGCCGCCGAACACAAGCAACGTTTTACGATTAGGCGGTATGTCCATAGAGCTGCGTGCGGCGGCTTTGGACGCGTATAAAACGGAACGGCGCATGGGCGCGCCGCTATATTCGCCGCGGCGTAAGCGTTTGGCGGTTTCGGGAAAGGAAGTAAACGTCTTTTTGCACTTGCTTGCGGAAAGCTTGTTGGCAAGCCCTGGGGAAAAATCGCTTTCGTGGGCGTAGCAGGGGATATGCAGGCGTTTTGCCGCAAACACGACGGGCAGGGCGACGTAACCGCCCTTGGAAAACACGACGTCGGGACGGAGCAGTTCCAAACCCTTTTGCGCGCTTTTAACCGCTTTGAAAAATGCCCAAGGAATACGTAAATTATTTTTTAATCCCGCAAGTCCGCCTCCGCGAATCAGCTTTGGACAAGAAATGGTATAATAGGGGATATTTTTCCCCGACAGCAACCGTTTTTCAATGCCGTCCGTGCCCATATAACAAACTTCCGCTTTGCCCGTGGTGAGCAAATCGTCCATGAGCGCGATATTGGGTACGACGTGGCCTGCGCTGCCGCCGCCCGTAAAGAGTATTTTTTTCATATCCGTCTCCTTCTACTATTTATTATAGACGGCAAAGGGGACGGATATTCTATCAAACGGAATAGTTTTCGACGATTTTTGCGGCGGCGTCGGCTACTTTGCGTTGCAAGGAAACGGGAGAAAGCACTTTTACCCCTACCCCCAACGATAAGATAAGCGCGTACGTTTTTTCGTCGTCGGGCAGAGTAACGGACGCGTACCATTTTCCGCTGCGCTTGTAGCAGTTTTCCGCGCCAAGCGCGTCCTGCGCCAAAGGTAAAGAGGCGGCGTCAAGCTCTAAACGTACGTCTACAAGGGGTGTGGGAGCTTTGGAAAGCAGGTGTTCTTTTTTGAACGGGCGTTTACGGAAACGCGTTTCCGTCTTTACGCACGAAAGCAGCTTGCCCACCGTGAAGAAGTGGAAATCCCGACGGGTATGGCAAAAGGCGAATACCTGCCAACTGCCGTGGAAAAAGATAAGCGCGTGCGGTTCGGCTTTGGTTTGCGCGCGTTTATTATCTTCGCCTAAATAGGTAAGCTCTACGACGGATTTATGACGGATACATTCCGAAAGCAAGGTAAGCTTTTGCGTGACGGCAGGGGAAGACGCTTGTATTTGCAAAGAAAGAATATCCCCCGTCATAGCCACTTCCCGTTTTTCCTGTTTTTGTTCGGCGAATAATTTACGTTTCGCGGATAAAAACCGTTCTTCGGGCGTTTGCGCGTACGCCGTAGCAAGCGCTTGGGACACCGCTTCGTATTCTTCTTGGGAAAGATACCCCGACGGGAGTTTATAGCTGTCCGAAATATACGCGCCGCCGTTTCTGCCCGTGCGTACGCTGACGGGTACTGCGGTGGCGATTAAATCGATATACCGATAGGCGGTCCGCGCCGATACGCCGTGTTTTTCGGCGATTTCCGTTGCCGTGATACGGCGCTTGCGAAGTAGCTCGGATAAAATATCCAAAAGTACGGTAAACTTCATAAAAAACGTTGCTCCTTTTTGTTGCGCTGTCTATTTTATCATACAAAGCGCGATTTGTCAAGTTTTACAAAAAAACCCTTGAAATGCTTGACAAAGGCATAAAAAGCGTGTACAATGAAAGTACTATGAAAGGTTTTATGCGGCAAAAGGAATATTATCAAACGTATGCGTACGCCTATTATTTGGGCGATACGACCATTTGACGCGCAAAAAAACCGTACTCAAAGCATAAGGAAAAACGGACGGTTTGCGCTAAGGATAAGCAAACCGTTTTTTATATCAAAGGAGATACTATCATGAAAACGAATGCAATGGACGTTTTACGCGCAAGGGGCTTTATCAAACAAACGGTGTTTGAAGAAGAACTGTATGAAATGCTCGGCAAGGAAAGCGTTCCTTTCTATATCGGCTTTGACCCCACGGCGGATTCGTTGCACGTAGGGCACTTTATGCAGCTGATTGCTATGCACCACATGCAACAGGCTGGGCATAAGCCTATCATTCTTATCGGCGGCGGTACGGCTATGGTCGGCGACCCTTCGGGCAGAACGGATATGCGTTCCATGATGACCAAGGAAACCATTCGCCATAACGTAGAATGCTTCAAAAAACAAATGTCCCGTTTCGTTAGCTTTGAAGGGGAAAACGCGGCGGTTATCGTAGATAACGGGGATTGGCTGCTCGATTTGAACTATATCGATTTCCTGCGTGAAGTGGGCGCGCATTTCTCCGTCAACCGTATGCTTACGGCGGAATGCTTTAAGCAACGTTTAGAACGCGGACTTTCCTTCTTGGAATTTAACTATATGCTTATGCAAGCGTACGACTTTTTGGTATTGTACAGAAAGTACGGCTGCTGTTTAGAGCTTGGCGGCGACGATCAATGGAGCAACATTTTGGCAGGGGCAAACTTAATCCGTATCAAGGAACAAAAGCCTGCGTTTGCCATGACGTTTACCCTTTTAACGACGTCGGACGGCAAGAAAATGGGCAAAACGGCGAAGGGTGCGGTTTGGTTGGACGAAAATAAAACCACTCCGTACGAATTCTATCAATATTGGCGCAACACGGCGGACGAAGACGTGGAGAAGTGCTTGAAGCTTCTCACCTTCCTGCCCTTAGAACAAATCGAAGAGCTGTGCCGTTACAAAGACGAACGCATTAACGCCGCAAAAGACGCGCTTGCGTTTGAGCTTACCAAGGAAGTACACGGCGAAGAGCAGGCTACGCTTGCCCAAGGACAGGCGAAAGCCGCGTTCGGCGGCGGCGGCGCGGAGCTTTTGACCAAGGAAGTGGAAAACTGCGCTACCGTTGTCGACGTTATGGTTGCGGCAGGGATTGCTAAATCCAAGGGCGAAGCAAGAAGACTTATCGAACAGGGCGGCGTTTCGGTAAACGAAGACAAGGTTACCGACGTCAATGCAGGGCTTCCTGCAAACGAATTCGTTTTGCATAAAGGCAAAAAAGTACACGTAAAAATCATTGTAAAATAAGCGTATCGGGCGGTGCATACCGCCCGTATTTTCAAGGATAACCAAGTGAGTCCCAGTCGAACGTGATTGCAAATGACAAACGGCGTTTATACTGCGTTAAAATCCTTGGAAATACGGCAGGTAGTCCCTGCGGCTTTTGCCTTGTCTAAATCGACGTTTGCCTATTTTGAAATTGCTTCGCACCCATAAGCGATGCAATTTTGAGGTATTTTTGCCGAGGATGAGGCAGTTATATAAAAATATTACAACGAAGACGAGGAGAAAAGCCCCGAAATTACGCGCTTATGGGCGCGTT
>JAZTWF010000014.1:0-2938 GCA_045635725.1 Candidatus Scatosoma sp. | reverse complement strand
ACATTGTCATTTTCGGTGATAGCTATTCCACCTATGAAGGGTACATACCCAAAGATTACCGCTTTTACTATTGCGAGCAGGGTCGCGAAAACAGTCCGCCCGTTACCAAAATGTCGTTAAAGGACACGTGGTGGAAACGCTTGCTGGACGATACGGGGGATAACCTGTTGCAAAACAACAGCTGGAGCGGTTCTACCATAGGCTATACGGGCTATAACGGGGAAGACTGTTCTCTATCAAGCTCGTTCATTTACCGATTTAGGCAATTAAAAGCACAAGGCTTTTTTGAAAATAATCCTATCGACACCGTTTATATTTTCGGCGGAACGAATGATAGCTGGAGCAATGCACCGCTTGGTAACTTGCAATTTGAGGGTTGGCAGGAAAAGGATTTGTATTGCGTTCTTCCTGCGATTTGCTATTTTATCCACGCAGTAAAAACCGCCGCAAAAAATGCGGAAATCGTCGTTATAATCAATACGGATATCAAGGAAGAAATCCAAGACGGCTTGCAAAAAGCGGCAACCCATTACGGGGTGAAATATATCCGTTTGCAAAATATAGAAAAGGAAAACGGACATCCCAACGCAAACGGAATGTCGCAAATTTGTCAACAGGTAAAAGGTATACGTAAATGAAAATAGAAAAATTATATCCCGTTTGCAAAGATTATATTTAGGGCGGAACGCGCTTAAAGGACGAATACGGCAAGCAAACGGACAAAACGCCCTGCGCGGAAAGCTGGGAGCTTTCCTTTCATAAAGACGGCTTAACTTGTCTTGAAAACGGCGAAACGCTTGCAAACACCGCAACCCAAGCGGAGCTTGGCGCAAACGTGCAAAACTTCCCGTTTTTCCCCGTACTTATCAAGCTTATCGACGCTAAACAAAACCTGTCCGTGCAGGTTCACCCGTCCGATAATTACGCTTTGGAATACGAAAATTCCTTTGGAAAAACGGAAATGTGGTATATCGTCGAAGCGGACGAAGACGCAGGGATTTACCTTGGCTTTAACCGCGACGTTACCAAAGAAGAATACCAAACCGCCATTCAAGAAAATCGCTTGACAGAGCTTTTGAATTTCTACAAGGTCAAGGCAGGGGAATGTTATTTTATTCCGTCGGGCACAATCCACGCCATTGCCAAGGGGTGTTTAATTTGCGAAATTCAGCAAAACAGCAATTTAACGTACCGCGTGTTCGATTACGGTCGGGGTAGAGAATTGCACGTGGAAAAAGCGTTGGCGGTAACGACGCTCAAAAAGCATGAAAATATTGCCTTGCAAGGGGATTTGCTTGCCGTAAATAAATACTTCACCGTACGAAAAATGCGCATACGTAACGAAGTTTTTACGGCGGATAATAAAACCTTTCAATGTATAACCTGCGTAAACGGTCAAGGACAAATCGACGGGAAAACCATACGCAAAGGCGACAGCTTTTTCGTGCCAGCCGCTTACGGAAAATATACGTTAAAAGGAGATATGGAAATTATTATGACGGAAATTCGTAAATATTATATCGGTATCGATTTAGGCGGTACGTTTATCAAAGGCGGTATCGTAGACGATACGGGTCGTATCGTATTGCAGGATAAAGTGCCCACCGAAAGCCAAAAAGGCTCTGCCGCCGTAGCGGCAAATATCGCAGGGCTTTGCAAAGCCTTGCTTAAAAAAGCGAATATGACAAACGACGATATCGTCGGTATCGGCATGGGCGTTCCCGGTATGATTGACAGCCAAAAGGGCGAAGTCGTGTACTCCAACAACCTTGCTTGGGAACATTTTTATATAGGCGAAGAAGTGGAAAAATTGACGGGCTTACCCGTAAAAATCGCCAATGACGCCAACGTTGCCGCGCTTGGGGAAACCAAATTCGGTTGCGGTAAAGAGTATAATAACACCGTACTCATTACGCTTGGTACGGGCGTGGGCGGCGGCGTGATTATCGATGGGAAGCTGTTTGAAGGCAACCGCTCCGCTGGTGCAGAGCTTGGCCATAGCGTTATTGTGGCAGGTGGCGAACAATGTACCTGCGGTAGAAAGGGCTGCTTAGAAGCGTATGCGTCGGCAACCGCGCTCATTCGCGACACCAAACGCGCCATGGAAAAGGATAAAAACAGTAAAATGTGGGCAATCGGCTCACTTGACGAAGTAACGGGTAAAACGGCGTTCGATTATCAAGATAGCGACCCTTCGGCAAAAGCGGTGGTGGATAATTATATTGAAAAACTTGGCGTCGGGCTTACAAATATCGCCAACGTATTCCGTCCCGAAGCGATTATGCTTGGCGGCGGCGTTTGCGCGCAGGGGGATACCCTTATTCAGCCGCTTAGGACGTTTTTGGAAAGGGAAATTTTCGCAGGGGATAAAGGACCGAAGGTACAGCTTTTAATTGCTACGCTTGGAAACAGCGCAGGACTTTTAGGGGCGGCGGCGCTTTGGCTGTAAGGTGGATAGAACCCCGTGAATAATTTGCTTTTTATCAATCAGCTATCGAAAGCAATTGTTGATGCGCTTAACGGAGCAATGGGGATATGGTATCCTATCTTTTATAACGTCGTCGGCTTTATTTCCATTTTCTTACAGTTTGCCATTTTTCAAATGAAAGATAGGAAAAAAATTCTTATCGTCAGTATTTTTAGCAATATCGGGTGGTTTTCCTACTTTGCGTTGCAGGGGGATTTAATCAGCGGCACGGCAAGCTTAATCGGAATGATGAGCAATATCGTCTTTTTGTTCCGTGATAAATACCGTTGGGCAAGTAGTAAGCTTTGGCTTGTATTTTTCTTAGTCGTAGCAGGGGTGTTTTCTATTTGTACGTTTAGGACGTGGGTGGATATCTTCCCGATGCTTGCCAGCTTGTCGACAACGGTAGCGTTTTTCATGATAAAGGAAAACAATATCCGTAAAATTTCGTTGCTGTCGTATTGCCTGTTT
>JAZTWF010000013.1:0-1613 GCA_045635725.1 Candidatus Scatosoma sp. | reverse complement strand
GCGGCGGTCTTGTGCGCCACTACGCCGCGATAGGGATTTTGCTTGCCAAGGCTTTGGCTTGCCGCTATCGGAAAGGCTTGATAACCTGCCTTTTCCAACTCCCGCGCAAGACGAAAGGCGATTTGGTCAAGCAAGGCATTTGCGGTGCGGTAATGTTGAAAATACATAAAAGACGGCGCGCCGTCTATGGTGGCAAGCACCGCGTCGGAGAGCTTTACTCCGATAGATACCGCATGGGAAAGGTTAGGTAATTCCTTGACGGGCGATACGCCCAAATCACAAAATCCGCAAACGTCCGCGCCTTGCGTTTTGGCAAAGGTTTTTAACTGTTCCTGCAAAGCCGTCATACAAGCATACCCCCAACCAAGAGCAGTATTCCCAAAAACGCGAAGTTGAACAAAGAGAACAACAGGATATATTTTTTGCTTTGTCCTTCGTTGTGCTTGACGTATTCACGGAAGGTAATTAAGCTGGCAAGCGACGAAATCAGCGTACCGCAGCCGCCGATATTCACGCCGATAAGTAAGGCTTGCCAATTCGCGGTAAATTGCGAAAGCAAAATTGCCGAAGGTACGTTGCTAATCACCTGACAGGACAGGGCGGAAAAGAGCAGTACGTTTTGAGCGAGCAAGCTTTCAAACAACGTTTTGACAACGTCGATACGCGCCATATTCCCCGAAAAAATAAAGAACATAACGAAGGTGAGCAAAAGTCCGTAGTCCACGTCCTTTAACGCTTTCCTGTCCATAAACAGTAAAACGGCAGGGATTACGATAAGCCCTATTTCAAAAGGAATGACGCGGAATACGATAACGATAGACAGGATAAATAAAAGGGAATACACCACCGTTCTTCCCACGGGCAGGGAAGCCTTTTCGTCCGCAAGCTCTAATTTTTCCTTTTTCACGCAAAGACAGCAAACGGTGATAAGCAGCACGGAAACGAGAAAGGGGATAAGCATGGTTGCCATAAAATCTCCCGTAGGGATATTAAATTTCGTGTACAAATACAAATTTTGCGGATTGCCAAAGGGCGTAAGCATACCGCCAAGGTTAGCGGCGATATTTTGCATGATAAAGGTAAACGCCATGTATTTTTGCTTGCCCGTCGTTTGTAAAACGAAATACCCCAAGGGCAAAAAAGTCAAAAGCGCCATGTCGTTGGCAATGAGCATCGAGCCTAAAAAGGTGACGTACACAAGCGCCAAAATGCTTGCCCTTGTCGTCTTAAACACCTGCACGATTTTTTTGGCAAGGATATAGAAAAAGTGGATATTCTTAAACGCGCAAACCACGGCAAGCACGCAAAACAAACAGGTCAGCGTTTTCCAGTCGAAATAGGAAAGATACTGCATATCGGGCGGTACGATAATCGCCGTTATCGCCGCCGCCAAAGTGGCGATACACAAAACGGCGTTCTTTTTCAAGAACGTCAAAATTGCCTGCACGATATCGTGTGCGTGGATATGATGTTTTTTTGCCCCGTGATTTTTGGCTATCGTGTGCATATTTTTCTCCGTTTTTATTTGTGCCGTAGCATATTATAATACTTTCCCCTAAAAAAAGCAAATCATTTTCGCGCGTTTTTTATAAAAAACGCAAAGGATAAATCTC
>JAZTWF010000012.1:0-4801 GCA_045635725.1 Candidatus Scatosoma sp. | reverse complement strand
AATTAAAATCCTTTCTGAACACACAGAAATTCTTGAATTTGCAAAATCTTATTTACAAATTGATGATATAAATGAAATAGCAGAAGAAATTTGGATAAGGCTTGGGTAAAAAGTAAGCAGATACTGTCAAGTATCTGCTTTTTATATTCAAGTCCCGTTGTAGGAGTGGAAAATGTTGCACTTTATCTAAGTTAGTTATTAAAAAAGTCAAACGGCGTTTTTAGGAATTTAGACAACCTAATCACGCCGTTTTTGATTTCGCAATTTCAAAAAATTATCAAAATAATCAAAAAAGGGCTTAAAAAGCCCTAAAAATGCAAAAAAAGAAGTGAAATTGCCGTTAGACAAATTTCACTATCTTTTTGGCTGGGGCGAAGTGATTCGAACACCCGAATGACGGAGTCAGAGTCCGTTGCCTTACCGCTTGGCGACGCCCCAATATTGCTTTCAACGGCGTTTATTTTATCAAAAAAAACGTATTTTGGCAAGCGTTTTGCCTATCCTTTACATATTTTTTTTATTTTTCGCAAAAAAATTACTTTCTTTCTCTTTTTTCCCCCTGCTTTTCCTTATATCATTATACGAAAAAAGGAGCGCATTATGCTACTATCCGATATTAGTGAAAAAATATTATACGTCAACGAAACCCCAAAAGCGATTTGCAAGGGTGTGGGGATATCCTTGAAAAATTTTACCGTTAAGTACTTACTTTGTTCCGCCAAGTCACACGCGCAGGCGGACTTTTGCGTAAACGTTTCCGCCTTGGAATACGTCGACGCGCATGCCGTCGTTGTTAACCGTATGCGCCCCGTCTTTCCCAAATCGTGCGCGAAGCTGTTTCTATCCCTGCCCGTATTCACCGCCGACGGCACGTTTTTGGGTTACATAAGCGACGTGGAATTACAATCCGTTAAAGGCGTACTCACCGCCACTCGCATCTTTACCGACAAAAACGCCGTCTATTCCGCATTAGGAATAACCGCCTGCTCGGACGCACTAATTCTCAAACGGGAAATGCCCTATCCACTCGGTCAACGCATACCTGCCCCCGCCGTTTTGCATTTTTCCCCAAGCGGATACCCTATCGTTGGCAAGGGAACGCTCAAGGATTGTATTCAAAAAAATCGGCTAATCCGCTTAACCTTATCGTTGCCGCCGTTCTCCTTCTACCTTTCTTAAAGAGCATGCCTTGCCGCAAGCTTGATAAGCGCCGCGAACGTATCGCTAAGCAGCTGCACTTCTTCGGCGCGTAAGGTATCTTTTTGCAAATACGCGCAAAAGAGCTTTTCCATATCTTGCACCTGCAAGCGTTCGGGCATGGAAAGCGGTTTATCCTTAATTTTCGTCAAAAGCCTTCTTGCGTGCGCAAAACGGAACTCCCCTTGTGGCAAACCCTCTTCTCTTTCCCCTACGTGCAAAACGGTGTTCAATCTTGCCCGTACAAAGCTGTTATCCCTATCGGGCAGGACGTATTCCAACCGCTTATTTTGCATTTCAATCGCCCGTTGCTTTTCCCGTTTTTTACGCCGAACGGCTATATCCCCCAAGCAAAACAAATACAATATTCCCGTAAAAACAAGCAAGCAGCCTACGCCGCGGAAAAGCACGCTTTGTGGGGCGGATATACCGCTTAACACTAACCCGTATATCCCTATCGCCGCCGCGCCGACGCCAAAAACAGCCCCTGCCGTTTGCTTTTTACAGGCAAAAATAGCCGCAATACATTCCACGAAAACAACCGTACCAAACGCAAACGCAAGTAACGGATTTTTATCAAACAACCATACGCACAACCACATAAAAAACACTCCTTTTCGGGCAATTATTGCCTACGGTAAGGAGCGTTTTTTTATACATTTTCACGCATTATGTCGATTTAGGGGATATCCACCTGAAAACCGCGTAAAATATTGACGATAGCGCAGCGGATATTTTCTTGCGGTATACCCAAAATCTTCGCCGTAGCCATACGATAGAGTGCAAGCTGCGGCGTATATTTCGCTTTCAAAGCGCCCGCGCCAAGCTGAGAATACTTATAATCGACGATATACGCATGATTATCTTTTATAGCAAGAAGATCGATTGCCCCTTGGAAAATGAGCGTTTCGTCCCCCTGCAAATGCGCAAATTCTTCCTTGAATTTCGCAAACGTATCCTTGATAGGGAGTTCAACTAAAAACTCTCTTTCTTTATACAACGCCGACCCTTGCAAGCTTTGGAAAACGGGGTTTGCAAGAATATCTTCCAGCCTATCTTTATCCAGCAAACCAACGTCTAAACCGTCCGTTTCCATAGTGTTTAACGTCCTGTCAATCAACGCGGAAAGGTCGGTGTTTTCCGTCCACAAAGCGTTAAAATCCAAGTATTCCAAAAAGGCGTGATATGCCGTACCCTTTTCTTTACTTGTCCCTTCTTCAACGGGTTCTTCCAACGAAAATTCGGACAAATCGATTTCGCCTATCAACTGCGTTGCCGAGCTTTTCGCACGGAAGTTTTCATAGCCCTTATAGCCGTACTCCCACGAAAATGCCTGCATCACCCTGCGCGCACGCATTTCGTCGGGTTGAAAGCCCACTCTCTTGCCCATAAGCTTGGGCAAATCCAGCAATTCGTCGCAAACGGCATTGTTTTCCCACAACGAAAAGTCGGTGAAATCGGCAAACGATTTTGCGTACTTCACGTCGGCAAACGCGCTGCGTTTTTTCGCCACCATGTGCAGCTTATCTTTCGCCCGCGTCAACGCAACGTAGTACAAATTCAGCTCGTCCAAGGTAGACGCTTGCGTTTGTTTTTCTTCGTGCAAACGCCGAAGGAGCGTTTCCTTTTTCAACATTTTATTGCTATCAAACGCACGCGGCGCAATACCGTAGCGTTCTTCCAAAAGCGCTTCTTCTCTATCCGCGCCCTTAAACGGCGCGTTGAGATTATCGACGATAACGACGGGGTATTCCAACCCTTTGGAAGAGTGCATGGTAAGCACTTTCACCGAATTATCCCCACCGTTTTCGTTGAAGGGAATGGTATAGTCCAAATCGCGCAAGCGTTTCAAAAACGCATGTACGGTGAGCGGTTCTTCCTGCGAAGTTTCTTCGATAAAGCGGTGTATACGCTTTAAGCAAGCGCCGCCGTTTGCACGGGAAAGAAGTAGCGCTTCCATACGCGTATCGGTAATAATTTTCGTCAACAGCTCCCCTGCAGAGAGTACACCCGAAAGGGTGCGGTATTCTTGCAATCGCATAAAAAACCGTCTAAGCTTATGCGCGGTAACGCCGTCCTGTTCCACGGCGTATTTTTCGCAAGCCACACGGAAATATTTTTCCTTTTTGTAGGCAAGACGGATAGCCGCAAGCTCGTCCACCGTCAAATCACCCACAGCCGACAACAGCGCGCTGCATAAGGGCACGTCCTGCGCGGCGTTATCGATAAGCGAAAGGATATCGATAAGCGTTTTAATCTCCGCATAGTCGCAAATATTCACCGCCGCAACCGACGTCACGGGAATCCCTTCCGCCGAAAGCGCGGCAACCGTTTGCGCAATTTGCCCCTGCTTTTTACGGGAAAGGATAGCAATATCCGAATAGTGCACGCGCTTATGCGTGCCGCTATCGGCGTCATACCACGTATCGGCAAGCTCCGCTTCAATGATTTGGCGAATAATCTTCGCCTGTACGCGTTCTTCGCGCTGTTTACCGCGCGCGTGTTCCATAACGGAATACACGTCACGCACCGTCTTTTCCTTCTTTTCTTCTTCGGGCAGGAAATGCAACAAAACCTTTCCCCCGTTTTCGGGATATCTGCCGCCCCGTTCCATATACGAATCCGCCGCGTAATTGACGCTGCACGTATCCCCCGTCATCGCAAGGGAAAACTGATCGTTTACCGCCTTCAACACCTTATCGCTGCTACGGAAATTGCGTTTCATGACAAGGGAATTATCCCCGTCGCGCTCAAACTGTTTTTGCTTTTGCACGAAAAATACCGACTTACTGCCACGGAAACCGTAGATGGACTGTTTGACGTCGCCCACAAGAAAGAGATTATCCCCACCGATACGGGAAATGAGCTCTTCCTGAACGGGATTGACGTCCTGATATTCGTCCACGAATACTTGGCGGTATTTTTCACGCACCTGCGCCGCTACGTTTTCCTTTTGTAAAAGCGCAAGCGCTTTATGTTCTAAATCGTTATAATCCAGCACGCCCCGTTCGGCTTTGCGCAGGGAGAACATCGTATCAAAACGCAGCAAATACGTCGCCAAAGCCCGTGCTGTTTTCGCCGAACATAAGAAGTTTTCCAACTCTTCTTTCCTGCTCTTTACACTAGCAAGCTCGTCGTCGTAGATATCCTTGATTTTATCGCGAATTGCCGCAAGCTTTTCGATATGCGCGCGCTTTTCCGCGCCGTCGTTTTTGTTTTTTCGAATGGAGACAAACTTCTCTTTTTGCAACGCGCACGCCGTAAAATAATCGGGCGCGGCTAAAACGTTTTGCAGCATACTATCCAGCTGCGCGCAAAGAGAACTTGCCGCGGCGTAGCCTTCGCCGTCAAAGTACCGTCTTTCGTCTTCGACAAAACGCAAATAGTACGCCGCTTTTTCTTTAAGCAAAGCCAACAAATCGGCGCAAACGGCGTTAAACGTATCTTCCGTATAGTTCCCTGAACGTTTCAAATAGGCTTCGTAGTCGGCGCGATTGCGTAGCTGCTTGTACGCCGAAAGTAAAATATCGCGCAAGGCGTTATCGCTCTTTTTACGCCAGTATGCCGAAAGCAAATGCAAAAATTCTTCTTCCTTTTTTTCATA
>JAZTWF010000011.1:0-2393 GCA_045635725.1 Candidatus Scatosoma sp. | reverse complement strand
TTTTTGAGTGGAGCCGGCGATTGGACTTGAACCCACAACCTGCTGATTACAAATCAGCTGCTCTGCCAATTGAGCTACACCGGCATGGGTGTACTTCACCGTTTTGGTGGTGCCTTGGGGCGGTATCTTGACAAAGTCAAGAGCGTCGGCGAATACGAGCCTTCTTTTTCTTGGCTTTCACGCGCCTCGCGCGAACCACCGAAACGAAATTCTCGCATTACTCGCAAGTACTGACCAAAACGCATGCCCGAAACGGGCGCACCGTTTTGGTGGTGCCTTGGGGCGGAATCGAACCACCGACAGGCAGATTTTCAGTCTGCTGCTCTACCGACTGAGCTACCAAGGCATATTTGGCGACCCAAAACGGGCTCGAACCGTCGACCTCCAGCGTGACAGGCTGGCGCTCTAACCAACTGAGCTATTGGGCCATACCAAAAGATGCACTTAAACAATGCCTGTATATAATAATCTATTTCCGATTTTTTGTCAAGCGTTTTTTTGCGGTTTTTAAGTAATTTTCTAAAAAAAATCTAATTTTTTTTCTTGCGTGGCATTTTTTGCGTTCAACGCATACATGCCTGCCACATTTTTACTTTTTATACAGCTTTGCCAAACCGCCTTCCGCCGTTTCTCGATAGGGTCTGCGCAAATCTTTTCCCGTTTCGTACATAGTTTTTACAACCAAATCAAAAGAAATTTTTCTACTGTCCGACAAGAAATAGGCCAGCGACGACGCGTTAATAGCGCGCATAGCCGCCACCGCGTTCCGTTCGATACAAGGAATTTGCACCAACCCGCAAATCGGGTCACACGTCAGTCCCAAATGGTGTTCCATTGCCACTTCGGCAGCGTACTCAATTTGCCCTAACGACATATTTTTAAGCTCGCTCAAAGCCGCCGTTGCCATGCAGCACGCGCTGCCGATTTCCGCCTGACAGCCGCATTCCGCGCCCGATATCGACGCGTTGGTTTTGATAAGATTTCCGATTAATCCCGCCGTTGCCAAAGCGTTACAAATTTCTTCGTCGGAATATCCCATTCGCTCTTGTGCGTAGTACAATACGGCAGGTAAAACGCCGCAAGCGCCGCACGTGGGCGCAGTAACGATTTCTCCACCCGAAGCATTCTCTTCGCCAACCGCAAAGGCATACGCACAAACCAAGCGGTTTTCACGCGTTTCCGCGCTTTCCTTAGGCATATTTCCGTCGAACAAAATTTTCGCGCGACGTTCTACGTCCAAACCACCAGGCAGCGTTCCCGTTTTGGTAATCCCACGGGCAATCGCGTCTTTCATAACCGTCCAAACCGACAGCAAAAACGAACGAAGTTCTTCCTCTTCGCAAGCGTATACGTAATCATATAAACGCATATTCCTTTTTTCACAATACGCGCGGATTTCAGCAAACGTAGACAACGGATAGACGTCCTTTTGCACTTCTTCCCTACCTTCTACGCGAATCGCCCCGCCACCGACACTATAAACGCGCATTTTCGCGACGGATTTTTTCCCAACATACGCCGTTAAATCCATTGTGTTCGGATGCGGAACGTCCGTTTGCGTATCAAAATCAACGGTTACATTCGGCAATACGTCTTGAATAATGCGGTTTGTGCCGTGTCCTTCGCCTGTTTTTGCCAAAGAACCGTACAAGACAACCGAATAGTTGTCCGCAGCAGGATTCTCGCTTAAAAACAGCTTACAGGCTTGTTCCGGGCCGATGGTGTGCGAAGACGACGGACCGCTGCCGATTCGGTATACTTCTTTTAATGATTTCATGTACGTTCTCCTTTGGAAGTATATCTATATTATAACACACTTTCTCTTATTTGTAAAACAAATCGTTTGTAGTATCAAAATGTAACAAAATTGAGTATACGTATGCGCGTTTTTATGACAAAACTGCCGATAATGATACGTTTAAGCACAAGCGCGGCTATCGGCATTGCAATAAAAAATACCCGCGGAATATCCACGGGTATTGTTTGTAAGATTAAGCAATTATACTAATTCGATGATTGCTTTTTCCGCAGCGTCGCCGCGACGTTCGCCGAGAAGATAAATTCTCGTATAACCGCCACCTTGACCAAGTTCTTCTTTACGAGCCGCATATTTAGGTGCGATTTCGTTGAAGAGTTTGTCCATCAAGGGGTGTTGAATGTCAGCCGTTCTCGCCTTGTATTCGCTCTTCTTTTCGGTGAAGGCTTTGATTTCTTGCAAGTCATAGGTTTTCGCCATGATAGCACGACGAGCAGCAAGCTTTTTAGCGCCGTCTTTAACGCTGGTTACCGTAACTTCTTTGCCTTTGTTGTCCTTCTTCGTTACTTCGAATTCGATGGTGTCAGCATAGGTATTTACGGCTTTGGTGATAAGTTTTTCTACGTAAGGACGAAGT
>JAZTWF010000010.1:0-6929 GCA_045635725.1 Candidatus Scatosoma sp. | reverse complement strand
CCTTGAAGCGTTTGAGTTGTTTTACACCGCCTTCGCAAATCATGATATCTTCGCGATAGATACGAAGCTTACCGCCGCGGACAATCTTACCGTCGATAACGTAGCAGCCTGCAATCGTGCCCACACCCGTAATATTAAACGTTTGACGGACTTCGCATTTACCCGTAAGCACTTCTTTAAGCTTAGGAGCAAGCATACCCTTAAGCGCCGCTTCCATATCTTCGATAAGCTCGTAAATGATACGGTAGCTTCTTACGTCGACCTTAGAGCTTTCCGCAATCTTCTTCGCCTTAGTATCGGGACGTACGTTAAAGCCGATAATAATCGCGTTTGCGCTGTCGGCGAGCATAACGTCGCCTTCGTTGATTGCACCAGCCGCCGCATGGATAACCTTTACACGGACTTCTTCGTTAGAAAGCTTTTCAAGCGATTGCTTTACCGCTTCCACACTACCCTGTACGTCGCCTTTGACGATAAGGTTCAAGTTCTTCATCTTGCCTTCTTCTACTTGCGCGAAGATATCGTCCAGCGAAACGCGGCTTTGTTCTTTAATCATGCTTTCGCGTTGCTTGTTCTTTCTTTCTTCCTGTACCTGCTTCATGAGCGCTTGGTCGACCGCCATAATGCTATCCCCTGCGTTGGGAACGTCTTCCAAACCAAGAATGGAAACCGCCATAGACGGACCTGCTTCTTTTACGGCGCGGCCCTTGTCGTCGAACATAGCGCGGACACGACCCATCGTCGTACCCGAAATGACGTTATCGCCCGTTCTAAGCGTACCCGTTTGGACGATAATACTTGCCACAGGACCTTTGCCTTTATCAAGCTTGGCTTCGATAATCGTACCTTTCGCAGGGCGGCTGGGGTCGGCTTTGAGTTCTTGCATTTCCGCAACAAGGTTTACAGCGTCAAGCAATTCGTCGATACCCATACCCGTCTTTGCCGATACGGGAATGAGCATCGTATCGCCACCCCATTCTTCGGGAACAAGCTCGTGTTCGACAAGCTCTTGCTTCACTCTATCGGGGTTGACTTCGTATTTATCCATTTTATTCATAGCCACAACGATAGGCACGTTAGCCGCTTTCGCGTGGTTGATCGCTTCCACCGTTTGGGGCATGATACCGTCGTCCGCCGCTACGACCAAGATAACGATATCCGTTACCTGCGCACCGCGAGCGCGCATTGCCGTGAACGCCGCGTGTCCGGGCGTATCGATAAAGGTAATTTGTTTGCCCTTTGCCGTAACGGTGTATGCACCGATGCTTTGGGTGATACCGCCTGCTTCGCCGCTGGTAACGGACGTGGAACGGATAGCGTCGAGCAAGGACGTTTTACCGTGGTCAACGTGACCCATAACGGTAACGACGGGCGCGCGGAGCACAAGCTTGCTTTCGTCTTCCACCGCCGTCGTGTCCATAAGCACTTCTTCCGCCGTCTTTTCGGGTTTGTATTCCAAATCGATACCCATATCCGCCGCCATGAGCGCTGCGTTATCGTAATCGATAGAGTCGTTAATCCCCTTCATAATGCCTTCCTTGAACAGGCGTTTGGTGATCTCAACCGCCGAAACGCCCAACTTTTCGGACAAGACCTTCAAAGGAATTTCCTGCGTGGTAACCACGGCGTGCTCAATTTTAATGGTAGGGATTTCTTGACGCTTTTGTTTCTTGGGCGTACGCAGTTTTCTGTAACCGCTCTTATCTTCGTCGAAATCTTCTACCGTCATGCCTTGTTGTTTGACAAGCGCACGCTTAGAAGGCGCTTTCTTTTCGGTGTACGTCTTTTCAAACGTCTTTTTCTTCGCTGCCGGCGTAGAGAACGTCTTGCCGCCTTCTTTGGGCATTATCGGAGCTGCGATAGGTGCGCCGCCCGACAAAGGACGGGGCGTACGAACGCCCGTCGTGCCCGTAGTGGGACGTTGACCCTGCGGACGCAGGGGACGCTCGCCTTGTGCCTGTGCACGGGGACGGAACGTCGTCGTGGGTGCTTCCGCGCCGGGTTTCGCCACGTATACGCCTTGTTCTTGTCCGTTACGGAAATAACGGGGCGCTCTCGGTCCGTCCGTCTTAGGCGGAACGTACGTCTTGGGTTTTTCCGCGGGCTTTTCTTCCGTTTGTTGTACCTCTACTTCTGCAATCGTTTCTTCCACTACAACGGCAGGTTCTTCTACCGCGGGTTGTTCTTCTACGGGTGCAGGCTGAACTTCTTCCGTCTTTTTTGCCGCTGCCTTTTCCGCTTTCGCCGCGGCTTCGGCTTCTACCTGCATTTGCGCTTCTTTTTGCGCCTTAGCGGCTTCTGCCGCCAAACGAGCTTCTTCTTCCGCGCGCGCCGCTGCTTCCGCCGCTTCGCGTTCTGCCTTTTCCGCTTCCATTGCGGAAAGCTTTCTCATAAGCTCCGAAAGATTTTTTTCCGTGGACGAAATGTTTTTGAGCAAGCCGCCAAGCTGCGCGTCACCCAAAATATCCAAAATCTTTTCTACGTTTTCGTATTTAGCCATAAATTATTCGTTTCCTCCCGAATAAAATTCTAATGTCGGTTCGTTTTCCGCGGCGGTCTTGATTGCCGCGGCAAGGTGTTCGTCTTTTATCCCTACCGCCTTGACGGCAGGTCTATGCAAAAGCTCCCCTAACGTATCTTTGGGCGTCAGCAGAAGTGGACAGGAAAAACGTTTTGCTTCCTTATCCATTTTCCCAAGCGCGTTTTCAGCCAAAGCTTTATCACAAACGATTAGCTTAACGCCCTTTTTTTGCTTTTCGATATTGTCCGTTCCGTACACGAGCTTTCCTGCGCGTATACAAAATCCCAAATACGTTTGTATCTTATTGATCATTACCGCCCTTCTCCTTGACGTCGCTGTAAACGTCTTGCGCAACGTCGGTGGAAAAAGCTTTATGGAGCAGCTTTTTATCCCCCAGCTTTTTCATACATTCTTCCGCGCCGCAAATATACGCGCCCCGACCTGCGGCTTTACCCGTAGGGTCGGCGAAAATCTCTCCGTCCGCCGTTTTAACGACGCGGAGCATTTCCTTTTTGGGTTTCATTTGTCGGCACGCAATACACGTACGCATGGGGATTTTTTTCATTATTCTTCGCCTTCTACTTCTTCCGTTTCTTCCGATTCCATAGCCGCAAGCACTTCCGCAGCTTCGGGGGAAGACGCGCTCTTCACGTCGATTTTCCAACCCGTCAAGCGAGCGGCAAGACGTGCGTTTTGACCGTCTCTACCGATGGCAAGCGAAAGCTTGTCGTCGGGAACGATTGCCATTGCACTGCGTTCGCCCTTGAACGTAACCGAGAGAACGGTTGCAGGGGACAATGCTTTATAAATGAAAGCAAGCGGATCTTCATTCCACAAAATGATATCGATTTTTTCACCGCCGAGTTCTTCGACAACGGCGTTTACTCTTGCGCCGCGATTACCTACGCACGCGCCTACGGCGTCTACTCTCGTATCGTTAGAGAAGATAGCCATTTTCGTTCTATGTCCCGCTTCACGCGCGATTTCCTTGATTTCCACAAGCCCTTGCGCAATTTCGGGTACTTGTTCTTCAAAAAGCTTCTTTACCAAGCCTTGCGCCGTACGGGAAACGACGATTTGCGAATTTTTACCGCTGCTCTTTACGCGCTTAACGAATACCTTAATTTTGTCGCCGACGTTATAACGTTCGGTAGGCACTCTGTCCTGCGGCGGCATAACGCCTTCAATTTTCTTATCGCCAAGTTCTACGTATACGTTTTTCTCGTCGATTTTACGGATAACGCCTTCCATGAGTTCCCCTTCCTTATCGGAGAATTCGGACATGGTGTTGTCGCGTTCCGCTTCGTGTAATTTTTGCAGGATAACCTGTTTCGCCGTTTGAGCGGCAATACGGCCGAAGTCCTTGGGGATAAACGTCTTGACAATCGTATCGCCTACTTGGTGAGTAGGGTCAAGCTCTTGCGCGTCCTCCAAAGAAATTTCCTTGTCTTTATCAACCACTTCTTCTACGACGTAACGGGTAGCCTTAAATTCGATAGTACCCTTTTCCGCGTCAAGCGTTACGGCAACGTCCGCGCCGCCGTCAAACTGTTTTTTGTAGGCGGACGCCAACGCGTTTTCCAACGTTTGAATAAACGCTTCTTCGCTGATGCCCTTTTCCCTTACCAAATCGGCAAGCGCCGCAAAAAATTCCTTGTTTTCCATTTTGGTGTTCTCCTGTTTATTTTTTCCTGTTTATTTTATTCTTCGTCTAATCCGTCGAAATCAATCGCACGACAGATTTTTGCGATTTTCGCCTTCTCTAATTTCAGCTCTTCCTTTTCGCCTTGCAAGCGTACGCAATGTTCGTCGTAGCCCACAAGCACCGCTTCGAAAAACTTCTTTCCCTTTAAGGGGGCGAACAGCCTTACTTCTACCTTTTCGCCCATGCACTTTTCAAAATCCCGCGCCGTCTTTAACGGTCTATCCAGCCCGGGGCTGGAAACGTTGAGCGTATACGCCACCCCAAACGTGGGGTCTACTTCGTCCAAAACGGGGTCGATTGCGCGGTGGAACTTTTCACAGGTATTCAAATCCACCCCACCTTCGGTGTCGATATACACCGTAAGCGCAGGCGAATGCCCTTGCTTAAATTCCACTTCGACGATTTCAATATCCATTTCGTCCGCGACGGGTTGCAGCGCGTTTTGTATTTCTTCAACGGGTTTGATTTTCATATCGTTTTTACCCCTTATAACAGGATTGAGAGTGGCGCATGCCACTCTCAATACCCATTTCTGAATAATTAAGTATCTACATTATACCATGAGTTTCCACAATTTGCAAGCGTTTTACCCCTGCTTTTTCCAACTTTTTTTACAAGGGTAATTTTCCACGGCGTTTGATAAACTCTATAAAGATTTTCGCCGTCACGCAAGCGTCTTCGTACGCCCTATGGTGATTAAAGGAAAATCCGAAATAATCGGCTATCGTATTCAGCTTATAGTTAGCGATTTCCCCACGCAAAAGCTCTTGCGCAAGCGTCATAGTATCGTACGTCTTTTTGTCGAACATATAACGGTTTTGTTCACCGTAATATTCCACGAAACGGTAGTCGAACATAACGTTATGTCCAACGAGTAACGCTCCGTCGGTGAACTTAAAGAAGTCCGCAATCGCCTTATCAATCGTCGGCGCGCCGATTAAGTCTTCGTCGTTTATCCCCGTCAATTTGACGATTTCGGGAGAAAGGCGTTCGTCGCAAGCCACGAAGGTGGAGAACTTTTCCTTGATTTCACCGCCGATAAGCTTGACCGCGCCGATTTCGATAATTTTATCCATTTTACCCATGGCGGGTTGATTGTTCAAGCCCGTCGTTTCCAAGTCGAACACGACGAAAATATTATCCGTCAGCGCCGCGGGTTTAGAAAGAGCATCGAACAGCCCTGCCTGCGTGTAGTCTACGTATTCTTCGGGGAATACGTCGTGATAAAATTTAGGTACGGGTTTGCCTTTTCTTGCCACGGGAACGAAGTCTTCGGGCATACGTCCGTAGTTGATTTTATTCGCTTTGAACGAACGGTTACCCTTAAATTCTTCATTTGCGCCGATAATAACGATTTCGTCCCCCGTTTGGATTTCGCGTACCTTATCCAACGTCGCTTTTTTCGGAAAATACGTGGTACGGATTGCCCCCGTCCCGTCGTTTACCGTCACCGAAAAACGGATACGTTCTTCGTCTTCGCCCGTCTTTTCGTTGTGACGGATATACGGGCGTTCTTCCATGTACGTTACTTTGCCGCAAACGGCAAACGTGCCGTCCGCTTTATGGCAGTCCGCCATATAAAACGCTTCTTTGGGGATTTCGTCCGCCCCGTCAAGCTTCTTAAAATCCAAAATGGGGAATTTACGGATTTCGATATCTTCCGTTTCTTCCGCTTCGGGCAATTCGTCTAAAAGCGATGCGTCGGGTTCTTCCTTTTCCACAATACGCACGTTGCCGTAAAACGTGCCGCAAAAACCGCTTTGCAAATATGCGCTGACTTCGTCGAGTATCTTTCCCGACGAAAAAAGCTGCTGCTGACCGGACGCGATTTCCATGATAAAATGCGCGCCGCTTTCCAGCATTTCCACTTGAATGTCTTTTTCTTCAAAAAACGCCGCCGCCGCAGGGAACTTCACGCTGACGAACTGATAAATTTTCTTTTGTAAAATTTCTTTATCGGGTACGCGTTTGACTATTTTCATTTTCGCCGTAAAGCCGTCGGGCAAATACGATTGCGAAATGGAACGTGCGCGCGTTTCTTCCGCCGCAGTATACGCCTTATCCGTCACAAGAAAAAATTCGGCAATCTTTTCCCGTTTGCTAACGGTAATGCCGCACAGTATCGCGTTTTTCATACCGCCCAAAGCCCGTATTTCATTGAGATATTCTTGTACTCTATTCATGTAACAGCAACTTGACTTCCTTAAAAAATTCTTCTTCCGCCACGGAAGCGGCAACCTTTTTATACGGCTGACCTTTCTTAAAAATCAAACAGCTCCCGTCGCCGCCTGCTATCCCCAAATCCGCGTCCTTCGCTTCCCCGGGGCCGTTGACTACGCAGCCCATAACGGCAAGCTTGCATTTCTTTTTATACGGACGGACAAATTCCGTTACTCTATCGGCAAGCCCCATACTATCCCAACAGCACCGTCCGCAGGTAGGGCAGGAAACGACTTCTACATACTCTTCGTCTAACCCGCACGAGCGCAAAATGAGCTTTGCCGCGCCGATTTCCTTTACAGGGTCGTCGGTGAGCGATACGCGAATGGTATCCCCAATCCCGTTTAACAGCAAACTGCCGATTCCCACCGCGCTTTTGACAATTCCCGATTCCGTCGTACCTGCTTCGGTGACGCCAAGGTGCAAAGGGTAATCCGTTTTTTGGGCAAGGAGCGTGTACGCCTTTACCGTGAGCGGTACGGA
>JAZTWF010000009.1:0-12306 GCA_045635725.1 Candidatus Scatosoma sp. | reverse complement strand
TGTAATCTTTCCATGTGAAACCTGCCTTTGCGCAAAGAAAAAACCGCTAATTTCATCAAAAGCTGTTTTTCCCGATTTTATACGGTTTTATTATAACATTTTTCGTAGAAAAAAACAAGCGTTCAAGCGCATTTAATTGAGCGGATTTTCCATTTTTTTGACGATGACCGCCTGTATGGGCCGATATTCGTCCGTGCGCAGCAGCTTTCGGCTGATTAAACGCTCCCCTTGATAGCGTTCAAGATAGGCTTGGCTTTTCAGCCCGTTTTTGGGCGCGCGGAGAATTTCTTCCTTTTCCCCTTCCTTGACGACGGGCGGCGGCGGTGCAATTTCCGCAAGCGCTTGGGAAACGATTTCCAACCTATCCACCTTGGTCTCCCCGTAAAAGCATACGCGGATATACCCGTCGCCCACTTGCGCCCGAAGTCGAACGGGTACGTCGTGGGGGTTAAGCAGGCACAAATCGCTCTGCGAAGACACCATGGCGTCGCGCGACGGCGGCACGTACCCCACCCGAAGGGAATGGGCGTGAAATTCGGTGATTTCTAACCCTGCCTTGATAGCGGCGTTATACAGCGTAGTACTCACCTGACAAACGCCGCCGCCTACACCCAAAACGTACTCTCCCCCGACGATAATTTTCGCTTGGCGAAAGCCTGCGTCCGCCGTTCGGCGGCCGACGGTGCGGTTAAAGGAAAATTCGCCGTACGGTTGAATGGTTACGCCGTCGATAAGCTCCGCCGCGATAGCAATGTTTTCACAGCGGTTTTTATCTTCCGTTTGGTAGTAGGTGGTATAGGAAGAAATCCGCGCCCATTCAAGGGGTTGCGCCTTAGCGGATATGCCGTTTGGATAGAAAAAAACGACGAGCGAAAGAATCGTCGAACAAATGAAAATAAGCAAGCGTTTTAACATGGTACGTTCCTTTTTTATGTACGGTAAACGCATACATGGGTGGCTGTTTTTAGTATACGCAAGCCTAAAAAAAAGTATACGCTCCGTTGCGCTACGGAGCGTATGAATTATTCTTTAATTTTTCCTTTTTCTATGCGGATTTTATTACACTCCGCGCCGTAAAGTACCCTTTCGGCGTGCGTACAGGTGAGCAGGGTTTGGTTGTCGCGGACAAGACGGAGCAGCTTTTTTCTGCGGGGCAGGTCTAACTCACTCATGACATCGTCCAAAATGAGTACGGGCGGTTCGCCCGATAGTTCCTTGAAAATTTCCACTTCGGCAAGCTTCATAGACAGCGCCGCCGTACGCGTTTGACCTTGCGAAGCGTAGGCTTTGGCTTCGACGCCGCCGACGTACACGGTGAGATCGTCGCGGTGCGGCCCAACCGTCGTAAAGCCCAAGCGGATATCCTTTTCATACGCGCCTGCAAGCCGTTTTTGTAAACGCTGCGCAATTTCAACTTCGTCCCCTTCGTACGTTTTATCGGGGGAAATTTCTAACGTTTCGGCGTTATCGGTGAGATAGGCGTGCATTTCCTTGGCATACGGAGCAAGCTTGGCGATAAATTCCGCGCGCTTTTTCACGACGGTTGCCGCATAGCGGCAAAGCTGTTCGTCCCATACGGGCAGGGTGTCGAGCACCAAGGAAAAATCGGGGTTTTTTAAGAGCGCGTTACGCTGATCAAGTATCTTATTATACCGCAAAAGCGCGGTGTAGTAGGCAGGCGAAGTTTGGGAAATGGAAACGTTCATGAACCGACGGCGTTCGTCGGGCCCGTCTTGGATTAAACGCAGCTCACCTGGGGAGAAAAATACGCTGTTGATATGCCCCATTAGGTCGGCATTTTTGGCGATTTTACTGCCGTTGACGCGCAATTCACGTTTATTTTCGAAAATATTCGCTTCCACCGTTACGTTGCCGTAACGGTTTTCCGCTTCCGCGCGGATATAGGCGTGATCTTCGCCCATTTTGATAAGCTGTTTATCATGGCGGATACGGAGCGACGCGCCCGTACAAAGGTAAAACACCGCTTCCGCGCAGTTGGTTTTCCCCTGCGCGTTTTTGCCGAATAATACGTTTAAGCCGTCTGAAAAGGCGAACGTTTCCCTTTCGTAATTTCTGAAATTTTCAAGAAATAATTTTTTTATTTTCATAAATATCGCAAAGACCGCCCAAAATTGCTTTCTTTTCGCGGCGTTTTGTATTATAATTATATCAAATAATTTTAGAAATTTCAAGTTATAGTGCGTACAAAAGAAAAATAATTACGGACAGGGGATAAAGTTATGGCAGAAAATTCACAGCTTCAAGTCGTTTGGAAACAAATTCGAGATCGGGTGCAAAATATTCTTTCGCCCGCCGTTTATAATACGTTTATCAAGCCGTTAGAGCCTGTGGATATTATCGGACGTAAGCTAGTGCTCAAAGCCCATTCGGATATGGGCGCAAACGTGCTTGTCAACAAACACGGCGAAGAGCTCCGCGACGCCATTAAAAAGTGTGAGCTTGGGGTTAGCGATTTCCGTATCGTCGTCGACGGCAGTACCACCTTTACGTTGGACGAAAGCGAGGACGCGTTGGACGCATTTTTGCCGTCCCCTATCAACAAGAGCTTTACCTTCGATTCGTTTGTCGTAGGTCCGGGGAATAAGTTTGTATACGCGGCGGCAAAAGCGGTTGCCGAAGCTCCCGGCGAAACGTTTAACCCCCTGTTTATCTACGGGGAATCGGGGCTTGGGAAAACGCACTTAATGCACGCAATCGCCAATGAGATTGCCAAAAATACTCCCGAAAAGAAGGTGCTGTATACCACCTGCGAAAACTTCTTGAATGAGTTTATTTCGTCGATTACGCAAAAGAACGGTGCAAACTTCCGTATGCATTATCGCAACGTGGACGTGCTTATGATAGACGACGTGCAGTTCTTAAAAGGGCGCATGCAGCTGCAAGAAGAGCTTTTCCATACCTTTAACGAGCTGTCGGCGCAAAACAAGCAAATCGTGCTCACGTCCGACCGTTCGCCTAAGGAAATCGCGACGTTGGAAGACAGGCTTCGCACCCGTTTTGAAGGCGGTATGATTGCCGATATTCAACCCCCTTCCACCGAAACGAAAATTGCTATCTTAAAGAGAAAGGCTTTGGATAGAAAGTGCTCCGTTCCCGACGAAGTATTAGAGTTTTTGGCGCAAAATTCGGGCCACGACGTACGTACGCTGGAAGGTAGATTGACGAAGGTGATTTTCGCAAGCAAGCTGCACGAAGAACCCATTACCATGCCGCTTGCCAAGCTTGCCTTGAACGAATCGGTGAATGAAGATCAAGAACAGGAAGACGTTACGCCCGACAAAATTATTGCGGCGGTATGTTCGTACTTCAAGCAAAAGAAAGAAGACCTTTTAGGCAAGGGCAAAAAAGCCGATCTTGCCAAAGCGAGACAAATTTGCGCGTATTTGTTATGCGAAATGCTTTCCCTGCCGCTTGTTTCCGTCGGGAAGCTGCTTGGGGGGAGAGACCACACCACCATTATGTACGCAAGAGATAAAATGGAAAAGTTGGAAAAGCTCAACGATCACATTGCAAAAGAAATCGACGATATCAAAAATATCGTATTAAAACAATAAAAACAGGCGGACGGAAGTCCGCCGTTACATTTACGGAAAGAATATGAACGCAAACGAACGTACTTTTTTAGAATATGCCGCGCAAGCGGTGGTTGTGGGCGCAGGGCATGCAGGCGTAGAAGCTGCCCTTGCTTTGGCGCGCACGGGAATAAACACCGCCCTTTTGACGCTCAATTTAGACAGCATTGCTTTTTTACCGTGTAACCCCTCTATCGGCGGTACGGCAAAGGGGCATTTGGTACGCGAGATTGACGCGCTTGGCGGGGAAATGGGGATTAACGCCGATAAAACGGCGTTGCAAATCCGTATGCTCAACGTCGGCAAGGGCGCGGCGGTGCAGTCTTTACGCGCGCAATCGGATAAAAACGCCTATCACCGTGAAATGAAACGGGTGTTAGAACACACTCAAAATTTGCGTATTATCCAAGCCGAAGCGGCTGAAATCCTTGTCGAAAACGGGAAATGTACGGGCGTGAAAACAACGTACGGCGGTATTATCACCTGCCAAGCGGTTATTTTGTGTACGGGCGTTTACTTGAACGGCGAAACGATTACAGGACACGTTGTACAAAAATCGGGGCCCAACGGGTTTGCCCCCGCCAACCACTTAACGCAAAGCCTAATCGATATCGGGTTCAACGTGCGCCGTTTCAAAACGGGCACGCCTGCGCGCTTGGACGGGCGTACGGTAGATTTTTCCAAGTGCGAAATTCAAAACGGGGATACGGATATTTATCCATTTTCGTTCATGCACGACAAAGCGCCTGAAAACAAGCTCCCCTGCTATCTTACGTACACGAATTTACGCACGCATGAAATTATCATGGAAAATTTAGATCGTTCACCGCTCTACGACGGAACGATACAATCGGCAGGTCCGAGATACTGTCCGTCGATTGAAACCAAGGTGGTACGCTTTAAGGACAAGGAACGGCATCAAATTTTCTTAGAACCCGAAGGCGCGGATACTTTGGAAATTTACGCGCAAGGGCTTTCCACTTCCATGCCCCACGACGTACAGCGCGCTATGTATGCGTCGGTAGCAGGCTTGGAAAACGCCGATATCGTGCGCTACGGCTACGCTATCGAATACGATTGTATCGATACCTTGGACGTTTTACCGACTTTGGAATTTAAGAAGGTGGAAGGCGTGTACACCGCAGGGCAAATCAACGGTACTTCGGGGTATGAAGAAGCGGCGGCGCAAGGGCTTATCGCAGGCTTGAACGCGTCGTTAAAGCTCCGCGGACTGCCCCCGTTTGTGCTCCGTAGGGCCGAAGCGTATATCGGCGTACTCATTGACGACCTTGTTACCAAAGGCACGGACGAACCGTACCGTATGATGACTTCGCGCGCCGAGCACCGTATTTGCTTACGGCAGGACAACGCCGATTTCCGTTTGACGGAAAAGGGCTATGCCTGCGGCTTGGTTACCCGAGAGCGATACGAGCGCTATCTTGCAAGAAAGCAAAAATATGAAGAACTGCTTGCGAAAATGCGTGAGCGTATTCCGCAAAAGGAAGCAACCGAGTTTTTGAAAAACTACGGCTACGACCAACCGAGCGGCGGCGTTTCGTGCGCCGATATGCTCAAACGCTCTATCCCCTTAAAGGATATCATGGCGCATTTTCACTTGTACGGCGAATATTCGAAGGACGTTATCGAAACGGCGGAAATCACCGTCAAGTACGAAGGGTACCTTAAACAGGGTTTAGAGCAAATTGAAAAGGCAAAACGCTTGGAAGACAAGGCGTTGCCTGCGGATATCGACTATAATCAAATTTTAGGCTTGCGCTTGGAAGCGCGTGAAAAGTTAGAACGGGTGCGCCCGTTTAACCTTGGTCAAGCCGGACGGATATCGGGGGTCAACCCTGCGGATATCTCCGTGCTTATGGTATGGCTGTCCACGAGAAAGTAAGATAAAAACCACGGATATTTCCGTGGCTTTATTTTTTCTTGCGGAAAATTTTCATAGCTTCCGCCGCAATTTCAAAGGGAGAAAACACTCCGCTTGGAATACGCCCGTTGTTGATACAAAACAACGGCGTTTCCTTTTGCTTGCTTTTTGTTTCCGTCGGCGTAGAGCATTGTGTTCCCCTTTCATGCATTTGTATAGGCGCTTGCGCCGTCGGCTGCACTTCCCCGCTTTTTATATCCGTTCGGGTAGATGTTTGTGTTTGCGGTTTCTCCACCCGAACGGATACGGTATGACTATCTTTCTTTATCATGGATTTGTCCCTAAATATAGAATATTCTATATATAGAATAACACATTAAAAACCAAAAGTCAAGCGCTTAATATAGAATTTTCTATATTTTTTATTTTTTTATAGAAAATTCTATATAATAAAGGAGTGATAAACGCGTATAAGAAGTAGTGAAAGACCATAACGAAAAGACAGTATCGCACGTTTTCCCTACGATAGCGGTGCGACAATATAAAAAAAGGGTTACAAGGAAAGGCATGGAATTTAAGGATATCTTAAAATACTTTCTAAAAGAAAACGATTTAACGCAAACGCGTTTTGCCGATATTATCGGCGTAAAACAAAGTCAGGTAAGCGAATGGATTAAGGGTAAAGCCAAACCTGGGTATGACATTTTACGGCAAATGTCCAAAGCCTTCTCTATCTCTGCGGACTTTTGGCTTGGGATTACCGACGAATATTAAAAAACACGGACCTGTGTCCGTGTTTTTTCGTTCAACGCATACATGCTATGCTTATTTATCAAAATTAATACGCTTGTCTATGATATATTTGGGTCTGTTTTGCACTTCCCGATAAATCATGGCGGTGTGCATATTTGCAAGCCCTTGGCATACAAGCAGGATAGAAACAAGTGCCCCGATAAACGGGAACAGCCAAGCCGTCAATCCACCAAAGTCGATACCGCTACAAGAGAGCACGATAAACGTAATCAAGCAAGCCACCGAGCAAAAGCCAAGCAAAAGCCCAAGCTTGATAGGCAAGGTCAGCGTGTATTCGGTGTTGGGGAATATCCCAGCCTGCGCCAAGCGCACCATTTTCTTGACGGTGTAATGGGTAGAGCCTGCCACCCGTTCGGGGCGGTCAAATTCCACAAACGTTTGCTTAAAGCCAACCCAACCCGTTTGCGCGCGGAGCAGTCTATCATGTTCGTTCATGGAAAGCAACGTATCCACCACTCTACGGCTGTACAGCTTAAAATCCCCTACGTTTTGGGGCAAATCTAAGCCCGTAATTTTACGGGTAAAGCCGTAAAATAGGCTTGCGGTTGCCTTTTTGAACAAGCCGTCGCCGCGGCGTTTACGGCGTTTGCCGTGCACGATATCATACCCTTCTTTCCATTTTTCAATCATCTGTAAAGCTACTTCGGGCGGATCTTGCAGGTCGGCGTCCATGGCAATCACCGCGTCGCCGCAAGACTCAGCCATACCGCAAAGAAGTGCGGCTTGCTGACCGAAATTGCGTGAAAAGCTGCAAACCTTGACTTTATTATCTTGCCTTGCAAGCTCTTCTAAAACAGTTTGCGTGCCGTCGGTGCTGCCGTCGTTGACGAAAATCATTTCGTAGTCTTCCTGCAAAGTATCAAAAAGCGGCGTTACGGCGTCATAGAACAGCCGCAGCGTTTTTTCTTCGTTATAGGCAGGTACGATAATGGAATATTTTGACATCTTTGTTTCTCCGCTTTCATTATACTATACTTGAAAAGCTTTGTCAACTTTTCACAGGGCAAGCGCAAGCGGAATTTAACCGTTTTCACTCTTCCAAGCGAATAATCGACAAAAAACGCCCCTACATAGGAGCGTTTTTATTGTTTTGTTTGGATTAGTCCATTTTTTCAAGCAAGCGCAAATCGATACCCTTTTCGCCGATCTTGATGATTTCCACTTTAACCTTATCGCCGATATTGAGTACGTCTTCTACTTGATTTACTCTTTGTTCGGAAAGCTTGGAAATGTGAATCATACCGTCTTTACCGGGAGCAAATTCTACAAATGCGCCAACCTTGGAAAGGATACGAACGACTACGCCGACAAACATGTCGCCCACTTCGGGGTCATGCGCAATCGATTCCACGATAGCCTTCGCGCGGTTTGCATTAGCGATATCGCCGTAGCAAGCGATACAAACCGTACCGTCTTCTTCGATATCAATCTTCGTGCCCGTTTGTTCGATAATCTTGTTGATAACCTTACCTTGTTTACCAACGACGTCACCGATTTTTTCAGGGTTGATTTTGAAGGTAACAATCTTGGGTGCGTATTCGGAAAGTTCGGTGTTTACCGCAGGAATACATTCAAGCATCTTGCCAAGGATATGACGGCGAGCGTCTTGCGCTTGCGCGATAGCGTCGAGCATGATTTCTTCGGAAATACCCTTAATCTTGATATCCATTTGGATAGCGGTGATACCCTTTTCCGTACCGGCTACCTTGAAGTCCATATCGCCAAGGAAGTCTTCCAAACCTTGGATATCCGTCATGATAACGTACTTGCCCGTTTCGGGGTCTTTGATAAGACCCATAGCGCAGCCTGCAACAGGCGCTTTAATGGGAACACCTGCGTCCATAAGAGCCATAGTCGAACCGCAAACGGAAGCCATGGACGACGAACCGTTGGACGACATGATATCCGACACCACGCGGATTGCATACGGGAATTCTTCGGGGCTGGGGATAACGGCAACAAGTGCGCGTTCCGCCAAAGCGCCGTGGCCGATTTCACGACGGCCGGGGCTTCTCAATGCCTTTGCTTCGCCCGTGCAATAGCCGGGGAAGTTGTACTGATGCATATATCTCTTTTCTTCTTCTTCGTCAAGCCCTTCCATTCTTTGCGCTTCGCCAAGCATACCAAGCGTACAGGTGGTAAGCGCTTGCGTTTGACCACGGGTGAATACCGCCGAACCGTGTACTCTGGGCAATACGCCGTGTTCACACCAAATAGGACGAACTTCTTTGAGCGTTCTGCCGTCGGGACGGATACCGTTGTCGAAAATCTTCGCGCGGACGATACCTTTTACAATATAGTAAATGGAATCTTTTACTTCACGCATTTGGTCGGGATAGATTTCCGCGAAGTGTTCGATAATTTCCGCTTCTGCCGCCGCTTGACGAGCTTGACGTTCTTGACGGTCAAACGTGTCGAGCGCTGCATACAATTTATCGTAACCGTACGCCTTAACCGCTGCGTCCAAATCTTCGGGAATACGGTAAAGCTCCATTTCCTTCTTGGGTTTACCGACTTCCGCCGCAATCGTTTCAATCCATGCGCAAACCTTTTTAATTTCTTCGTGGCCGTACATGATTGCGCCAACCATTTCCGCGTCGGTAACTTCGTTTGCGCCTGCTTCAATCATTAAGATAGCGTCTTTCGTACCGGCAAGGTTGAGATGAATGGTGCTCTTTGCGCGTTCTTCTACGTTGGGGTTGATAACGTATTTACCGTCTACGCAGCCTACGACAACCGAACCCGTAGGGCCTGCCCAAGGAATATCCGAAATGGAAAGTGCGATGGACGAACCGACCATTGCCAAAGGTTCGGGCGAAATGTCGGGATCAACGGAAAGCGCGGTAGCAACCACGACAACGTCGTTGAAAATTCCCTTCGGGAACAAAGGACGGATAGGTCTGTCGATTAAACGGCTGGTCAAAATTGCCTTATCCGACGCTCTGCCTTCGCGTTTTTTGAAGCCGCCGGGGATTTTACCCACAGCGAACATTTTTTCTTCGTAATCTACGGAAAGAGGGAAAAAGTCCATACCTTCTCTTGCCGTTTCGGACATACATACCGTTACGTTTACCGCGGTGTCGCCGCAACGAACCAAGCATGCGCCGTTTGCCTGTTCGGCATACTTACCGATTTCTACTACGAGTTCTTTCCCCGCATAATCCGTTTTGAATACTCTGCTGTTTTCTAAAAGTGGCATTGTTTTTAATTCTCCTTATTCTTCAATTCTTTATTGTTCTTGTCCGCTTACTTCGCCTGAAAATAAACGGGAAATTTCGTTAAGCTATGGCTTGTCCGCATAAAAAAGGGCGAGTTAAACAAACCCGCCCCTTTCGCGCTTGCATTACTTTCTCAAACCCAACGCTTCGATAATCGCTCTGTATCTTTCGATATCTTTATCTTTAAGATAGTCCAAAAGACCACGGCGTTTACCGACCATTTTCAAAAGGCCGCGACGGGAATGGTTATCATGCTTGTGTTCTTTCAAATGTTCGTTGAGGTGGTTAATACGCTGCGTCAACAAAGCGATTTGAACTTCAGGCGAACCGGTGTCGCCTTCGTGCGTTGCGAATTTTGCAATGATTTCATTCTTTTCCATTTGTTTTTATCCTCCTATGGAATTTTATCCCGATACGCTAAGGGAAACGTGGAGTTTCGATTCTCTTGGCGCACGTTAGTATTATTTTACCACATTCTTATTAGAATGTAAATTAAAATTAGCCCGTTTTCCGTTTTTTTTATATTATTCGGTGAAAAATTTACGTTTTTTCTCTATAATGCTATCGATATTCGACATATACGTGGGGATATCCTTTTGCGTAGCAAAGCGAGTAATCAACCCTTGCGCCGTTTTTACGCGCTTGGAAATGGCGTTTGCTCCCACCGCTAAGTTATCCGCCGTTTCTTCCATGACGTCGATATTGTAAACACACGCTTTGTTCGGTTTCGTCCAACCGACGTTTTCGTTATTCCCCGCCTGATATTTTTGCCGATACATATAATAGGGCAAATATCCGTTTTCCGAAAGCAGCTGTCGCGACAGCCCGACCATTTCGGATATTCTATCGTTTTCGATATAGGACATTTCTTCTTTGAGCTTTGCGCCCGATTTTAAGGACAAACAATGCACCGTGATATTATCCGCGCCCGTTTGTACGGCTTGGCGTACGCCGCTGGCAAACTGCTCCGCGCTTTCCCCTTCTAATCCTGCAATCAAGTCGATATTCACCAAAAAGCCGTACTTTTCACTCATTTCATAGGCATGATAAAAATCGGCGACGGTGTGTTTCCTGCCTATCAAGCGCAGGGTTTCGTCCGAAAAGGTTTGGGGATTGATACAAATACGGGTAACGCCGTAGTCTTTAAGTAGTTGTAACTTGTCTTCCGAAAAGACGTCGGGGCGGCCTGCCTCTACCGTGTATTCCACCTGCGGATTGTATGTTTCCTTCATGGGCGCAAGCGCGGCAAGCACTTTTTGTAAATGGGGCGTATCTAACGCGAACGGCGTTCCGCCGCCGATATACATACTGCGAAGGTTGCCGATACAATCGTTTGCGCCAAGGATTTCTTTTTGTAGACAGGTAATATATTCGTCTAAAAAATGACGGGTCTTTTCAATGGGTGCGGTGATAAACGAGCAGTACGCGCACTTGGTAGGGCAAAAGGGCAGGGATACAAACAAATCGGTATTGCCGTCGCGTTTTTCGTATATCCCCTTTTGTGTTTGCAAAATGGTTTGTACCAAAGCGATATTCTCTTGACAAACGTGCATGTTTTCAAAGAGCGGAATAAAGTCCTTTCCCTGTTCTAATTCGGTATACGCAAGCTTGGTAGGCCGTATGCCCGTCAACGCGCCCCAAGGCATTTTTTCGCCGTATTTACCGCTTAAAATTTCGTACAAACGAAGCTTGGCAAAACGGCGTTCTAACCGCTTATAATCAAGTTCATTAAATACCTGCCCCCTATCTTCAAAGAAAAACGCTTCGCCGTCGACATCAAACGTATTATAAAAAACGCCCCCTTTTTCACTGTAAGAGTGCGTTATCGTTTGCGGACGGTTTTTGAATAAACGCGCCGCGTCGAGTAGTTCGTTTTCCAAAAAAGAACAGTTGGTAATAAGCTGCATAATCAGTCCTGTAAAAAGGGATTGTACTCCCGTTCGTTTTGCAAAGTGGTTTCTTCGCCGTGTCCTGCGTAAACAGGATAATCCCCCGAAAGATTTTTGAGTTTTTTTAAGCTTTGCATTAGCGTTGCAGCATCACCCGTGAGCAGGTCCGTCCTGCCTACGCTGCCTGCAAACAAGGTATCGCCTGTAAAGAGCGCACACTCTTTTCCGTCGGTGATACGATAGCAAACGCTGCCTTGGGTGTGTCCGGGGGTGAGCAAAGCTTGGATTTGTAAGCCGCAAATGGTTTTGATTTCCGTATCTTCAAACGTTTCGTCGACGGTGTACCGCGTTTGGGGCGCGCCGAAAAACGCCGCCATGTCCGCTTTGGTGCAAGCAAGCGGTTTTTCCGCCGCCGAAGCGTATACCTTTGCCCCCTGCGCTTGCAAGGCAGGAACGCCTTCTACGTGGTCGAAATGACAATGGGTGAGCAGTACGCAAACGGGGGTAAGACCGCGGCGCAAAAGCTCCGTTTCGATACGGGGCGACGACGGGTCGATAACGATTGCCGTTTTGCCGTCTTTGGTGATTGCGTAGGTGTTGGACGCAAACATTTTCGGGGGAATGGTGAGAATTTGCATAAGTGAATCAATGTGCTGGAATTAAACGTCGCTCGTTTGGAAAGAAAAACGGTTCAAATGCGAGCAAGACAAGGAGAGTGCGGATTGCCCGACGAAGTTTACTAAGCGTAAACGCGCAAGGGCAAACGCAAACTCGACGCAGTATTGCGAAGTATTTCAACCGTTTTTTTAGGTCGTGCGGTGGACGGAATAAATCCGCCTATCCCCCTGCATTTTTTTAATTAACAGGTCGATTTCGGAAATGTCCGTTAAAGAGATAGACGCTTCTAAAACGGC
>JAZTWF010000008.1:0-6108 GCA_045635725.1 Candidatus Scatosoma sp. | reverse complement strand
TAGCGGCATTGCTTTAATTAAGTGTTATGCAACCGATAATCGAAAGAATTATTTCCGATGCAAAAGCAGAAGCGGATACGCTACTTGCGCAAACGGACGACAAGGCGAAAAAACTCCTTGCCGACGTAGCCGCACGCGCGGAAACTACGCGTAAGCAAACGAAAAATACCGTGCAAGAACGGGTAAAAGCCATTTTGGAAAAACGCGAAGCGGATGCGCGCTTGGAAAGCGCGAAGATTTTGCTCGCCGAAAAGGGTAAGACGGTGGATAATGTATACAGGCTTGCTTTGGAAAGATTAAAAACGCTTTCCAAGGAAGATTGTTTGCAGTTATATTCTACCCTTTTGGCTACGTATGCGGAAGAAGGCGACGCCGTGTATTTTGCGGCGAACTTTGCCTATGCAAAGGAAATAGCCAACCTTCCTATCGTAGCGCAAAGAAAGCTGCGCGTATCCATGGAAACGTTGGATATCGACGGGGGCTTGCGCTTAATCGGTAAGGTGTCCGATAAGGACTTGTCGTTCGGCGCGTTGCTTGCGGCGGATAAGGAAGAATATCAAGCACAGCTTGCAAGAGCGTTGTTTTCGTAATATACGGGAGTTAGGGTATGGCAAAGACGATAGACGTAACGTATACCACGGGCGTAATCGCCGCGCGGGAAAAATATTTATTGAAAGATAAAATATACCGCCTTTGCGAACTGAGCGAAAGGGAAGCGTTTCGCATGCTTGTCGAAAGCGGCTTCGGCGGCGGCGCGGAAACGGCAATTGATAGCGTGGATTACGAAAAGCTCATTGCCGTAGAAGAAAAAAGGCTCGACGCGTTTATTCGCGAATACGCGCCTTCCAAAGCGGAAGCGTCTTATCTTTTGTCTCCGCGTGATTTCCACAACGCCAAAGCGCTTGTCAAAGCGGCGTATTTAGGGGAAAACGCGGACAAAATGCTGCTCCCTGACGGACTTATCGAAAAAGACGTATTGCGTTCCTGCGTAGAAAGCGGAGATTTTTCTTCGCTCAAAGACGTAGCGGAGCTTAAAACCGCTTGCGAAACGGCAACGGCGCTTTTGCAAGAAGAGCCTTCGGGCGCAAAGGTGGGCGAAATATTCCAAGCGGCTTTGTATAGACACTTGCAAAAAACGGCGAAATGCAAAGGCGTATTAAAAAAACTGTTGAAAACAAAAGCGGATATGACGAATATTTTAACGGCGCTTCGCCAAACGGACGAGGAAACGGCGGCGGAAAAATATTTGCCCGTCGGCACGCTTTCGGTGGAAACGCTTTCCACACTCTTTAACGCGGATAGTTCAGCGTTTATAAACACGCCGTATCACGATTTCGTTAAGCTTTGTCTTTTAGCAAAAGAAAAGGGCTTGCCTATGACGGAAGCGGAAAAAATCCGCGACGGCTACGACACGGCATATTTTACCGCAAGGAAATACGAGCTGAAAAACAGCGAACCGTTCTTGTATTACGTGTACAGAAGAAAGGCGGAATGTATCAACGTCCGCGTAGTATTCGTATGCTTGGCGGCAGGGCTTTCCGAACAGGAAATCAAGCGTCGTTTGCGCGCCATATAAAGGAGAAAAGGCTATGATCGGAAAGACGGCAATCGTCGGAAACGGCGACGGTATCATGGTATTTAAGGCGGCGGGGGTAGACACCTTTCCTGCCGATAACGAAAAAAAAGCGCGGGATATTTTGCGTAAAGTCGCCAAGGAATATCAAATCATTTTCCTTACCGAAGATTTGGCGCGCCCTTTGACGGAATTTTTGAAACGTTTCGACGAAGAACCCTATCCCGTGGTATTGAGTATTCCTTCGGGCACAGGCTCTAACGGGTACGGTATGGAAGTATTAAAAAGCGCGATGGAACGCGCTTTGGGCGTGGATATTTTATTCCACAACGATTAAGAAAAAAGGCGTTTAGAAATAGACGCATAAAGGAGATATTATGACAGGTAAGACGGTAAAAATTTCCGGTCCGTTGATTATCGCCGAAGGCATGGCGGACGCCAAGCTTTACGACGTTGTCCGTGTTTCGGATAAAGGGCTAATCGGGGAGATTATCGAACTTCGCGAAGACAAAGCGTCCATTCAGGTCTATGAAGAAACGTCGGGGCTTGGCCCGGGCGAAGACGTATACTCTACGGGCGAACCGCTTTCCGCAGAGCTTGCTCCGGGGTTGATTACGGGTATTTTCGACGGTATTCAACGCCCCCTGACGGCACTCTATTTCAAGTATGGCGACCGTATTTCCCGTGGCGTTTCCGTCAACAATCTAGATAGAGAAAAGAAATGGCTGTTTATCCCCAAGGTAAAGGTAGGCGACACCGTACGGGAAGGGGATATTTTGGGTATCGTCAACGAAACGGAAATCGTCGAACACCGTATTTTAGTCCCTAACGGCGTATTCGGTAAAGTGCTTTCTATTGCCGAAGGGGAATACACCATTGAAGAAACGGTGGCGCAAATCCAAACGGAAAAGGGCAAACAGGACGTTTGTATGCTCCGTAAATGGCCCGTGCGTAAAGGCAGACCGTACGCCGAAAAGCTTTCCCCCGATAAACCCATGGTTACGGGGCAACGCGTAATTGATACGCTTTTCCCTATTGCTAAGGGCGGTGTGGCGGCAGTTCCCGGGCCTTTTGGTAGCGGAAAAACAGTCGTACAACACCAGCTTGCCAAATGGGCGGACGCGGATATTATCGTCTACGTAGGCTGCGGCGAACGCGGCAACGAAATGACGGACGTTCTCAACGAATTCCCCGAACTCAAAGACCCGAAAACGGGCGAACCTTTGATGAAGAGAACGGTGCTTATCGCCAACACGTCGGATATGCCCGTTGCGGCGCGTGAAGCGTCTATCTATACGGGTATCACGATTGCCGAATATTTCCGCGATATGGGCTATAACGTAGCGATCATGGCGGACTCCACGTCCCGTTGGGCGGAAGCGCTCCGTGAAATGAGCGGGCGACTCGAAGAAATGCCCGGCGACGAAGGGTATCCCGCATATCTTTCTTCCCGTCTTGCGGAGTTCTACGAACGTGCAGGTATCGTTCGCTTGCTTGGTAGTGAAAGCCGTACGGGTTCGGTAACCGCTATCGGCGCAGTATCGCCCCCGGGCGGTGACTTGAGTGAGCCTGTTGCACAGGCAACCCTTCGTATCGTCAAGGTGTTTTGGGGCTTGAGTGCGTCGCTTGCGTATAAGCGCCACTTCCCTGCAATCGACTGGTTGATTAGCTATTCGCTTTACGCGGATAAAATGAAAGAATGGTACGACGAACAAATCGGCGCGGAATTTTTACAGTACCGTCAATTTGTTATGACCATTTTGCAAGAAGAAGCGGAGCTTGACGAAATCGTTCGTCTTGTCGGTATGGACGCGCTTTCGTCGAAGGACCGTTTGACTATGGAAACGGCGAAAATCGTTCGCGAAGACTACTTGCACCAAAACGCATTCCACGAAGTGGATACCTTCACTTCCATGCAAAAGCAGTTCAAGCTGTTAAAGCTCATTTACGAATTTAACCGCTTGGCAGGGGAAGCGGTGGCAAATTACGCCGATTTGGACGATATTTTAGCCAGCCCTTGCAAAGAAAAAATCGGTAGAGCAAAGTATATCGAAGAAGAAAATCTTTCCGAGTTCGACGGCATTTTAACGGACATGAAAGCGGAGCTTACCGCGCTTGCACAAGGGGGTAACGACGATGTTTAAGGAATATAAAACCATTCGCGAAGTCGTAGGGCCTTTGATGGTCGTCGAAGGTGTAGAAGGGGTTAAGTATAACGAGCTTGTGGATATCGTTAATTCAAACGGCGAACTCCGCCAAGGTAAGGTTTTGGAAATCAACCGCGATAAAGCGGTGGTACAGTTGTTTGAAAATTCGCAGGGCTTGCAAATCAAGGGCGCAAAAGCGCGTTTCCTTGGGCATAGCCAACAGCTTGCCGTTTCCGAGGATATGTTGGGTAGAGTATTCGACGGTATGGGCAATCCCCGCGACGGCGGCGCGCCGATTATTCCCGAAAAGAAAATGGATATCAACGGCGAGCCTATCAACCCTGCGGCACGCGATTATCCTAACGAATTTATCCAAACGGGTATTTCGGCTATCGACGGCTTGAATACCCTTGTCCGCGGACAAAAATTGCCCGTGTTTTCCATGAGCGGTTTGCCTCATGCGGAGCTTGCCGCACAAATCGCCCGTCAGGCGAAGGTACGCAGCGGCGATTGTAAGTTTGCCGTTGTATTTGCCGCAATCGGTATCACCTTTGAAGAAGCGCAATATTTCGTAGACGATTTCAAACGCACGGGCGCGATAGAGAGAACGGTGCTGTTCACCAACCTTGCCAACGACCCTGCGGTTGAACGTATTTCCACGCCGCGTATGGCGCTTACTTGCGCGGAATACTTGGCGTTTGAAAAGGGTATGCACGTGCTTGTTATTATGACGGATATCACCAACTACGCCGAAGCCTTGCGTGAAGTATCTGCGGCGCGTAGAGAAGTTCCCGGACGTCGCGGTTACCCCGGGTATTTGTATACCGACCTTGCTAGCTTGTACGAACGTGCAGGCCGTATTCGCGGTAGAGAAGGATCTATCACGCAAATTCCTATCCTTACTATGCCCGAAGACGATAAGACACACCCCATTCCCGACTTAACGGGGTATATCACCGAAGGACAAATTATCTTGTCGCGTGATTTGTATAAACGCGGTATTAATCCGCCCGTCGACGTTTTGCCGTCGCTGTCCCGTTTGAAAGATAAGGGTATCGGTAAAGAAAAAACCCGTGAAGACCATGCGGACACTATGAACCAACTGTTCGCGGCATACGCACGCGGTAAAGAAGCCAAAGAACTTTCGGCAATCTTGGGCGAAGCGGCGCTTTCCGACGTGGATAAGCTGTACGCACGCTTTGCCGAAGCGTTTGAAAAGGAATACGTCAATCAAGGCTTTACGACGGATAGAAATATCGAACAAACGTTAGAGCTTGGTTGGAAACTCTTGAAGATATTGCCCAGAAGCGAATTGAAACGTATTCGCACGGCGTATATCGAAAAATATTTAGACGGAGACGAGAATGGCAAGGCTTAACGTAAATCCTACGCGTATGGAGCTGAAAAAGCTGAAAGGTAGGCTTGCTACCGCCGTACGCGGACATAAATTGCTGAAAGATAAGTCGGACGAAATGATTCGGCGTTTTTCGGTAATCATACGTACAGCCAAACAGCTGCGCGAAGACGTCGAACAGGAGCTTTCTAACGTACTGCGCCTGTTTACGATTGCACGGAGCATTACGCCACCCGAAGAAGCGGAAACGGCGTTTTCCATGCCGTCCGTAGCCGTTACGGCGGAATGTGAAACGGAAAGCGTAATGGGCGTGGACGTGCCGAAGGTGCGGCTTGTCAATGAAAAGCGCGCGGAAGGCTTGCCGTATGCCTATTCGGAAATCACAGGCGAAGCGGACTATTCGGTGGAAAAGGCGTCTATCTTGCTTCCGAAAATGGTACAGCTTGCGCAAACGGAAAAGACGGTGCGTATGCTTGCCGAAGAAATCGAAAGAAATAAACGCCGCGTCAATGCGTTGGAATACGTCATGATTCCCCAGCTTGAAGAAACGATTAAGTACATTAAGGATAAACTGGACGAAAACGAACGCGCGGCTGTTGTAAGATTAATGAAGGTAAAAAGTAAAGCGTAAAAAATTTATCCACTTGCGATAGGGCAAGTGGATATTTTTTTATAAAAGGGATAAAAAATCGTTGACAAAGATAAGAAAATAATATATAATATGACTTGCACATGGGGTTATGGCTCAGTTGGTAGAGCGCCTCGTTCGCAACGAGGAGGCCAGCGGTTCGAATCCGCTTAGCTCCACCACAAAAAGGACGGCTAAAAATGCCGTCCCTTTTTTTGTGTGGAGTTAAGTAACGCTCGATGGCTGAATTATCAGCGGTTCGCGCGAGGAGGCGAAATCGGTTAAGCAAATGTTGTTCGAGAAGTTGGTCGCCGACGACACTTTGGCTATGCCAATCTCCGCTTAGCTCCACCACAAAAAGGACGGCTAAAAATGCCGTCCCTTTTTTTGTGTGGAGTTAAGTAAC
>JAZTWF010000007.1:0-1612 GCA_045635725.1 Candidatus Scatosoma sp. | reverse complement strand
TCACCAACTCCTTGGCTCACAGAACGACATGGCTACGATCCGACTTCGATTTTCTTCACCGAAGAAAACGTATCCTTGGAAATTTACGAAAGCACGCCTCTCATTCTTCAAAATGCGGAAGGCAAAACGTTGACTTGGCGTTCGGGCAATCCCGAAAGGTTGACCGTTGACGAAAACGGCGTCGTGTTTGCCAAAATGGCGGGTACGGTAACCGTATACGTAAGCGACGGCGAAAATGAAACGTCTTGTACGATAACGATTATCAACAGCGGCTACATTCCCTTGTTGAATATTGACCTTCCCGAAACGGTGCAAATTTTCAAAGGGGACAGCTTGATGCTGACGCCTTACGTTACGTACAACGGTGCGAAATATACCAATGCGGAATTTGATTATGCTGCGACGGGTAGCGTATCCGTTTCGGAAACGGGTGAAATTACGGCAAATTCCGTTGGTACGGGCGTTGTTAGCATTACGGCAACGTGGAACGGTGTTCAATGGGAAACCTTGTGCGTGGACATTCAAGTTAATGTAATCGAATAAAAAGGTAAAAACAAACTCCCCGCGTGCGATAAGCAGGCGGGGAGTTTTTATAAACAAAGGGGGCAGGTACGCGTTGAAAATAATTCAACCCGCACCTGCCCCTATATTTTGCGTAAAAGTCAACGGAAAAATGGATATATTTTTTGTGTGTTTTTGCGTGGAAACGCGCCACTGTATAAAAGAGTAGAAAAAAGCCAAACTGTAATGAGAGGGAAAAGCTTTTTATGCGTGGCGTAAAAATTCCCGTGAAAATTGTGTAAAATGGTAATTTTTTTCAAAAAAACTGTTTACAATCGGCTTTTTTTGTGTTATAATACTATTTGGTGGAGAGAGTGCTTTTTTACTTTCACGCCAATGTGAACAAAGGGCGCAAGACCGCGCGTTGTTCCGTTTCATTAAAAAATAATTATTTCATAAGGAGATATATCATGACCAACAACAAGAAAGTTCTTCAATTCGTTGCAGACGTTGAAGCTTTTGCTCAACCCGACAAAGTCGTTTGGATTGACGGCAGCGATGCACAAAGAGATGCATTGCGCGAAGAAGCTTGCGCTACGGGTGAAATCGTTAAACTCAACCAAGAAAAGCTTCCCGGCTGTTATTATCACAGAACGGCAGAAAACGACGTTGCGCGTGTAGAAGACAGAACGTTTATTTGCTGCGAAAACGAAGAGGACGCACTTGCTCATTCCATCGTTAAGTGGAAAGCACCCAAAGATGCTTACGCTATGGTAAACGAAATCGCAAAAGGCGCTTACAAGGGCAGAACGATGTACGTTATCCCTTATTCCATGGGCGTTGTAGGTTCGCCTTTCTCTAAAATCGGTATCGAAATCACCGACTCCATCTACGTTGTTCTCAACATGATGATCATGACGAGAGTAGGCAAAATGTGCCTTGACCAACTTGGCGCAGACGGCGACTTCGTTAAAGGTTTCCACGCAAAGTGCGACGTAAATCCCGAAAAGAGATATATCATGCACTTCCCCGAAGACAACACGATTATTTCCGTGAACTCTGCTTACGGTGGTAACGTATTGCTTGGTAAAAAGTGCTTCGCACTCCGTAT
>JAZTWF010000006.1:0-5427 GCA_045635725.1 Candidatus Scatosoma sp. | reverse complement strand
GAAATCCTTCGCAATACTGCGTCGGGCTTACGTTTGCCCTTGGTCACGTACGTCTATGTACGCTCCCTGCGGTCAAGCCGCACCCTTCTTGTCTTGCTTGCATCTAATCCGTTTTCCCATTCCAAACGAGAAACCTTTAATCTTACCGACTTATTCACCTATTTTCTTACTTTCCAAACAGGGCAAAAAAATAACCGCTTTTTATCAAAAGGAGAATAATCATGATTGAAAAAGAAGCCATGTACAAACTCACGTACGGTCTGTTTGTTTTAACGACGACGGATGGGGAGAAGCAAAACGGGTGTATTGTCAACACCGTGATGATGATTACCGATACGCCCAAGCGTATCACCATTTTCGTCAATAAAGCCAACTACACCGAACAGCTTTTGAGAAAAACGGGTATATGCAATATTTCCGTGCTCACGCAAAGCGCGCCGTTTGATATTTACAAACAATTCGGGTTTGTTTCGGGTAGAGATACCGACAAATTCGCAGGGGCGCAATATCCCCAAACGGAAAACGGTTTATACTATTTACCCCAACACGCAAACGCCGTACTTTCGGCAAAGGTAGTCGATTATTACGATTACGACACGCATACGCTGTTTGTAGCGGAAGTTACCGAAGCGAAAACGCTTTCTAGCGAACCTTCGGTTACCTACGAATACTACCAAAACAACGTCAAACCCAAGGTTCAAGCCGCTCCGCCGCAAGCAGGGGAAAAATGGGTATGCAAAATTTGCGGCTACACGCACGAAGGGGCTTTGCCCGACGACTTTATTTGTCCTTGGTGTAAGCACCCTGCCGAAGACTTTGAAAGAGTAAGCTAAAAAATCGCTAAAAAATTTACGTAAAAGGCAAAAAACGGCGAAAAAAGACTTGACACCTTTTTCCAAACTTGCTATAATTAACGGGTAATCAATAAACGCATCGGCAAAGGTGGGTGAAAAAGTATGTCTACGGTAAAAGTAGGAGAAAACGAAAACGTTGAAAGCGCATTGCGCCGTTTCAAAAGAAAGTGTTCTCGCGACGGTATCATCGGTGATCTTAGAAAGAAGGAATTCTATGAAAAACCTTCCGTAAGAAGAAAGAAGAAGTCCGAAGCTGCCAGAAAGAGAAGCAGAAACTAAACCACAAAAGAGCTCACGTATGTGAGCTCTTTTCATTTACAAATGTCGAAAAAAACAGGAAAAAGAAGCAAAAGAACGAATAAAGTAAACGGGAGTATAAGTATGTCGAAAGAAAGCAGTACGGCGCATACGCGCAGTTTTCGCGAAGAAGCAAGGCTGGCGAAATTGCGCGTGAAAAACGGGTTTTGGAAGGATTGTGAGCAGGAGTTAAAAGAGCAGCTTGACCAAGCAAGAGAGCTGGGTGTCAACGAAAGCAAGGCAGGGCGTTTTTTCGCGGAGAAAATCTCACGCCAAATCGCAGGGAAAAAGGAAGACGAGTTCTATTTACGCGTAAAGGAAATGCTCCTTGCGGAAGGCGAAGTCAGCGACGCCATCGGAAGATTGACGGACAAGCCCTATTACGACACCCTTTCGTATGAAGAAAAACAACGCTATACCCTTTCGCTCAGCGAAAAATACCTGCGCGCGTTAGAGCGTTTTAGAAAGGAATGTCAATTTGACAGCTTGCATAAAAACGGGTGAATTTATCCCCCTAAGGGGCTTGCAAAAATAACGCGGATATGGTATAATAAATAGTATGATACAAATGACGGAATTGCTTGACAAATTAAACGACGAACAAATACGCCCCGTTCTGCAAACGGAAGGGGCGGTTTTGGTTTTGGCAGGGGCAGGGAGTGGAAAAACGCGCGTGCTTACTTCCCGTATTGCCTATCTTATCGAAGAAAAACGTGTGCCGTCTTCGGCGATTTTGGCAATCACCTTCACCAACAAAGCGGCAAATGAAATGAAAGAACGTCTTTCGGCTATCGTAGACGTTTCGTCTTCGTGGGTATGCACCATTCATAGCATGTGCGTGCGCATTTTGCGTATGTACGCCGCCGAAGTGGGGATAAGCTCTAACTTCTCTATTTACAGCGAAACCGAACGCAATAACATTATCAAAAAATCCTTCCAAGAATGTGATTTTGACGACGAAAAATTACTCAAATCGGTGAAATTCCACATAGCGAACGCCAAAATGCTGGGCTTTGACCCCGAACGCTACGCCGAAGAATACGCAGGGGAAAGAGAGATTGACGAAATCACCAAGGTGTATAACCGCTATCAAAAGCATTTACGCGAAAATAACGCTTTGGATTTTGACGATTTGTTAAACGAAACGCGTTTATTGCTCCGCAAAAACGAAGAAGTTAGAGAGTATTTGGGCAGTAAATTCCGCTATATACTCGTGGACGAGTTCCAAGACACCAACGCCGTACAGTACGAAATTATCAAGCTGCTTGCGTCCGTGCATAAAAACCTGTTTGCCGTTGGCGACGACGATCAGTCTATTTACGGTTGGCGCGGTGCAAAGCTCGAAAACATTTTACACTTTGAAAAGGATTTCAAGGACACGAAGGTGTTCAAATTAGAGCGCAACTATCGCTCCACCAAGCATATCTTAAAGCTTGCCAACACCGTTATTAAAAACAACGGACGGCGCAAGGATAAAACGCTTTGGACGGAAAACGAAGACGGCGAACACGCCAAGGTGTACGAATCGGAAGAAGAAAGCGGCGAAGCGCGCTATATCGCGCAAACCATTCGCGGTTTGGTGGATAGGGGGTATTCCTATTCCGACTTCGCCATTTTAATGCGCTTGAACGCGCTGACCCGTTCTTTCGAACAAGAGTTCACCGCCGACGCCATTCCCTATAAGGTTTTCGGGGGCTTTAAGTTCTTCGAAAGAAAGGAAATCAAAGACCTTTTGGCGTATTTACGCCTAATCAACAACCCCTTTGACAGCGAAGCGGTTACCCGTATTATCAACTTTCCCAAGCGCGGAATCGGCGCAAAAACGGTGGAAACGCTGCAAAATTACGCTTTCCAAAACGAAATATCCGTATACGCCGCCTTGCGTGATTTGGACGAGCTCGGCTTTTCTTCCGCTACGGCGCAAAAGCTGCTGGATTTTAGAAATCTTGTCAAAACGTGGATTATTCAAAGCCAAGAACTCCCCGTCAACGAGCTGGTGAAAAACATTATCGCCGACACGAAAATGCGCGAAGCGTACGCCGACGAATCGGACGAAAGTATCAATAAACGCGCGAATATCGACGAATTTGTCAATTCGGTAGAAGAGTATTGCCGCTTGAACCAAGGCGCAACGCTTACCGATTATCTGCAACAGGTAACCCTTTCTTCGGACACCGACGAAATGGACGATAGCAACTACGTTACCCTTGCCACCGTGCATTCGGTAAAGGGCTTGGAATTTACGGGCGTGTTCATTTGCGGTTTGGAAGAAAATATCCTGCCCGTTTCGCGTGCGGTGGATAGCGACGACGATATGGAAGAAGAACGCCGTTTGATGTACGTTGCCATTACCCGTGCCAAAAAACGGCTGTGGCTTACGCGTTCGAAAAGCCGTTATTTATACGGCAAGAGAGAACCTACCGCCCGTTCCCGTTTCTTAAAAGAGCTTTCTTCCGAAGTGGAACTCCCTAAAGAGCTGCGCCGTATGCCTATGGGCTACTCCGATTACGACGACCCCGAAAGCTTTGGAAACGACGCTTACGTGGGGGGCAGGTATAAGACGAACGATAATTACGGCGGTAAAAGAAGTAATTTCGGCGGCTATCAAAGAGATTATGCAAGAGAAAATTCTTCTGTTTCCCGTTCCACGTGGAACAGCGGTTCTTCGTATGGGAATACCTATGGTTCGACCTATGGCAGTTCTTACGGTACGCGCACAAGCGCGCCCAAAAAAGACGGCGGCTTTACCTACGGCGGCGTAGGCAAGCCTGCGCCCAAGATTGTCGGCGCAACCAAGGACCTTACCGTTTTCAAAACGGGCGTCAAGGTTTCGCACCCCAAGTTTGGTTTAGGCACAATCGTGAACGTGCGCGGCGTAGGGGCGAACACCATTTTAGATATCGCCTTCGAAAATTTGGGGATTAAGCAGTTGACCGCCAACCTTGCTCCTCTAACAGTCAAAAACGCTTGAAATACTTCGCAATACTGCGTCGGGCTTGCGTTTGCCCTTGCGCGTTTACGCTTAGTAAACTTCCGTCGGGCAAGCCGCGCCCTTCTTGTCTTGCCCGCATTTGAACCGTTTTTCGTTTCAAACAAGCAACGTTTAACCCCACCGACCTATTCACGATTACTTTTCAAAGGAAACGCTACTATGAACAGACAACGCCAACTGGTAGACATTCTCAACAAATGGGCATACGAATATTACGTACTCGACGCGCCCACCGTTTCGGACAAGGAATACGACGCCTTATACGACGAACTTAGAAAGTTAGAAGAACAAAGCGGCGAAGTATATCCCGACAGCCCCACGCGCAGAGTAGGGGGCGAGCCTATCAAGGCTTTTGAAAAGCACACGCATATTGCGCGGCTGTTTAGCTTGGATAAATCGGTTACCGAAGACGAAGTCCGCGCGTTTATCACCCGTGTGGAAAAAGCAGGCGGCAAAAACGCCGAATACACCGTAGAATACAAATTCGACGGGCTTACCGTTTGTCTTACTTATGACAAAGGGGAGTTTGTCCGCGCGACGACGCGCGGCAACGGCGTCGTCGGGGAAGACGTTACGGCGCAGGTACTCACCATTCGTTCTTTCCCCATGAAGATATCCTATCAAGGCACGTTGGAAGTACGCGGCGAAGCGGTTATTCGCTTATCCGTTTTGGAAAAGTACAACCAAACGGCGGCAGAGCCCTTGAAAAACGCCCGTAACGCGGCGGCAGGGGCAATCCGTAACCTTGACCCTAAAATCACACAGGCAAGAAAGCCCGATATCTATTTTTACGACGTCAATTACCAAAGCGAAGGCGAACTGCTTTCGCAAACGCAGGCGCACGATTTTCTTGTCAAAGAAGGGTTCAAGGTATTCCCGTATTTTTGCGTTTGCAAATCGGGCGAAGAAGTGCTTGCCGCGTTATCGCATATTGAAAAGGCACGCCGCGAAATAGACGTGCTCACCGACGGTGCGGTTATCAAGGTCAACGATAGTGCGCTCCGCGAAGAAATGGGCTCTACCGATAAATTCCCTCGTTGGGCAATGGCGTATAAATTTGAAGCGGAAGAAGTGACTACCCTGCTTAAAGACGTGATTTGGCAGGTGGGAAGAACGGGAAAATTAACCCCCCTTGCCCTGCTTGAACCCGTAGAGCTTGGCGGCGCAACGGTATCGCGCGCCACCTTAAACAATTACGGCGATATCGTGCGCAAGGGCGTAAAAATAGGCTCGCGTGTGCTCGTTCGCCGTTCCAACGAAGTCATTCCCGAAATTTTAGGCACG
>JAZTWF010000005.1:0-16017 GCA_045635725.1 Candidatus Scatosoma sp. | reverse complement strand
CGGTGAAACGGCGTTCACGCAGCACACCACCTTCCCCGTACCCGTTATTCTTGTTTCCAACGAACTGAAAAACGTTACGTTGCGCAACGACGGCGTACTTGCCGACCTTGCGCCCACGCTTTTGGATATGATGAACGTAGCCCAACCCAAGGAAATGACGGGTAAAACGCTGATTATCAAATAAGAACGCACAAATGAAGCGGCAAAGCTTGGTGCTTTGCCGCGAAAAATAAAAATTTTACCAAAACCGCGCCAAAAATACTTGCGTTCTTTTCGTAAGTATGCTATAATCAATAAGTATTTTGAATAAAAACGCATTTTTGGAAAAGGATTGAAACAAAATGTTTAATGTAATCAATTTGTTGGCTACTGCCGATTTTACTTATAAGAGCCCCACGCACGAAGTAATCCACGGTATTTTGAATACCACGATGATCGTTTTGATGTGCATTGCGGCGCTCGTAGCTATCGTGCTCGTTTTAATGCAACCCAGCAACTCCAGCGGTATCGACGCGTTGGGCGGGTCAAGTGAAACGTTTTTCGGTAAGAACAAAGGAAAATCGATTGAAGCGAAGATGAAAAAATGGACGTGGATTTGCCTTGCCGTTCTCATCGTCCTTGCTATCGTTTTCTACGTACTTCAAATCCCCGTATTCTGGGCGGCATAACAACTACACAACTTTCGGCGGCTTGGTAAAGCCGCCTTTTTTATTCACAAGGAGTATCCCATGGGCGCAAAACAGCGCATTTTACAAGAATTTGAAAACGGAAATTTTGCAGGCAAAACGCTTGGTGAGCTTTGTAAACAAATGCAAATCCCCTACCGCGAACGCGGCAGGCTGCTTTCCCTTTTAACCGAACTTATCCAAGACGGCGTTTTATACGCCGACGAAAACGGCAGGTACGGTACGCCCGAACAGCTTGAACTCATTAAAGGCGTTATTTCAGGGAATGAGCGCGGCTTTGCTTTCCTTATCCCCGACGATAAACAGCGTTACGGGGAAGATTTCTTTATCTCACGCAACCGCTTATACGGCGCGTTGCACGGGGACAGCGTGCTTGTTTGCCGCGTCGAAGGCAGAGAAGGCAACGAAGCCGCCGTCGTCAAAATCCTTTCGCGTGGATATACAAGCGTCGTCGGCACGTTTCGCCGCGATAGACGGGCAGGGTATCTTATTCCCGACGAAAAACGCTTTTCCACCGATATTTATATTCCTTTATCCGATTGCCACCAAATTCCTAGCGGCGTAAAAGCGGTAGCCAAAATCACCGACTATCCCAAGGGCAAATCCCCCGGCGGTAAAATTATCGAAGTGCTTGGCGAAGAAAACGACTTTTTCGCGGAAGAGCTTTCGATTATCCGTTCTTACAACTTACGGGAAGAATTTCCTGCGCACGTGGAAAAGGAAGCGCAAAAGCAAGAACGCCGCGGCATTACGCAAAGCGATTTGCTCGGTAGGACGGATTTTAGAAAGCAGCGCATTGTCACCATTGACGGCGCGGATACGCGGGATATCGACGACGCCGTACACCTTGAAAAAACGGACGACGGGTATATCCTTGGCGTGCATATCGCCGACGTTTCCCATTACGTTTTATCCCGTTCCGCTTTGGATAAAGAAGCGTATGAACGGGGCACGAGCGTGTATTTTCCCGATTGCGTACTGCCTATGCTTCCCAAAGCGTTATCCAACGGCATTTGTTCGCTCAACGAAGGGGAAGACAGGCTTACCCTTTCGTGCATTATGCACGTAAACGACAAGGGCGTGGTTACCAAAAGTGAAATTGTTGAAGGCATTATCCGTTCGGCGCATAAAATGACGTACGACGAAATTATGCTTATCTTAGACGGCGACGAAAAAGCTTGTAAACAATACGCCGACGTTATAGAACAGGTACGGCTTTTCGCCGACTTAACCCGCATTTTGCAAGCACGCCGAGCGGCGCGCGGAAACGTGGCTTTGGACGTTAAAGAAGCGAAAATTTTCTTATCTGAGAAAAATGAAATCGTTATCCCCGACCGTCCGCACATGTTCTCTCATGAGATTATCGAAGCGTTTATGGTGCTTGCCAACGAAACGGTTGCCGAATATATGCAATCCATCGACGCGCCGTTTATCTACCGTATTCACGAAAAACCGACGGAAGAAAAGGCGAATACGTTAAAAACGTTTGCGCAGTCGTTAGGGCTTACACCCCGTTTGCACGTGGACGACGTAAAACCCTACGATTATAAAAATTTACTAGACGCCGCTAAGGACTTACCGTCCTTTTCCGTGCTCAACCGCGTGATGCTCCGTTCTATGCAAAAGGCGCGCTATTCCCATGAAAACGTGGGGCATTTCGGCTTAGCAAGTGCTTGCTATTGTCATTTCACTTCCCCTATTCGGCGTTATCCCGACCTGTGTATTCACCGCATTATCAAGGAAATTTTACACGGGAAATACGAAGAAACGGCAATACGGTATAAAGATTTTGTGTCACAAGCCGCCGATCAATCGTCCGAGCGCGAACGCCGCGCCACCGAAGCCGAACGGGACGTGGACGATTTATATAAGACCATGTTCATGAGTGAGCGTATCGGCAAGCAATACGACGCTGTGATATCGGGCGTGACTACGTTTGGGCTTTTTGCGGAGCTGGAAAACACCATTGAAGGGTTTATTCCTATCGAAAGCTTATACGGCACGTATGCGTTTGACCCCGACAGGTTACGCCTTGTCGGCACGTACGCCGTTTACGGTATCGGTGAGCGCGTTCGCGTGAAGGTTATCGACGTGGACTTCGAACGCCGCAGGACGGAATTTCGGTTGATTAGCAAAATCCAAGAAGGAGAACAGGTATGAAAATTATCGCCGTAAATAAAAGCGCTTCGTTTGAATATTTTATCGAAGAAAAATACGAAGCCGGTATCGTGCTTGACGGCAACGAAATCAAATCGCTGCGACTTGGCAACGTGAATATGAACGACAGCTTTTGTTTCGTCGTCAGCGGCGAAGCGTTTGTCAAAAATATGCATATCGCTTTTTATGAAAAGACGGACGGGTTCACCAGCAAAAACACCCGTCGGGATAGAAAGCTGCTTTTGCATAAAAGTGAGATTGCCAAAATCGTAGGAAAAATCAACCGTCAAGGCTATACGCTTGTGCCCTTAAAGCTGTATTTTAAGGACGCGCTCATTAAAATGGAAGTTGCCCTTTGCCGTGGTAAGCACACCTTTGATAAAAAGCAGGCTATCGCCGCGCGCGACGTCAAACGCAGCGTAGACCGCGACATTAAAAATGCAGGATTTTAAGCATACGTATGCGCCGTTTGTCCATAAATGGCGCATTTTTCATACTCTCCCACGCCGCCGTGTTTCTACCAAATGATATTCCTTTTTCCAAGTAAATTCCGTTTGCGTAGGGCTAATGGGCGAAGCAAATTGCATTTCCCCTTTGACGTTTGCCACCGCGCAATACCCGTCGGCGCAAAATAAAATAGGCGCGCCGTATAAATACGCTTCCGCGCGAAGCAGTACCCCTTGCGCCCCGTCCGCCCGACCAAACGGACAAACGATAAAATCGCAACCGCACACCCCAAGCGCTTGCACAATATCGGGGAATAATAAATCTTCGTCGACAATAATGCCCATTCGCCCTGCCTTTGTCGAATACACCCGTGCCGTTGCGCCTGCGGACAGCTCGCCGTCTACGGCGTGGAGCATATCCGAAACGCCAAGCAGCTTGCCATTTTCCGCCACCAACACCGATTTACGCCTATGCCCTAACGTTTCGGTGATACAACCGCACACAACCACCGATTGCACGCGCTTGGAAAAACGGGCAGCCGTTTCGAAAAAGCCCGTTTCCCCTTTGAGTTCCTTTTCATAGCTCACTTCCCCGTTATCCGCAAACCCAAGCACAAACAGCTCAGGCGGTTTCTCCCCAACGTACGCTTCCGCAAAGGCGCGAAGTCCACCGCGGCTGACGAAACAAACTTGCATAAACCCCTCCTGCATACAGTATATCCTTGGCATACAAAAAAAGTTCCTTAACACGTAAAGAACTTTTTTTATCTTTTTTGCATATTTTGTCATCAAAGGGGGAATACTCCTTAAAAAGAAAAGGAGAAAAACTATGTTTTGGCTGGGGCTTTGTATCGGACTTGTTATCGGCGGCAATATCGGCGTGATTACGATGGCGTTATTCAAAGCGAATAAAATGTAAAACGGAGCAGCTACGGCTGCTCCGTTTGTTTGTTATTTACAGTACTTTTCCACAATCGCTTGCATTTGGTCAAGCTTGGCAATCATATCCTGCGTCAAAGTTAAATGACACTTCGCCCGCGCCAAATTTTGGTCGGGATAATGAATACGGAAGTATTTATCCCCGTTGAGATAGTCGGTTAAAAACCGTGCGCCGCATTCCGCCGTCATGGCGATTGCGCCAAGCGCCAACGAACGTTTTTCTTCGTCCGTAACGGTGTCCTTGACCATACCGACAAATCCGCGCGTGAACGCTTCGTACTTTTCCAAATCCAACGCAACCTTAGAAAGGTCTTTTTCGTCCTCGTCTACGGTAGAACCCGCCACGCGAATGGCGTCGCCGAAGTCGAACGCAACAAGCCCGGGCATAACGGTATCCAAATCGATAACCGCAAGCTTTTCATGCGTTTCCGCATCAAAAAGAACGTTGCTTGTTTTGGTATCGTTGTGCGTAACGCGTAAAGGAAGCACCCCTTCCCGTTGCATACGGTACGGTTTGGTGGCAAGCTCGCGAATTTCGCGATAGCCTTGCAAAACGTCTTCCACTTCGCCTGCTCTACCTGCCAAATTATCCTTCGCCGCCTGCTCTAACGCGTCAAACCGCATAACGGTGTTATGGAAATGCGGAATAACAATATGCAATTTTTCCACAGGAAAATCGATTAAATAGTTTTGGAATTCCCCAAACGCCTTACCCGATTCTTCGATAATCATCAAATCGTCCGTTTGCGTAAAGGACACCGAGCCGTTGATATAGCGGCAACATCTCCAAAAACCGCCGTCGGGCATAGTGGTATAATATTCGTCGTGGTCGGTTTTCGCATAATGCAGTACGCTGCGTTTTGCCGTTACGCCCGTCGCCTTGATTTTCGCGCGAATGAATTCGGTTACCGCCGAAATATTTTCCATTACGTCCACAGGCTTTGTGAAAACGTAGGTGTTTATCTTTTGTAAAATGTAATCCTTTTCTTCCCCGTATCGTATAAAATATACGCGATAGGTTGTGTTGATATGTCCGCTATTGATTACTTCGTAACGGCAATATTCCCCCACGATTGCAAAACGCTGACATACCGAAATGATCTGCTGTTCTTCTCTATTCATTCCATTCCCCGATGTGTTTTTTTCTCCGCTTTTTGAAAACGGATATTCCATAGTATGCAAACGGCTTATCTTTTCGACAACCGCCTACCGTGGAATTTTTACAGCTTACTATATCAGTATACCATAACCGCGCGCAATTGTCAACCCCCTTTTCCCTTCTTTTATCTCTTTCTTTTGCGAAAAATAGCTCAAAAATTATAAAAAGAAAGAAAATTGCCCATGGTAACTATATGACTACTTTTCGTAAAAACGTCCTTTTTTCCCTTCTTTTTTGTTCACTTTTTCTCTCCGCTTGCTCTTCGCCGCAAGAAAGCAACCTTTCTTTGAATATGGAAAGCACGATTATATTCCCTGCCGAGCTGCCGCCGCAAAGCGCGCCCACACCCCAACAACCGATATGGGACGTTTCTAACGTGGATATTTCCACTATCGATAAAACGCGCAAATTAGTTGCGCTCACCTTTGACGACGCGCCGCAATCCATGCTTGAAAACCTGCTTGCCGTATTCGCAAATTTTAATCAAACGCACGAAAATTGCATAGCGACGGCAACGGTATTTTGTAACGGACGGCTTATCCATAACGAAAACAAACACACTCTTTCCGCCGCTTGCGCTATGGGTTGGGAGCTTGGCAACCACGCCTTTTCGCATACCGACCTAACCACTCTATCCACCCAAGAACAGTGGCGTGAGCTCAACGAAACCGACGCGCTGTTGCAAACGCTTGACGGGAAAGACCGACACCTGTTTCGTCCGCCGTTTGGCAAGCTTGAACGGGAATGGAAAGCGCTTTTGCCCGTGCCTATCGTCAACTGGACGATTGACACGTTAGACTGGACAGGCAAAACGCCCGACGAAATACAGCAATCCGTCCTGCAAAATACATTCGACGGCGCGATTGTCTTATTGCACGACAGCAAGCAAAACACGGTAGACGCCGTCAAGGAATTACTGCCTAAATTATACGAAAACGGTTATCAGGCGGTAACTCTTTCCGCCATGGCGAAAGCGCACGGTGTAACCATGAAAAACGGCGCGGAATATATCCGCTTACGCAAAAACGCAACCGAATAATCGGTTGCGTTTTATGCTTTTTCTATCGTAATATAGTAGACGGTTTTCGTGTTTTCCGTAACCATACATTTTCGGGATATATCCACGCCGCAAACGACGTATACTTCCTTATCCGCCGCAATCAGCGGCAAATGCGCGCGCTGTTTTACGTCCGTCTTTTTTTCATTAAAAAACTTCTTTAAGGTTTTTGTACCGCCGCCAAACGCTTGGATTTCGTCGCCGTCCTGACGAAAACGGAATACGGCGTTTTTGGGAATACTATCCCCGTCAATGCGCAAGGCAATTCCCGTAGCAGGTGGCGTTTTAGAAACGCTCACCTTATACATGCCCCCGTCAAATTCTCCTTCCAAAAAGGGTGCGCTTATGGTAGGCACAGGGGGAAGCACGGGTATATCGGACGCGTAAAAAATACGCAAACCGTCCGTTTCTTTGCATGCCGTAACCCCGTTTGGCAGGTCGCACCGCGCGCCCCTTTGGGAATATTGCAACGCGTATAAGCTTTCCAAATGCGCAAAGGTATAATCCTTCGTAACCCCCAAGCGTTTAAGCGCCGACAGGCACGCACGGCGAAAGAGCGGCTTTTCGTTTGCAAACGCCACGCGCATTTCCCTATCCCCTACCGTAAGGAGCTTTTCACTCAACCCATATAAATACTCGTCGTCTTCGGCGGCGATTGTCGCAAAGCGCGCCAAGTTTTCCTGTGCACCGCAAACGGCGTTTTCCAAAGCAGGCAGCACTTCCAAACGCAGTTGATTGCGGGTGTATTCGGTGGAAAAATTCGTCTTATCTACGCGATAGGCAAGCCCGTGTTTTTGGCAATATTCGTAAATCTCTTCTTTCTTTTTGGTGAGAAACGGGCGCAGGATATACCCGTCCTGTTCACGCATACCGACAACCCCCGAAAGCGCGCTGCCGCGTGCAAGACGGAATAAAACCGTTTCCGCTTCGTCGGATAAATGGTGTGCCGTAGCGATAAAATCCGCTTTTTTTTCGTCAATCATACGCGCATACGCCGCGCGGCGAAACTCCCTTGCCGCCGTTTCCACGCTTTGACCGTTTTGCTTGGCAAGCGCAAGACAATCCCCGTCCACAACAGTAAGCGGAAGTTCCCACTTTTTGCAAAGCGCAGTTACAAAGCGCATATCTTCCAAGCTCTCTTCGCCGCGAATACCGTGTTGACAATGGAGCGCAATCAAGGAAAATCCGTTTTCTTTCGACTGCGTTTTGAGATAATGCGCAAGCGCGACGGAGTCCGCTCCGCCGCTAATCGCCACACATATCGTTTTGTCTTGGAATGTACGCAGGTTTACCATAATTTTCCTTTTGCCGTCTTTCCCTTTATTCCTGTTCTAATTGATATAATTGTCCTGCCAAAATTGCCAAAGACGCCGCCAAATCTTCCGTCTTTAATACTATGCCTTTGGGTACGCGCAAGGGTGCAGGCGCGAAATTCCACACCGCCTTAATCCCTGCGTCCACCATGGCGCTGAGCACTTCCTGCGCCGCCTGTTTCGGTACGGTGATAATCCCGATTTTGACGTTATGCCGTTTGACAAACGCCGCAAGCTCCGTCATGGGATAAATGGTTTTTCCGGCAACGCTTGTCCCCACCAAAGACGGCGCGACGTCGAACGCCGCCAAGACGTTGAGCCCGTTGTTTTTAAACCCTTCATATCCTAAAAACGCCCTACCCAAACCGCCTGCGCCAACGACGATAGCGTCGGAAAGGTTATCATAGCCAAGGAATTTTTCGATATCCACCATTAAACGGCTAATGGCAAAGCCCAGCCGCGGCCGACCTGCTTCGGACGAAACCAAAGCCAAGTCCTTTCGCACAAGCACCGACGAAACGTTGATGCTTTGGGCAATCACGCTCGACGAAATATACTGCGCGCCTTTCGCGCTTTCTTCCTGTAAATAGTGCAAATACAACGGCATACGCGCAAGCGTCGCCTTGGAAATGCCCTTTTCCGTTTTTTCACCAAATTTATTCTTCATACGTTTAGTATAGCAAAACAATCGATAAAAAGCAAGCGATTGCACAAAAAAAGAGCCTTCTTTTTCAAAAGCTCTTTTCAATCGCGCAGGGCGTGTAAAATTTGCGCCTTCACGTTTGCGCCGTCGTCTATTTTACGCGGAAGCGCAGTATCGGGCAAACGCATATCCAGCGCCACTTTTCCGTCTTTGAGTACGATTACCCTTTGCGCAAGCTCCCACGCTTCTTCGATATCATGCGTAATAAGCACCGCCGTCGGCTTATTCTCCTGCCAAAGTGCAATAAACGCTTGATATAAATCCTGCTTTCGGATAACGTCCAACGACGAAAACGGTTCGTCTAATAACAGCAACTTATGCGTCCCCAAAAACGCCCGACACAGCGCAACGCGTTGCTGTTCGCCGCCCGAAAGTCGCGAAGAAGGCTTGTCCTTTTGCCTTTCAAGCCCCACTTTGGTTAAAAGCTTGATTGCGGCGTTTTCGTCCGCACCGACGTATGCAAGATTTTCCTTTGCCGAAAGGTGGGGCAAAAGCCGTGGTTCTTGATAAGCATACCCCACGCTTTCGGGAACGTCCGTCAGCGTACCTTCAAACGGAATTTGCCTTGCCAAAATATGCAAAAGCGTCGTTTTCCCCACGCCCGACGCACCTAAAATACAAACGATTTCCCCGTCGGAAAAAGCTAATTGCAGACGGGAAAACACCGTTTGCTTTCCGTAGTTTTTGGAAACGTCAATCCGCATTACCCATTCTCCTTTCCGTCCATTTCGCCAAAACACTGCCCAAGCTTTCCGCTAAAATCCCCGTGACGCACACGACGATCACCAACGCAAACAGCGCAGGAATTTGGCTGTAAATTTGCATATCGTTTGCCATTGCGCCCAAACTGTGTGCCGCACGGGCAAGCACTTCCGCGCTGACCACCGCTTTCAATCCAAACGCAAACGCCGCACCGCAGTCTAAGCACACCGCAGACAAAGCGGACGGAAGATACAGCGTAGTGATTTGCTTTCTTAAAGGTACTTTATATACGCGGCTCATTTCAATCAGCTTGGTATCCACGCGCATGAGCGCCGCCGAAATCCCTGTATACAGCATAGGGAATAAGGACAAAAACGCCACCACCGTCGGAGCAGTCCCCGCGCTTGTCCAAACGAGTATAATCAGCAGTACGGCAAGCACAGGCATAGAACGGATTACCCCCATAATCGGTGCAAAAAACACGCGAAATGTGGGCACCATGTATGCAATCACCGCAAAAATCACTGCAAAAACAAAGGAAATGCAAAAGGCGATAAGCACACGCAAAAGCGTAGTCAAAAACGCCGTCCAAAAGGCGGAAGAAAGGAGCAGCTCCCCTGCCGCGCGCATGCAATCGGCAAAGGACGGGAGCAGCAAATCGTTCCCCACTACGGCGTAGGCGATTGCCCATACCGCAAGGAGAACGGCGATTGCCGCTGTCAGCGTTATTACGTTGTTTCTCCAAGTCCTTTTTTTCACGTTTTTATTCCTTTCATTTCGCCGTTCGTTTTCTTAAAAATCCCACGTGCAGTAGAACGCCGCTTGGGGTGGAGCCGTCTTTCCGTCCACGTTGCCGATTCCTGTCAAATAGGCGTTTACTTCCGCTCCGCAGGCTTTTGCCGAAGTGAAATATACGCTGCAACGCGACACCGTTTCTTGCTGTAACATAGCAGGCTTTAAGGTGGATTGATATTCCTTATCCGCCAAGTGCGCCGTTACCGCCGAAACGATTTCCGCACCCGTAGCCGTTTGCAACCACGCCGAAGCCGCCGCGACGTCGTCCACAAAATCTTCCACCCAAGCCTTGCGGTTTGCTAAAAGGGATTTTTTCGCCACAAGCACCGCTTGGGGATATCCGTTTTCACCGCCGTAGAGCGCCTGTAAATCCCCTGCAATCGTATACCCTTGTAAGGTTTTCACCTTCGCGGAAACGGCAGGTTCGCCAAGCAAATAGGTTTCTACGCCCTGCAAAGCGCCCACGTCCCCTGCGCCCGACAAGGGCAAGAGATTGATTTTATCCGCCGCCGCATTTTCTACGGAAGTCACTTCTTGATAGGGTAGCTCTAATTTAGAAAGCACACTTTTGAGCGTCAGCCCGGGCACTTCGGCAATTTGCAAAACGCCTACCGTTTTCCCGATAAGCCCGTTGATATTTTCCGAAGTATACACCGTATCGCCTTTGGCAATCAAATAGAGATTGCCGTGCGTAACCGCACCCAGCATTTGATACTTTTCACCGCTCCCCAGCAGCTTTGCCGCCGCCGTTACAGGCAATACGCACAAATCGGCATTGTCGCTTTCTTGCTTATACGTAACTGCGTTTTTGATAAGCTTGGGTTCGACCACCTTATAGGTAACCCCGTCGTCCGCTTTGTCGTCCTTCATCATAGCGGCAAACGCCATAGCCGGCGCGCCGTCGGGCATATACACCGTCACTTCCGCCTGCGTTTGATTGCAAGCCGTGCCCATTGCAAACGTCATTACCGCGGCAAAAACCGCCGCGCACTTTTTCCATACTTTTTTCATTTTATTACCACCGCTTCTACTCTATGGATAGGAAACCCTTTTTCTACCCATTTGTTTTCATATTCCGTTACGATATTCCATTCAGGATTGCCGTTTTCGTGCAAGTTGTACGTAACGTTTTCCAAAGCAAAACCGCACGCCTTGTACTCTTCCAAAGAAAAGTCGAAGAAATCCCTATCGTCCGTTTTTTGAACGATACGTCCGCCGTTTTTCAACAGTTTTTTATACACTTCCAAAAAATTCCTGTGAGTGAGCCTTTGCGAGGCATACCCAAGCTTAGGGAGCGGCGTAGAGAAGTTCAAATAAATGGTATCCAAACTGTTTTCGGGAATATAACAGGGAATACATTCCGCGCGGATATTGAGAAAACGAACGTTTTCTATCCCCTGCGCTTTTACCGCTTCCATCGGCGTTAAAATAACGTTGCTCATCTTTTCCAAAGCCAAATAATTCACGTTCGGTCTTTTAGTGGCTAATTCGCAAATAAAGCCGCCCTTTCCGCAACCGATTTCCAGCTCTATCGGAGCGTCGTTTCCAAACGCCGCAGAAAAATCAATCAATGCGCGGAAATTTTCCGCCGCTTCTTTCATGTTGAGTATCCCGTTTGCGCCCTTAGCCAGTAGCAAATCTCCGCACGCTTGCATACGCGCGTCAAAGTTTCTCTTTTTTCTCATTCTCATCGACATATATTTTTACCTTCTTATTTCGTACCCGTACTTCCAAAACCGCCTTCGCCGCGTACGGTGTCGGACAGCGTTTCCGCTTCGGTGTAATCCACACGCAAAAAGGGCGCGACGACAAGCTGTGCGATACGCTCTCCGCAAACAATCGTCTGCTCTTTATCCGAATGATTATGCAATGCCACCATCACTTCGCCGCGATAGTCCGCGTCCACCACGCCCACCTTGTTCGCAGGCGCAAGACCGCGCTTAGACGCTAAACCGCTTCTTGCATAGATAAGCCCTGCATAGCCTTCGGGGATTTCCATAGCAAGCCCCGTATGCACCAGCACCGTTTGATTGGGCGCAATCACGATATCTTCTTCGCACAAAGCGTACAAATCCGCCCCTGCCGCATATGCGCTGCCGTAGGTAGGCAACACCGCTTTTTCATTGAGTTTTTTTACTTGAACCTTAGGCATAATTTTTTCTCCGTAGTAGGTTATTTATCCACTAATCATTATAACAAAGCGTACAAAAAAAAGCAAGCGAATTACCCCTGTTTTTCTCAAAGAGAAAAAGCGGAGCTATTAAGCCCCGCTTCCCGCTTCTCTTGCCGCTTCCAAAAACGTATCGTATAACGCCCCGTAAAAATACGAAATATACTTAGGCGCAACCGTATCCAGCTTAAACGCTTCAAAGCGCGCCACCGGATCGGGATACACCGTTTCGTAATATTGCCGAACAACCGCAACGCGTTCCGCGTCCGATAAAGCGTAGTTGACGGTGTACGGTGCTTTGGAAATTTCTTCTTCGCTTGCCCGTTGCGTATAACGCAAATAAAAGAGCAAGCTATCCCGAACGTTTTCAATACGCTTTTCATAGCTTTCGTCCAGCTCAGCGCAATACAGCTCCCATATCGGAGAAAGGAAAATCCCCTGCTCTAACAATCGGGATTTTTCCGCTTTTTTCTCTTCTTCACGCCTACGGACCAAAGTATTTTTTTGCAGCTGCGCCTCTTGCACTCTAAGCACTTGGCTTTCGGTTAAAGCGGCATACTGCTGTTCGGTATAATCGATAATATCAATTTCCATAACACTCACACTCCTTTCCCGTCAAGGGCTTGAAATTCCGTACGCAAGCCACGCAAAATACAGCCTTTTTTCAGGGTGAAGGTAAAGACAAAATTCTTTCCGCGCAGCGCAAGCGAATGGCTTGCCTTGCCGTCTTTCATATAAAAATCACCCTGCCATTCCCCCATATCCGAACGCACGGAAATAGAGCATTCGCCTTCCCCGAAAAGCTCTATAAAATCCAACGTCTTTCGGGTTTTTCCCATCGCGACGTTTTCCGTTTCAAACGTATACGTTTCCCCGCTTGGCAAATCGCCGTCGATAGATAGGTTCTTCAAATATCCCGCGTCGGCGCAGTACGCTTTTCCGGCAAAGCCCGAAAGCCCCCTTGGCTCAAACGCAAAATACCCTTTTCCCGTCGCCACGTCCACTACTACGGCTTTGCGCGTTCCGTCTTCGCTCTTATACGAAAGAAAGTACTTCCCGTCAAACTCCGCATGATAACAATCGTATTCGCCGTGAAACGGCTTTATCGCAAGCTCTTTGCATATGCGCTTGACGCTTTCGCCGCGTAACGAATACACGCCGTCTTCGGCAAGAAAGACAATCTGCCGTTCCCCGATAGCGCTAACGCCCAAAGTATCTCCGTGAATTTTACCGCCGCCGTAAGCCAAAGGGTACACGCGAAACTCTCTTGCCGAGCCGCCTACCTTGATACGGGATATCCCGTATTCGTAAAATACGTACACGTATTCGTTTGCCGCCGCAACCCCTACAATCGTCCCGTATTCGGAAGGCAAACGCACGTTACCCCCGTCGTTGATACTATCCGCATGGTCACGCGGAGCATAGGGCTTAGAATACCATAACGTATACGGTTTTTCCACAAAAAAATATCTTCCGAGCGCAAAACATGCCGCAGGTAAAACAGGCGTCGGCCGTTCAAGCGCCGTTTGCAAACCGCGCATAAAAACCACACCGCCTTTCCCTGATAGCATGACGTCCTGCACTTCCCCTTCGTCCGTCGCCGACGTTACGCCAACCGCTTTCATTTTTCCGCCGAATATTCTAAGCTGTTCAAATACCCCAAGCGCGTCGTCCCATACGCACAAATCGCCTTGCACGGTCAACAGCGCATGCCGTTCTTTATACACGCCGCTTACGTATTCTTGCAGGGTAAACGCACTGTCAAGCGTCGCTACTTCGCCTAATGAGAGTTCTTTTCCGCCTTGTGATAAGACTGTAGAAACCCCCACACCCGTTTTCGCCGTACCGTCGACAAATTCCACGTTTCTTGCCGAACGCACCTTCCATACCTTTTCCCCGATTTCGTCTTGCGAAAAAGCTTCCACCGTTTTTATTTCCCTTGCCATCGTCACACCCACCTTCTCGCGCGTATTTTTTTCGACGGCGATAAACGGTAGGTTGCCGCAATAGCGTCCTTGTATTTTTTAGAATACACCGCCGCTTCTTCAAACAATCCCAGCGAAAGCGCGTACTCCGCCGCCATACCGTAGGCAAAATGCCGCACGGAAACAAACAGCGTAAAATCGCTAACGCCGTCTATATCCTTTTCCAGCGGCGTATAGCTATACGTAACGGTAAGCTGACCGCTTTGCGCTTTGAGATATTCAGGATACAGCTTAAACGGAACGTTATTCCCCCATTCGTCCGTAACCTTTAACACACGCACGATCGTTTTTGAAAATTCGGAAAAATACACCGCACCCGTATCCGTTTGCAGCGTTTCTTCCGCCGTCAACGGAAAATAATCCAAGGCAAGCTCGTTTTCCACAACGGAAAAACAGCGCGTCAAATGTTCGGTTTCCGCCTGTCCGCCTTCCGATTTTCCGTCCAAATAGGCGTTTACCTTTTCTTCAAGCCCCAGCGTTTCCGCCGCCGCTTTCACCGCTTCTTTTACCGTGATCATAATTCTCTCCTTCCGCCGCAAGTACGCTTTTTAGACATACGCAGCGGCGTTTTTTTCATATTTAACCCCACGCGCCGCCCCAAGCGGCGCACCCCTTTCCCTTACTTTCCTTCTTTGTTCTGCGGTTGTTAGCCGCCTACACTTATTCCGTTATAATATTCTCAAGCATGCCTTGCCCGTTCGGACGAGTACACATAAGCTCCGCATACTTAACAAGCGTAGCCGTATACACGGGTTTACCGGGTACCTGCTTCAAGATTTTGCCGTCTTCGCCTTCCAACCATTTCCAGTCGCAAAGCTGATGAATAACAAAGTCGTTGGTATTCAACAGGTACATCGTATTCGACGGACAAAATCTGTCCGCAACAACGGGAATACCGTTAAAGCTGAGCGCTTTATAACCACCTTCAATTTCCATCGTAGGAAGTACGATAGACATCTGACGGTAATATTCCACCAACGCGCGTTTTACGTCCCAAGAACAAACGATAAAGTTGATTTGACTGCCCGAATTCATTTCAATGTCGTCGATGACTTTTTGAATTTTGCTTTCGCTAATCTCCCCAAAGCTGTTTTCAAGGTGCGGACATAAAATAGGATATTTCTGTTTATCCAAACCGTATAATGTATTATGCTCATTGAAAATTGCGGCAAGCCCCGTCAACTCATAATCACGCGAACCGTGCATATAGACAAGATCGTCTTCTTTTAAGTAAGCACTGCAATCCCTATCCAACGTAATGGAATTGTCCCTTCTGTCCACGCGTATAATTTTAACGTTTTCCGCCTCAGGAATAGGCTCCTCCAACGCATTAGCGAAATCGACGTACATACCTTCAATAAACGGCGCGATTTGATTGACAGAAACTCTTTTACCCGTTGCGCTGGAAACTACGCTAATATATCCCGTTCCGTCCCCGAACAGCATTCTGCCAAAGTTTAAGGACGCGCTTTTTACAAGCGATTCCATTTCGTCGTTCAAAATATTGACAAACGCGCCTTCGTTATTCGCCGCCGCGCGAATGGCTTTATCCGAAATTTCAATCGTACCGTACAGGTTTTTAAGCGTCGATACAAATTCCACTTTTTCGCTGCTTCTGGCGGTAGGAAGGTCGCCTGTTTCACTACCCGCGCCGATACCGGCGTTAATACCGATTCTCACAAGCTTACGCACGTCCTTGCCCACTACGTCGGCAGACGAACGTTTGAATTGCGCCAATAAGGGATTTGCCTTTAAGTTCAACGATTCCGTTACGGCGTCTAAGTAATAAGATTTCAATGCGCTATCCGCAGTTTCTACTGTAATCATAATTTTTTATTTCTCCTAAGATTTTATTTTTACGCTTGTTGCGTGCTTTTACGGAACATACGCAACGCCATGTCGCCT
>JAZTWF010000004.1:0-22735 GCA_045635725.1 Candidatus Scatosoma sp. | reverse complement strand
CCCCGTTGTGGCTACGCGCAACATTTCGGCTACGTCGGATACGTTTCCGGGGTACGCCGTGGGGTCGGTTTTATACGCTTTCATATCGGTGGCAAAGCCGTTTTCGCCTGCAACCTGTTTCACCTTTTCAAACCATGCGCTACAATCGTCGGCGTAGTTATAAATGCCCTTGAATGCCGCAATCACCGTCTTGACAACTTCTTTATCGAAACGGTATTCATACGTAGGCGCGAACGTGGTCGGGAAGAAATAGGAAATCATTTCCACCGCTTGCTTTGCGCAAATAAAGTCTTTTCTGCGTTTTTTGCCGCCGATACCCATGCACAGGGAAAGCACCTTTAACATATACGCTTTATCCGCAAAGTACGCCTTTTGTTCGTCCGTGCCGTATTCGTCCGCCCACGTCTTGAAGAAGTGGTACGCTTCTTCTTCGGAAAGCTTTGCCATATATGTTTTGGAAATATCGTTGAGCTTGGCGATATCGAACAGCGCGCCGCTCTTACCCATTTTAGAGATAGAGTACTTAAATTCGTCAAGCGGTTTATCGGGGAATTTGAGCAGCCATTCTTCGAAGTTAGAATTGAGCAGCGTCATCATGTACGTGCGCACCGCTTCGGGGTGATAGCCCTGTTCGCGGTAGAACGTAAGCGACGCTTCGGGGTCCTTACGCTTGGAAAGCTTTCTACGCGTTTCGCCGTCGATTTTTTGAATGGAACAGTTATGGCCGTACTTGGGAAGCTTAAACCCAAGCACCTTAAAAAGTTCGATATGGATAGGCAAGGACGAAAGCCATTCTTCGCCGCGGATAACCAGCGTCGTGCGCATAAAATGGTCGTCAATCGCGTGGGCGAAGTGGTAGGTGGGAATGCCGTCCGATTTCAAAATAACGACGTCTTGATTGTTTTCGGTTACCGTAATTTCCCCTTTGACTTCGTCACGGAAGGTGTGTTTCACGTCCACGTCCCCTTGCGAACGCAAACGGATAACGTAGGGCTTACCTGCCTTCAAGTTTTCGTAAATTTCTTCTTCGGTTAAATTGCGGCACTTAGCAAATTCGCCGTAGTAGCCGGGAAGAAGCTTGTTTTCCGTTTGATAATCACGAATAGCGGAAAGCTCGTCTTCGCTACAAAAACAAGGATACGCTAAGCCGTTTTTGATAAGTTCCTTGGCGTACGCGTGATAAATTTCCGCGCGTTGGCGTTGATAATACGGCCCGTAATTTCCGCAAAGGTCCGCGCCTTCGTCAAACGCTACGCCGAAGTATTTCAAGGAAGAATGGATAACATCCACCGCGCCTTCTACCTTACGTTTATCGTCGGTGTCTTCGATACGCAAATAAAACACACCGCCGCTTTGGTGGGCAATACGTTCGTTGGCGAGCGCTACGTATAAATTACCGATATGCATAAAGCCCGTGGGGCTGGGGGCAAGTCGGGTCACCTGCGCGCCTTTTTCTAAATTTCTTTCGGGATATTGCGCTTCGTACCATTCTAACGGTTTGACGTTTTCGTCGGGAATAAGCGCCTGAGCTAATTTGTTCCAGTCCATACTATATACCTTCTTTTTTATTTTTTATTCTTAGAAAAACGCTACGTTATCGTAGGTGATTTCATACAATCCGTTTTCAATGCCGTGGACAAGTTCCACTACCTTTTCGCAAAGCGGCGTTTGTACGCCCACTTGCTTGGCGCGTTGCACGACGACGCCGTCGATAAAATCGATTTCGCATTTCTTGCCGCCCTGTACGTCTTTGAGCATACTCGAAATGAGCATAGAATGTCTTTTCATGGCAATAGGAAGCGCAAACAGCGCAAAGCGCGTTTGGAAAAATCCGTTACCGCCCAGCAGCTTTTGCATATCGTGCCCCTGCATAGGCTCTAATGAAACGCCCAAAGCGTTTGCCGTTGACATACATTCCCGTAAAATGCCGAGTGCAATTTTGCGGGTTTTTTTGCGTTTGGCAATTTCACCAAAGGTCAAGCCCGTTACGACGGAAAGTCCTGAAAAGGCGGCGTTTATCGCAAGCTTACTCCACCTTGCGCCCTGTAAATTTTCCGCTTTTTGCGAAAAGCTTTCGTTATTTATCGCCTTGCCTGCCAAGGATAAAACGTCCGTTAAAAGCTTGGCTTTTTCTTGATTTTCGATAAGCCCTGCCGTTTGCAAGTGCATACCTGCAAACGCGGACGTGAGCGCGACTTTGCCTTCACCGATAAACGTTGCGCCAAACGACGCTACGCCGCCAAAGGTGCGCTCTTTACCCACTACGCTTTCCAGCGAAGCTTCGGGAAGTCCGTTTTGCGTGGTGCAAACAACCGTTTCTTCGTGCATAAACGGGAGCAAAAACTGTAAAATTTCTTCGTTTTGGCGTTGCTTGGTCATAAGGAAAATGACGTCGTATTTACCCGACATTTCCTGTGGCAAGCACGCCTTAACGGGGGAAGTAAGCTCTTTTTGTTCCGCCGTACACACAAGCGTTGCGCCGTTGGTTTTTAAGCCGTCTACGTGTGCGCGGTTACGGGTGATAAGCCACGTGTTTTCCTGTCCACCCAAGGTGAGCAACGTGCCAAGCACCGTACCCATTGCCCCTGCGCCATAAATGGCGATTTTTACGTTTTTTGGCGATACGTCCTTCATTTTTGTAACATCTCCACCACTTTATTCACCGCGTCGGCAATACTACCTTTGCCAAGCGGTACAATGATATCCGCGTATTTTTCGTACAGCGGACAACGTTCGTTGTACAAATCTTTCAATGTAAAGCCGTCTTTGAGTGCAACGCCGCGCGCCGTCAAATCCCCCAAACGGCTTTCGATAATTTCATAGGGAAGCTGTAAATACACAACCGTACCTAATTGTTTGAGCTTTTGCATGGCGTAGTCGCGGTAAATGACGCTGCCGCCCGTGGCGATAATGCAACGGGACGCGCACAGCTCGCTATTGATTTTCGCTTCAATATCAAGAAACCCTTCTCGCCCCTGCTCGGCAATAATTTCGTTTAAGCTTTTGCCTTCGTGCGCAACGATAACGCTGTCGCTGTCGATATAGCCAAAGCCGATTTTTTCGGCAAGCTCCGTGCCGATCGTCGTTTTACCGCTGCCCGGCATACCGATAAGAATGACGTTTGATTTTTGTTGCATAGCTTATCCTCCAAACACCCGTTTTATCGACGCAAGAATTTCCGCGTCGGCAGGCGCCCACTCTTCTTCGACGATATCGCGTGGAGCAATCCAACGATAGCTTTCGTGTTCGTTGAGCGTAAACGCCGATTGCATTTGACAATCGTACAAAAACAGCGTAATGATAAAATCGGGATATTCAAACGTATGGCTGGCAAAAAGCCCTTCCACCGTAACGTCCATATTCAGCTCTTCTTTAAGCTCTCTTTTTACCGCCTGTTCACCGCTTTCGTTTTGTTCAATTTTGCCGCCCGGAAATTCAAATTTATGGGCGACGTAAGCATAGGGCGAATTGCCGCGTTTGGTGGCAAAAATTTTGCCGTTTTCAAATATCAGCGCCGCCGCCACATGTATGTGTTTTTTCATTCAACGCATACCTACCCCTTAGTTTTTTGTCCGTTCCTCTTCCATAAACGGCATTAAAACGGAATTTTGTACGTATAAATATTCGTCCTTGATACGGATAAAATCCCCGTCAAGTTCTAAATACGAAACGGTTTTTTTCAAAGCATTAGGAAAGTCTTCCGCAAGCGAAGTACCAAACGCTTGTTTATACGCGTTCATATCTATCCCTGCCGAAGTGCGCAGGGCAAGCATGACAAATTCAAACTTCGCGTCGTCCGCGTTCACTTCTTCGCTGGTTACCGCGGGATAGAACCCCGAAATGATACACTTCATATATTCGTCCAAATCGAACGTGTTGGTAAAGCGTTTGCCCTGCATAAACGAGCTTGCCGAAACGCCGACGCCGATATATTCGCCCCGTTTCCAGTAGTTTAAGTTATGCTTGCTTTCATACCCCTTTTTGGCGAAGTTGGATATTTCATAACGGGCAAATCCCTTTTCTTCCAAAAGCGTTTTGCCGTATTCGTACAGCTGAGCCACTTCGTCGGAATCGGGCAATTCGCCGTTTAAGTAATCGGTGTAAATGGGTGTGCCGTCTTCCACCGTCAAAGCGTACATAGAGATATGGCTTGAACCGCAAGCGCTAGCAAGCTCAATCGTCTTTCGCACGTCTTCTTTGGTTTGCCCTTTTAAGCCTAGCATGACGTCCGTACTGAAATTTTGCCCTTTCAAAAGCTTGGTGGCAAATACGTAATCCTGCGCGTTGTGGATTCTGCCAAGGTCGGCAAGCTGACTATCGATTGCCGTTTGCAAGCCGATAGAAAAACGGTTGATACCTGCTTTGAGATAGGTAAACACCTTCCCTTCCCCGATAGTACCGGGGTTAAGCTCTAACGTGACTTCGGCGTTTTTGGCAAGCTTAAAGCACTTGCGGATTTGGTTCATTGCCCCTGCGATAAGCTTGGGGGGAATGTACGAAGGCGTACCGCCGCCAAAATATACGGTGTCGAAGGTGTAGCCTTTAAGCTCTTCGCCGCGCATTTTCAATTCCTTATACAAGCACGCCATATACGCTTCGGCATAGTCTATCTTATCGGGATAGGATACGAAGTCGCAATAGGAGCATTTATGCCTGCAAAAGGGTACGTGAATATAAATACCTGCCATAGTTTTAATCCTTATTCGTTTTGAGAATTTCCATAAACACTTCGCTGGGAACGTCCACCGAACCCACCTTACGCATACGCTTTTTGCCTTCCTTTTGCTTTTCCAAAAGCTTACGTTTACGCGTAATGTCGCCGCCGTAGCACTTAGCAAGGACGTCTTTTCTTACCGCCTTGACCGTTTCACGGGCAATGATTTTGCCCCCAACTGCCGCCTGCACGGGAATTTCGAACAGCTGACGGGGAATGGCGTCTTTTAAGTTTTCGCAAAGCGTTCTGCCCCGTTCGTACGCCCTGCCTTCGAATACGATGGTAGAGAGCGCGTCGCAAATTTCACCGTTGAGTAGAATATCCAAGCGCACAAGCTTAGAGCGTTGATAACCTGCAAGCTCGTAATCAAAGCTTGCATACCCTTTGGTACGCGATTTCAAACCGTCGAAGAAGTCGTACACGATTTCATTGAGCGGCAGGGTATATTCCAGCTTTACGCGCCGTTCGTCCATGTACGTCATGTTGATAAACACACCGCGTTTTTCCTTGCACAAATCCATGATGGGTCCCATATAATCGGGCGGTGTGTATACTTCCGCCTTAACGATAGGCTCTTCCATAAATTCGATATCCGACGGGTCGGGAAGGTGGGATGGATTGTCCACGAAAAACTCCGTGCCGTCCGTTTTGTGCACCTTATAGCTAACCGACGGCGCAGTGGTGATAATGTCTAAATTAAACTCTCTTTCAATGCGTTCTTGGATAATTTCCATGTGCAAAAGCCCCAAGAACCCGCAACGAAACCCAAAGCCGAGCGCAACGGAATTGTCGGGCTCAAAAATGAGCGACGCGTCGTTGAGTTGCAGCTTCAAAATAGCTTCTTTCAAATCGTTGAACTTACTGCCGTCCAAGGGATAAATACCGCAAAAGACGACGGGTTGCACTTTTTTATAGCCGGGGAGCGGCTCCGTTGCAGGAGCGTTGGCAAGCGTTACCGTATCCCCAACGGCTACGTCCTGAATGGATTTGATAGACGCTGCGATATACCCTACTTCGCCTGCGCGTAAAACGGCTTTGGGAACAGGGCTGGGGGCAAACGCGCCCACTTCGGTAACGTCGTAAAGGGTGGATGATAAAAACGTTTTGATTTTATCCCCTACTTTCACTTCGCCGTCCTTGATACGGACAAACAGGATAACCCCTTTATAGTTATCGTAATAACTGTCGAAAATAAGCGCTTTCAACGGTTTTTCGGTGTCGCCGTCGGGGGCAGGGAAGTATTGCGTGATCGCTTCTAATAAATCCCCGATATTCGTTCCTTCTTTGGCGGAAACGCAAGGCACGCCGTCGGCGTCTAAGCCGATAACGTCTTCGATTTCCTTTTTTACTTCTTCAATGCGTGCGCTGGGTAAGTCGATTTTATTGATAACGGGAAGAATTTCCAAGTTATTTTCAATCGCCAAATAGACGTTGGCAAGCGTTTGCGCTTCCACGCCCTGCGTCGCGTCTACAACCAAAATTGCCCCTTCGCACGCCGCTAACGAACGACTGACTTCATAGGTAAAGTCTACGTGGCCGGGGGTGTCAATCAAGTTGAACTCGTATTCCTGCCCGTCCTTCGCCGTATAATACATACGCACGGGGGTGAGCTTTATGGTAATGCCGCGTTCCCGTTCGATATCCATGCTATCCAGCAGTTGTTCTTCCATATCGCGTTCGGAAACCTGACCCGTGCGTTCCATTAAACGGTCGGCAAGGGTACTTTTACCGTGGTCGATATGCGCAATGATACAAAAATTTCTTAAAAGTTTGTTGGGTTTTGCCATATATGTTCCTTATTTCTTTTTACGGAATTCGTCGATAAATGCTTGTAATGCATACGAAACGGGCGTTGATTTATTCAGCAGCATGCCGATAGCGCGTGCAGGGAGCGCCGTGTCCGTCTTAACTTCGAAAAGCTGTCCTTCTTCTATTTCACGCAAAGCGTATTCCCTGGGAATAATCCCCACGCCCATACCGCGCGAAACAAGTCGTTTCATGAAATCCCAACTGCCCACTTCGATGGTCGGTTTTAAGGATATGCCCGTACTGCTTAAAAAGTTTTCTACCGATTTACGGGAAACGGTGTTTTTCCCCATAAAGATAAGCGGATACGCCGCTAAATCGGCAAGCGTACATTCGTTTTGCGCAAGACGGCTGTACTTTTCCCCTGTTATGAATACGTCGTTTAGACGCATACAGTTGCCGTATAACTTCAAATCGGGGTCGTCGTTGATAGGCAAATTGACAAACGCTACGTCGCATTTATCTTCTTTGAGCTTGGCAATGGTATCGGGGGTGAAATCCGCCGTTAAATCGATATTCACCTGCGGAAAACGTTCGTGAAAGTCCACGATTTTATCGGCAAGGAAATATTCGAAAATGGTGTCGCTTGCGCCGATACGCAACGTACCCGTCGCCGTCGTTTTTCTTGCGGCAATACGGTTTTGCGCGTCGGCAAGCAAAGAAAGCGCGCGTTCGACTTCGTCGAAAATGAGTTCACCACCCTGCGCGGAAAGCTTCATACCCCTATGCGTACGGGTGAACAAAGAAACGCCAAGCTGTGTTTCCAACTGCTTAATCGAACGTGAAACGGCAGGTTGCGAAATGTACAGCTCTTCCGCCGCCTTGGTAAGGCTACCGCTTTTGGCTACGGTATAAAATACCTTATACAAATCGAGATTGACCATAATTTTCCCCTTTTTTCTTTGGTGTTATTTCCCTACGCAAAATTTTGCAAATATTTCTTGAATAATCGTTTCCGTTGCCGTTTCACCTGTGATTTCCCCAAGCGCGTCCCAAGCGGCTTTGACGTCGATACCGATTAAATCGAGCGGTTGGCTATCGCAAGCGGCTATCGCTTGGCAAATGCTTTGTTTGGCGCGGCGGAGCGCGTCGTAGTGCCGTTCTTCAATTAAAAACGCAGCGTCTTCGCTTCTATCCGAAAAGCTCTTTTCATACAAGAGTCGTTTAAGCTTTTGAATGCCCTCTCCCGTTACGGCGGAAACCAACGCGTCGGCATCCGTTTCCGTTTCGTCGTTGAGTATATCCGCTTTATTGACGATTTTAATCAGTGGTTTATCCTTGACCATTTCCAAAACGCGTGCGTCTTCTTCGTTGAGCCCCATGGTAAGGTCGGCGACAAACACGGCAACGTCCGCCGCCTTGACAATGCTTTCCGCGCGACGAATACCGATACTTTCAATGGCGTCGCCGCTTTCGCGTACCCCTGCCGTGTCGTATAAATTAAACTTCCGTCCTTCAATTTCAATGACGCCTTCCACCGCGTCACGCGTTGTGCCTGCCACGTCGGATACGATGGCTTTATCATAGCCAAGCAGTTTATTCAATAGAGAGCTTTTACCCGTGTTGGGTTTTCCGCAAATGGCGACGGTGACGCCCGATTTTATCTTTTTACCCGTAACGTAGCTTGACAGTAGTTTTTCCAAACGCTCTTTGACGGGATATAACGCCGTTTTTAATTCGTCTACGTGCTGTTCTTCCACGTCTTCCTCGGGATAATCCACCGAAACGTCTATTCCGGCAAGCATAGTAGTCATTTCGTCTTGCAACTGCCTTACAAGCGAAGAAAGCTTTTCGTTATAGAGAAGATACCCTGCTTTGACTTCCGCGTCCGATTCGCCGTTGATCATATTCGCTACGCCTTCGGCGGAAGAAAGAGAAAGCTTGCCGTTGAGAAAGGCACGCTTGGTAAACTCACCGCGCCCTGCGCTTTTTGCGCCGTGGAGAAAGGTTTGCTTTAAGATACCGCGTGCGACGTTTTCACCGCCGTGACAATGGAATTCTACAATGTCTTCCCCCGTATAGCTTGCAGGCGCGCGAAAATACACGCAAAGCCCGAAGTCGGTAAAATTACCCCCGTCGATATTGCCTGCGTACATACGGTACGGCGCAAAGTCCTTTACCGCCGTTTTTCCCGCAGGGGTGAACATTTTTTCCGCAATGGTAAGCGGATTTTTTCCGCTGATACGGATAATCGCCACGCCGCCTTTGCCTGCGGGCGTCGCTATCGCCGCAATATTCTCTTCCAACATAGGAAAAACTCCTTCATGTATAACGTACGTTTATATTTCTATTCTATTATAGCACACAAGAAAAACGGTGTAAACCGTTTCAAACCTTTTTCGCATAAAAAAAAGACGGAAATTATAAGTTTTTCTTATTTTCCGTCTTGTATTTTATTTATTGAAAAAATCCGTCGTCCGTTCCTTCGTTTTCCTTAGGTTGCTCCGTTTCCTGCGTTTGGCTTTCTCCGTTAAATTCGGCAAACGGTTCGTCTTCTTTCGAAGTGGAATTTTGCGTGGAATTTTGCGGCGGCGCATACGGATTTGCATAAGGATTGCCGTAAGGATTTCCGTACCCGTACGGGTTTTGGTATTGCTGACGGCTACGCATATACGCTTCACGGCGCGCGCGGATATACGCTTCGTAATCGATAGCTTTACGGTTTCTCACCACGAAAATAATGATAAATCTCGCCAAGGGCACAAACAGCGTTAAAAACGAAAGTAGCATATAATTTTTGGGTACGTAGCGGCGAAGAACACCCATAACCAAAACAAGCATAAATATTTCGTAGACAAGCTGACAAATGGAATAGATATATCCGCCCAAATCGTAAAAACGTTCTACGGCTAAGCTAAAACCCGTCAAGCCCGTCCAGTACGGAACAAGCTGTTCGCTCATTTGCGGTGCGCCGTGGGTTGTATACAGGTAAATTTCCGCAGCGACGATTGCCGCCCCGAACAGCGTGGTAATGATTTGCACAATCATAGCATACACGCCCGTACGCTTGATTTTTTGCCCAAAAAATTCGCACGTACCTGCAATCTTGCCCATAAACCAAATATTGACAAACGGAATAAATGCAGTAAAACAAGCCTTCATATTCCGCTTTTTGCCCATAACGTAAAGCCCTATCCCTTGCAGGATAAACAACGCCGCCCAAACGGCAAACGCCGTCAACAAGCCGCCGAAAAGCCCCGTCGGGATATCCGCCCCAAGCATCAAAAATATATTCGCAAAACCGTTATATAAACCGTGAATTTCCATACGTTTTCGCCGAACGCGTCGGCATTACTCCTTGATTATTCGTATTCTACCTGCAACAAGGTCAAGCCTTTTGCAGGCATCGTTTTTCCAAGCAAATCTCTTCTGCCGCTTTCATAGGCAAGCCGTAAGCTTTCTTCCGTCCTTTTTTCTTCGGACAAATCAAGCAATTCCCCTACCATTGTGCGGACCATATTATACAAAAATCCGTTACCCGTAACGTAAATATCGATACAGCGCACGCCGTAACGGGACGTTTCTTCTATTTCTACGCAATACACCGTGCGCACCGTCGTTTTGACGGACGAACCCGACGCGCAAAAGGCTTTGAAGTCATGCTCCCCTTCCAACAAACGCGCGGTTTTTTGCAGGACGTTTAACGGCGCTGCCGTTTCTACGCGAACGGCGTAACGCTCCAAAAGCGGCATTTCCCGTTTGCAAACGTACAGGCTGTATTTATACGTCTTGCGCTTTGCGCTACGGTTACAGCAAAACGTTTCGTCTGCCGATTTTCCGTCCAACACCCGAACGTCTTTGGGTAAAAACACATTCAAGCAATCGGGCATTTTTTCGGGCGGAACGGTACTATCCAAGTCAAAATGACAAGGTTGACCTGCGGCGTGAACGCCTGCATCCGTCCTACCGCTTGCGGTGATGTTCACTTTTGCATGCAAGGCATTTTCTACGGCGTTTTCCAAAACTTCCTGCACCGAAAGCGCGTTTTTTTGCCGTTGCCAGCCTGCATATTGCGTACCGTCGTACGCAACCGTCAATACGTATCGCATCCTTACTCCTTACATAATAGCAGGGATAAACTGCCCCATAACAATCACCCCGATTAAGCATACGGCGCAAAGGATAAGCGCCAAAATATCCCGCCAAGTAAAGGTGAGTTTTTTGTATTTCGTACGCACCTTACTACCCCAATAGCAACGGGCGTCCATGGCATCGCCAAGCTCGTCCGCGCGACGGAACGCGCTGATTAAAAGCGGTATTAAAATGGGCACGATTGCCTTTATTCTCTTGAATAAGCCGCCCGTTTCAAAGTCCGCGCCACGCGCTTTTTGCGCGTTCATAATCCGCCCTGTTTCGTCCGTGAGAATGGGGATAAAACGCAAGGCTATGGACATAATCAGCGCAAGCTCGTGTACGGGGAAGCGCACCCATTTCAGGGGCGTAAGCAAGCTTTCAATGCCGTCGGTAAGCGAAACGGGCGTGGTGGTCAGCGTTAAAATGGCTGAGCTAAGCACCAAAAGCACCAAGCGTATCGCTAAAAATATCGTAAAATACACCGCTTCGTAGGTTAAAAACGAGCCTTCCCACAACGGCGTTTTGCCGCGATAGAAAAATAAATTGAGCAGCGCCGTAAACGCCAACAGGAACAAAATGGCTTTTACCGAACGGAGCAAACTGCTTACGGGGATTTTCGAAAATACCGCTATCAAGCAAAATACCGCCGCAAGCGCCGCTAAGGCGTAAAAGCTATCCGCCATAAATACGGCTACGATATAGACGATTAAAAAGAGTATCTTCGTGCGCGGATCGCATTTATGCACGAAAGAGTTGGCAGGATAGTACTGCCCAAACGCTACTTCACGCATGACGCTCTCCTTCCGATAACGCGGCTTGCGTGTACCGTAACGTATTTTTGACAAAGCTATCTATTGTAAAATCACTATGGATAACCACGCCTTTTTCGCGCAAAAGCGCGGTCAGCTTTGCCGTAAAAGGAATATCCAAGCCCGAACGGCGTATCAGCGTTTCGTCGGCAAATAGCGTTTTCGGCGTATCCGCCGCAAGCACCTTTCCACCGCCAAACACCGCCGCGCGGTTGCAATTTTCGGCAATTTCGTCCATATCGTGCGATACGATAAGCACCGTTTTACACCATTTTTGGTGTATTGTATGCAACAGCGACATAATTTCTTCTTTCCCTAACGGGTCAAGCCCTGCGGCAGGCTCGTCCAAAATGAGGATTTCGGGTTTGGTAACGATAACGCCTGCGATAGCCACGCGACGTCTTTGTCCGCCCGACAAATCGAACGGGGATTTGTCTTTGACTTCTTCATAGCAAAGCCCTACCGTTTCCAAAGCGTCTTTCACCGCCGTCGTGATTTCGTCTTCTTGCATTTCCGCGGCGAAATTCCGCAAGCCAAAGGCTACGTCTTGAAAGACCGTTTCGGCAAACAACTGATATTCGGGGTATTGAAAAACCATACCCACTTTCTTTCTAAGCTGTCTAAAATCGGTGCGTTTATCGGTAAGGTCGTACCCATTGACGGTGAGCGTCGTTTGCGGTATGGGTTTACCCTTTTTGGGTTTATATTTCTTTTCCGCCGTCGGTAATTTCAAAAGCGCGTTAAGGTGCTGTACAAACGTGGATTTTCCGCTGCCCGTATGTCCTAAAATACCGAAAAAGTCACCGCAATTTACGTGTAAATCCACCCCGTCAAGGGCGTGCGTTTCAAACGGCGAAGAAGGATTGTACGTATACGAAAGATTTTGACAAACAATCTCCCCGACCCCGTCTTTGGACGTAGGTATATTTTCGGTAGTTTCCGTTTCCGTAGCAATATCCGCGCGGTTTTCTTGCAACAGCGCAAGGATATTTTCCGCCAAAGCTTCTTCGTGAAAGCTATCTTTTACCTGCAAGCCACCTGCTTGCAATGCGCGGCAAATGCGAACGGAACGGGGCAACGCAAGCGAACATTTGCGCAAGGCTTTTTCGTCTTGTAATACGTCCTGCGGTTTGCCCTGCATAACGATTTTTCCGTGATCCATAACGATTGCCCTATCGGCGATAAGCGCTTCTTCGGGAAAATGCGTAATGAGTAAAACGGTGATATTTTCTTCTTTATTCAAACGGGTAACGACGTCGATAACTTCCTTTCTTCCGCGCGGATCAAGCATGGCGGTAGATTCGTCCAAAATCATAATTTTGGGTTTCAAAGCCAACACGCCTGCGATAGCAATACGCTGTTTTTGACCGCCCGAAAGTCGGGTTGTCGTCGAATGACGATACTGCTCCATACCTACCGCTTTTAAGGCAAAATCGATACGCTTGCCGATTTCTTCACGGGGCAAGCCGACGTTTTCCGGCCCGAACGCCACGTCGTCCTCGACGATAGACGCCACCGTTTGATTGTCGGGGTTTTGGAAAACAATACCTACGCTTTTGCGGATATCAAACAGGTTTTTCTCGTCCGTCGCGTCCATACCCAAAACGGTGATTTTACCGCTGTCGGGGGTAAGCAAGCCGTTGCTTAAACGGGCAAGGGTGGATTTACCGCTGCCGTTATGCCCAAGTACGGCGACAAATTCCCCTTCTTCGATAGATAAATCGACGCCGTCAAGCGCGAACGACGTATCGGACGCAAACAATTCGTCTGCGCCTTCGTCCGTTCCCGTATAGGAAAAATGTACTTTTTCAAATGCAATAGCCGTCATTTCAACACTCTGTTACGTATATTATACCAAATATTTTTATCAAATACAATGAAAATACGGTGAAATAATGTGTAAGTTTCGTTAGGACTTCGCCACGGAATACGTGCCGTCCTGTTTTAACGTAAGCACAACCGTACCGTGGATATCCGTGCGGTACGTTTGTACGTTACAGGTAAGCAACGTTTGCAAAACGGTCAAGGACGGGTGGTTATACGCGTTATGCTTTCCGCAAGAGATAACCGCCGTTTCCACGCCAAGATACTCCACAAACGTTTTCCCCGTTGCGTTTTCCGAACCGTGGTGGGATACTTTGAGAATTTCCGTATCCGTGATATCGATATCCTTTCTACCCAAACCGTTTTTGTATTCTTCCATAATCGCCGTTTCCACGTTTGCGCTGATATCGCCCGTGAATAAGGCGCTTGCGCCGTGATAATCCAACCAAATCACGCAAGAATCGTCGTTAGACGGACGGTCGATAGCAGGCTCTGCCGTGTGTGGATAGAGAAAGGCAAGGGTATACGGAAAATTTGCGTTTTCGCTTGTCAACGTGATTTCCCGACGGGAAAATTCTTGCAGGCAGCCTTCCTGTTGCAAAGCGGCGTAAAACGCCTTATACGCTTTATAATCGGCGGTATCTTCTTCACCGTCCAAGGACACCGTGGGCACGAACGCGCGTTTGACCTGTTTACAGGCAAGCACTTCGCTCAAGCCACCGCAATGGTCCACGTCCGCGTGCGTTGCCACCAAATAGTCGATTGTTTCTATTTGTAACGCGTTTATGTAACGGAGCAACGCCAAGTTCGCCTCTTCCGTGCCGTCGCCGCCGTCGATAAGCATTACCTTACCGTCCGGCAGTTCCACAAGCGTGGCGTCACCCTGTCCCACCGAAACGTAATGTATGCGCAATTCCCCTGCGTTGCGTTTGGCTACGGTTGGCAGCATGACGTAATATTTCCACCCAAGCGGTTGCACAAACAGCCCAAGCACGGCGATTGCCGCAAGCATACACACGCCAACGATAAGAGCCACTATTTTATACTTGCGCACCCGTTTTTCTATTTTTTCCTTTTCCGCAGCAAAACCCATTACTCTTCTAATTTACGGTTTTCCGTCTTGTGAATGATATCCAAAATTTCCTGCAATGCGCCGCCGTCGTAATCTTCAATACGCCCTGCGTCGGCAAGAGCGGAGATATTTGCATCAAGCGGCATACGCGCGATAGCGGGAATACCGTATTCTTCCGCGATAGCGCGCGCCTTGCTATGGCCGAACACTTCTATTTTTTTACCGCAATCGGGGCAGGTTAAATAACTCATATTTTCCACAAGCCCAAGCACGGGGATATTCATCATATTCGCCATATTCACCGCTTTTTCCACGACCATTTTCACCAAATCCTGCGGCGTCGTTACGATAACGATACCCGCAATGGGAATGCTTTGGAATACGGTAAGGGGTACGTCGCCCGTTCCCGGGGGCATATCGATAAACAGCAGGTCTAAATCTTTCCAAACAACGTCCGTCCAAAACTGCAACACCGTACCCGAAATGACCATACCGCGCCAAACCACGGGCGTGGTAGCTTCGTCAAGCAAAACGTTCATGGACATGAGCTGCATTCCCGAAGGCGAAAGCACCGTGTCAATCCCTTCTTCGCTGCCCGTCGCCCTATCGTTTACGCCGAACATATGGGGAATGGACGGGCCTGTGATATCGGCGTCCATAATGCCTACGGCATTACCCTGTTTATGCGCAAGGCTGGCAAGCAAGGACGTGGTAAGCGATTTTCCCACGCCGCCTTTACCGCTGACAACGGCGATAACTTTTTTGATAGACGAATTTTTATGCGGCTGTTTCAAAAAGCTTTCCTTTTTGCGCGAAGCGCAATTAGATGAACAGCTTGAACAGTTGTGCGTACAATTTTCAGACATATTTATTTACTCCTTTAACATGCAAAGAATATTATAAACCTTTGTGTATTTTTTGTCAATGCATTTCCCTTGTCGAATGCGAATTTTGGCTATTTTTGGCAAAAAGAACGTTCTCTTTTTACCCCTACGGCGATAATCAACCTAAAAAACAGGTAAAAACGGTTGCTTTTCGAAAATAAATGTTGTATAATATAAAGGCTGCGCGTGGGTGGGGAGTTAGCGGCACCCTGTATCTGAAATCCGCTATATCAGAGCCGACCGCCTTTCTCGACGAGACGTATGGAAGGCCGCGCGCCGTAAGGGACGTTGATAGCAAGGTCTTATGCAACGCAATGCCGTGAACCGTGTCAGGACGGGAACGTAGCAGCACTAAGCGGATTGTTTGCGTGTGCCATAAGGTAGCTTTGCAGGAGTAACCTGCGGCGTTTACGCTTCGGTGCGTTTCGGCAAAAAAGGCTCGCGCAGTCTTTTTTTTGTAGCAAAAGACCGTCAAAGCTTTTCGGCTTGGACGGTCCATTTATATATAAGCGAAAAAGCGTCCTTTCCGCCGATAGAAACAGTATCGGTAACAAGACGCTTTTTTATACTCTATTTTTTCTTTTCTTTATCGGGCGTTTCTTCTTTAATGGCTTTAATGTCTAATCCGCCAAGCTTTTCGTCCCTAAACACCACGCCCCGTTGCAGGCTTGCAAAGCCGTACTTCTCCCGAAGCTTTGCCACGGCGTTTTCCGCGCGCTCTTTCTTATCGTAGTTTTCCCCGTCCACAGCAGGCGCAATGGTGAGCTGCCGAACGTTGTAATCAAACCCCGAAACGGTAACGCCAAGCATACGCACTCTTGCTCCAAGCGGATAATGCTGACAAAACAGCGTATACGCCGTATGGGCGATATCGCCGCAAAGCGCGGTGGGCGTAACCTTGGTTTGCACCGTCATATCTTCCATTCGTTCGTTTCTAACAACGATATGTACGGTGCTTGCCCTGCCCACGTCCGCTTCGCGAAGCCTTGCCGCTACGCTTTCGCTAAGGGCGTACAGCCAACGCTTGATTTCTTCCCTATCCGTCACGTCTTTGGCAAGGGTTGTAGAGTTGCCTATCGATTTTAAGTCTTCCTTTTTCTTTTGCCATTTCACGGGCTCGTCGTCTTCGCCGCGGGCGTACATTCGTACCTGCCTGCCCCGTTTTCCTAAAAAACGGATAAGCAGGGCTTCGTCCGCCGCCGCTAAATCGCCTATCGTATGAATACCAAGCTCATGCAAGGTGCGCTCCGTCGCGCCGCCGACAAGCCAAAGATTGGATACGGGCAAAGGGTATATTTTTCGGCGGAAATCCTGCTTAGATATCACCGTTACTGCGTCGGGCTTTTTCAGTTCTGATGCAAGCTTTGCAAAGACTTTATTAAAGCTAACGCCGACGGAAACGGTAAGCCCTAACTCCTTTTTAATTTCCGCGCGTATGCGCTGTGCGATTTGTTCGCCGTCGCCAAAGAGCTGTACGCTTTCGGTGACGTCCATGGCGCATTCGTCAATGCTGCACTCTTCTATCTTTTCGGTGTACCTGCCGTAGATTTCCTTGACCATGCGGGAATACCGTTTATATTCGGAAAAATGAGACGGCACGCAAAGGATATGGGGACATTTTTTCTTAGCCGAATACACCGTTTCCGCCGTCTTAATGCCAAACCTTTTCGCCTCTTCGTTTTTGGCTAGCACGATACCATGGCGTTCTTTGGGATCACCGCAAACGATAAGCGGTTTGCCTGCGTATTCGGGAAAGAGCGCAATCTCCACGGACGCGAAAAAATTATTCAAATCCGAATGCAAAATCACCCGTTCTTGATTGGGCATACTTACTCCTTTATTTCCGAAAGATAACGGCTAATGGCGTGCGCCGCGACGTTGCCTTCCCCTACTGCTTTTGCATACTGATAGGGTCTTCCCGTGCAATCACCTGCGGCATAACAGCCGACAAGGTTGGTTTGCATATCGCGCGACACTTCCACGTGTCCGTCCTGCATGGCTACGCCGCCCACAAGTACGGCGGGCGAAACCGTTTCACGGAGCATAAACACCCCGTCGATAGAGAGCTCTTTATCGGCAAACGTTACCTTTTCCACGCGTTTTTCCCCGACGATTGCCTTGGGCATTTTTCGGATTATTTCTACGTTTTCCAAAGTAATATCCACGTCCTTATACATGGCGATAAGATAGACTTTTTTTGCAAAGCCTGCCAAAAACGCCACTTCGTGTTCTAAGCGTTTGGACGTGCAAAGCACGGCTACCGTTTTGTCCTTATATAAAAATCCGTCGCAGGTAGCGCAATAGCTAACGCCGCTGCCGACAAACTCCGTTTCGCCGTCGATTTGCTTCACCCCTTCTACGCCGCAAGCGAGAAGGACTGTGCGACCTTCGTAATAATTACCTTCCTGCGTGGCTACGCCGAATTTACCCGTCAAGGGGTATACGCCCATAGCGCGTTCGTTAATAATCGTAATATTCGCCGCGGCAAGCTGAGCGCGAAGCGCGTTGCAAAGCGTTTCGCCGCTGACGTCCGAAAAACCGGGGTAGTTGTGTATTTTTTCCGCCTTGGATATCTTTTCGCTGAGCTTGTCCGTGCCTAAAAGCATAAAGCTTTTCCCGTTTGCTTGTAGGGTGAGCGCGGCGGAAATTCCCGCCATACCGCTGCCGATAATCATACAGTCTACCATACGTATTACTCCTTACGATTAGTATAGCACAATCGTCTTAAAAAATCCAAAAAACGCTTGTTTTACAAGCGTTTTTTTGTGTTAGTAAACGATTTTTATATTGCCGACGTCGTATCCGCTTAATTTTTGCGACATCTCTTCCATCACGTTTTTCGCTACGTTTGACCAACCGTAAGAATCGCGTGCATTTTCCAAAACCACTACGATACAGCCGCCGTCCTTATACACGCGCGAAACGTCACAATGGCAACTTCTCGCCGCACTTCTTGCGGCGTTCTCTACAACAAAAATGCTTGCCGTTTTTCTTCCGCTGCCTCCTTCATCGCCTTTGATTAAGCCGAATAATTGAAACAGCGCAATCAACGAAGAAAGCGTGGATAAACCGACTACCCAGTAAAGAATGGTCCGCAAGCCTTCGTCTAACATGCCCGAAATTGCCGAGCAAGCAAACGGCGTAGCCACCAAAACAATAAAGTAAAACATTCTACCTTTACTCGACGGCTCGTCGTCGTCAATAATTCCCGACAAAGTAAAGAAGCTCAACCAACTCCAAACGGTTAACACCAACCCAACGTATAAGGGGTCGGCTAAAATGCCGCCTGCAAGTAAGGACAGCAAAACGATACCCGATAAAAGCATGAAATACAAAACGCTGATAAAAAACAAAGCCTTAGCGATAAATCTACGTTTCGTAAAGGGATATAAAAATAAGAAAACAAGTAAGGATAAAAAGATATTATCCAAATGAAACATAGGCAACGCGATAAAGAATACCAACGTAAACAATATACTCGCGTGTCTTTTAATAAAGTCCATTACAATTCCCAGCCTTTGTAAGTAGTACTCTTATTATACTATCTCTACGTGGATTTGTCAACTTCTTTTATGAAAAATCCGCCCGTTGATACGGGCGGAAAGTTTTTTATTTATTACAGGTAAAATCGGTGGATTGCGCCGCGTTGGGTTTTCTACCCACCTTGGTGTTATCTTCCCGTCTATTCTGCAATTCTTCGACAGGGCCGGGGGCTACTTGATAGCGATAGTCCTGCCCTTTGCGGCAAATATAATTTTCAATTACGCAATGGGACGGAACAATTTGCGTGGTAGGGTTTGTGATTTCTTGGAAACGGAAAAAGTCCGCGTCGTCGGGCAAATCCTTTATCTTTTGATAGTCTTCCTTGACGGACGTAAATTGTACCGTACTACCCAAAATATTGCGCACGTAGTCGATATTTTCGTGCAAAGAGATAGGTTCGGGGAATTCACCGTCGGGGATAACTTCCTGCCATTCTTTCTTTTCGTACTTCTTCAAAAGTTCCGCCGCCTTATGCAAATGCGCAATTTCAAACGCCAAGTTCTCTTCCCAGAACTTCTTGATACGGCGGTCGGTTTCCGTCATATAGCACGACCAGTAAAGATAACATTCACAGTATTCGTGCCACAAAAGCATTTCCAGCCAAGTGGCGTTGGCGTCCATTAACGATTCGTACTGCGTAACGTGTTCTTCTTCAACAAGCGCAATTTCTTGATACAGCTTGCGCCCCATATCCGAACAAGCAAAGTTGGTAATGTTCATATAATAGTTCATGGTTTGCTGTTCCGCCGCCGTAATAATCATGGTAGAGAGCACCGTTTGCTTATCCGCTTTTTTCGCGTTGATACCATAGCGTACGTTATCCATAGGATAGCGGTGATGGGAAATGGTCGGTCTGCCCGGCATGATTTCCGTGTACCTGCCAACAAGCCATTCGGCGTATACCCCCTGTTCCATTTCCAAAAGGTTTGCATAGCGGTATAAATGGTCAAAATCTTCCAAAAGCGCAAAATCTAACGCTTTTTTGACGTTGCAATCCTTTTCACGTTTGGCAAGCTCGGCGGTCAAGTCAACGGCAAGCTGTTCATAGCCGATTGTGTGCTCTAACGGCGTTTCGTTGCAGGGTTTGAGCAGGGATATTTTGAGTTGCTGCTGCTTTTCCACTTCGCGCACTAAGGCAATATCGCGGCGCAAATCGTTATTATCCGTATGACGGGCAAGCTGATGAGAGAACCAGTTGGCTTCAAATTCCGTACCGTTCATTAAAATGATACGCGTTTTGGTATAGGGGTCAACTTCCCGTTTATCGTACGGCTTTGGATATAATTGCCGCCAGTTTTGCAGAGCGTTTTCAATAGACGTAGGTTTTTCTTTGAATGGATTCATTTGAGCATCTCCTTTTTTGCAAGCTTTCTAAATTAGAGTATGCCCAAACGCCGTTTTTTGTATACTTATCAAAAAAAGAAGAGATTTTTTACGTCTCTTCCTTGGTTTGATTTTCTTGTTGACAACGGTTAAGACGTTTGAAAAACGCCACGGTAAACGGTATAGCGAATATAAACGAACAAATATCCGAAACCGATTGACAGCATTGTACGCCGAACAATTGAAATACGGTAGGTAAAATGAGCACGGACGGGATATAAAACAAGCCCTGTCTTGACACGGACAATATCGCCGCGACGGCTTTATTCCCCACCACTTGCGAAGTAACGCTTATCATAAAGTTGACGGGTAACAGCGGCATACAAAGACATTGCAATCTAAGCGATACCCTGCCGATTTCGGCTGCCGCAGGAGATTCTTCCAAGAACGCATTCATAATTTGCGGTGCAAAAATAAAACATACGGTAGCGAAGACGACCATAAGCGCGGTAGCAAAACCCAACGTAAAGAGATATGCCGAACGCACTCTATCAAACCGTTTTGCGCTATAATTATATCCCAAAACAGGTTGATAGCCTTGCCCGATACCCAGCGAAATGGAGAAAGCCAGCATGAATACCTTTTGCACTACGCCAAGCGCCGCCAAAGCCCCGTCGTACGGCTGTACAGCCCAGTTAAGCATAACCGAACAAAGGCTGGCAAGGATTTGCCGACAAAAGGACGGAAATCCCGTCGCCATAACGTCAAGATATACTTTGATATTGCGTGAAATTGCCGTGAAACGAATACGTACAATCGTCTTTCCTGAAAGGAATAAAAACAGCAAAATACCAAAGCTGAGTATTTGGCTTGCACAAGTGGCTACCGCCGCGCCCGTCATACCCATATTCGCCCCAAAAATAAGCAACGGGTCAAGCGCAACGTTTACGACTGCGCCCGTAATTAAGCCCACCATAGATAAAACGGCTTTCCCTTCCGCGCGTAATACGTTATTAAGTACGTAAGAACCGCACATAAACGGCGCGGCAAGTAAAATGTACAGGGTGTATTCTCTTGCGTATTCCAACGTAGTTTTTGCCCCGTCTAATTCCTGCGGAGCGCCCAAAAGCTGTAACAGCGGCGTTAAAAACAGTAACCCGAATATCGTAATCAATAAGCCGATTGCGCCAACGGCAAAAAACGACGAAGACGATACTTCGTCTGCCGCCTTCCGCTCTCTTGCGCCAAGCAAACGGGAAACGATACTTCCACTACCCATACCAAACGTAAAGCCGATGGCTTGAATAATAGACATTAGTGAAAGCACGACGCTGACCGCGCCCGTCGCGCGCTGACCAAGCCCCGACACAAAAAAGGTGTCGGCAAGGTTGTAAAGCGACGTTACCATCATGTTGAGCATGGTGGGTATTCCCAACCCGATTACAAGGCGCGGAATACGCGTTTGCGTCATTTTGATAAATTGTTCCTTTTCCATTTCCGCCGTAAGGGCATCTTCTTTGGTAAGTATTTCTTCTTTCATAACTCTATTATTATACTCTTATTTTTTACATTTTGCAAGTTATGGGATAAGCGGATAAGAAAATTTTTTATTTTTTATCGCTTTGTAAACGCATATAACGCCTATAAAGCGGTTGCTTTTTCTATTTTGAAGTGGTATAATAGGCGTATGAAAGACAAGAAAACTCAACCTATATACCGTTTCAAAATACATTTTTCAAAAGCTATGCTTTGGCTGTTTATTGCCATAATCGCCCTTTGCTTTATCGGCGCGGGCATATCCGTTTGGCGGATTGTGCAATACGGCGTCAACGGATTTACCGACGTCATTAAATATCCCTTCTTAATCGGGATATGTCTATTCGGAATTGTGCTTGTCATATCCATTATGGCAAAATCGGAATACCTTGTGGACGATAGCTGTCTTATTTTGCAGTACGGATTTATCAAAAACCGTTTTAAGGCGTCGGAAATCACGTCTATCGTGCAGGATACGGAGAAAAAGAAACTGCAAATCTATTTCGGGCAAGAACAGTTTATCGCCGTCAACGTACACTTAGATGGACTTGAAGAGCTTGTTCGGGCATTGTTGAAAATCAACCCCACTATCGATTACAGCTTTACCTTTACGGATAAATAAGAAGACAAGTAAAAACGCAAGCGTGAAACGCTTGCGTTTGTCTTTACTCCGTCATACCTGCGGTTGACGATTGCGCAGGAGAACTGTCCATGTTCCCCGAAGAAGTACTGTTGTCCATACCCCCGCAAGCCCCGAACATAAGGCAAGCGCTGGCTAAACACGCGCCGATAAAAGCAATTACTCTCTTTTTCATACTGCCACTCCTTTGATTGTCATCGCAAACAAAAACTCACCGTATTCGCCTGCACGAATATGGTGAGCCTTTTTTTTACTTTTTATACCTTAGTACGGACCAAAAGTATTTTGCTTTAAGGTATACGTAACCGTTGCGTCTATTGATTCCGTTTGATAAGTGATAACCGCCTTAACGTAGAGCTTACTACTCGTATCAAAGAACGCACTGCCGTCCGTCTTGATTTTCAGCGTGTACGTACCGTTTTGATTTTGCGTTAAAGAAACCGCGCTTGCTACACTTTTCAACTCCGTTGTAAAGCTCCATTCCAGCGTATACGTTACGCCTTCCAACGT
>JAZTWF010000003.1:0-9768 GCA_045635725.1 Candidatus Scatosoma sp. | reverse complement strand
TTCCCGGGAACAGCGGCAATGCACCATTGATGTCTATTTTCGATTGCCAAACGGAAGGGCTTGATTTGCGGATACATCGCACGGCGAGCGGCGCTCATTTTGTCTTGATCCACGCCGTTCATGCCGTCGGGGTCTTCCGATTCGATAAACAGTCGGCAAGAATAATTCGCCGCCTTAAATTCCCATTTCGCCTTTGCCCAAGGCTTTAACTGCGAAAGCGATTCTAAGCTGCGGTAGTTTGCCGAAAGCTTTTCTACGGGTTGATGCGTCCATTCTACGTAGACTTCGCTTGCCCCTGCCTTATAACATTCTTCCACGACCATGGTAACAAATTCAGGCTGATCCAGCCCTGCCCCGATAAATACCGTTTGTCCTTTCTTTACGTTTAAGCCTACGCGCGCAAGTAATTTTGCGTATTTTTTCAGTTGTATTTTTCTCATGATTATATTCTCCGTTTTTTATTTCAACGCATACACGGTATGCCCGTTTGGCGTTTTTATCCGATTAAATCGTAATTTACCGCTTGATAGAACAGCTTGCGGATTTCGTTATCGTCCTTGGTTTGCGCCAAAATCCACATAAGCTTGGTGATAATGCTCTCATAAGTCATGGAATAGCTTTCCAACAAATTAAACCTGCTTTTCAAGCCCCTGCCCACGCGGTAAACGTCCATGTCGCTGCCTTCTTGCTGCACCTGCGTGGTAACGACAAGCGTTTTCCCTTTTCTTTCCCAGCTTTGAATGACGTCGTAAAAGCCGTAATATTCCCCTTCGGGCACACCGCCCGTACCGTAACCCGACAACACCACCGCGTCGTGTAAACGGAAATAGGCGTCTAAGATATCCGCCTTTACCCCCGGTGTCAACGTCAAAAGCGCGACCTTTTCATTAAGCACTGTGAAAAACTGCGGTTTTGCCTGTTTGGGCGTTACGATATAGTTAATAAGCTTACCATCGCGAATAACGCCAAGGTTGGGGAAATCCACGCTTGTGAAAGCGTTAAAGCTTTTGGTGCGGATTTTCTTTGCTCTTGTGCCTGCAATAATATTCCCTTGGAATACGATAACGACGTCGCTTGCCGTATCGCTTGCCGCATACAAAAAGCTATCGCGAAGGTTAATTCTACCGTCGGTGTCTTCCTTATCGATAGGCTTTTGCGAGCCCGTCAAAACAATGGGCTTGGGGGAATGCTGTACCAAATACGAAAGCATTGCCGCCGTATACGACATAGTGTCCGTACCGTGACAAATAACGAATCCGTCGTAGTTATCGTAGTTCTCTTGAATTGCCGTTGCAAGCTTTAACCAATGCTGCGGCGTGACGTTCGTGCTGTCGATATTATACAGCTGCACCGCGTCCACGTCGCAAAAGTCAAGCACTTCGGGCACGTACTTCATCAAAGCGTCCGCTTGCAGCTGCGGAATTAAACCGTTTGCGCCTGAATGCGAAGCTATCGTACCGCCCGTTGCCAACAATAATATCTTCTTTTTCATATCTGTATTCCCCGTTATTTTTTTACACCTTTCTGCGTAAAAAATCCCCTTTCTTCAAATCGTACGGACAAGCCGTTTTGTACGTTTCACATACGAGCTTTGCATCGTTCGTCTTTTCGCCCTTGGACGTTTCCAGCTCTCCAACGGTAAAGGATTTCTTGAAATTGCCGTCGGGAGAGAGTACTTCCAAAACGTCACCCGTATAAAAACGGTTGCGCATTTGCGCATACGCATAGCCGTTTTCGCTTGCCACAACGTCGGCGATATACGTGTAATCCCCTTTGGATTGACTGTCTTTATAGTTGACCGTATGCGGATTATTTCCGTCGGCGTAGGCTTGCGTATATTCCCTATGCGCCACCGCCAACAGCTCTTGCTCGGACACGCTTTCGTCTTCTCCGTCCATAGCTCTTCGATAGGCGTTGATAACCGTCGCCAAATAATACGCGCTCTTCATTCTACCTTCGATTTTGAAGGAGTTCACCCCAGCGTTTTGCAAATCGTTTAAGCGGGAGAGCATATTCAAATCCTTACTGTTGAGAATATACGTTCCCCTTTCGTCCTGCTCAATAGGCAACCATTCGGACGGACCGCCCGTGGCGTTCAGCGCACGAACTTCATAACGCCAACGGCAGGACTGCACGCACGCGCCGCGGTTGGACGAACGCCCGTCGAGATAATCGGAAAGCAAACACCTACCGCTGTACGATATGCACATTGCCCCGTGAACGAACGCTTCAAGTTCAATATCGGGAACAAAATCACGAATTTGCGCAATTTCCTTTAAGGACAGTTCCCGTGCGAGAATGATACGCGAAACGCCCTGTTCCTTCCAAAACTTTACGGCGTATTGATTTGTCGTATTCGCCTGTGTAGATAAATGCACGGGCAGGGAAGGGGCAACCTGCTTAACGAGATACACCACCCCAACGTCGCTGACGATAACGCCGTCCGCGCCGTACGCGGCAAGCTGCGCAAAATAGTCTTTCATTAGCGCAAAATCGGCGTTACGCGCCAAGATATTTGCCGTAACGTATACCTTTTTCCCCATGCTATGGGCAAGCGCGATGGCTTGGCGCAATTCTTCGGAAGTGAAATTATCAGCAAAGGTACGCAAGGAAAAGTTTTTTCCGCCGAGATATACGGCGTCCGCGCCGAAGTGCAGCGCCGTTTCCAGCTTAGCAAAGCTACCCGCAGGGGCTAACAGTTCCGCTTTCATACTTCTTTCTCCTTGCCCTTATATACGGACACCGCTACGCCGTCGCCCACGTTGACAACGGACGTAATAAAGTCTTTATCCTTGGTCACCGTTTCCAAATACGAACGTATTTTATCCACGATAGAATGCCGCTTTTGCGGCGTAGGTTCTTCTCCGCTGACCCAACCGTACAAAAGTACGTCGTCGGCAAAGAGAACGCCGCCTTTTTTCATTAGCCGTTTTAAGTCGAACAAATACTTTTCGTATTGCGCTTTCGGACCGTCTAAAAAGACAAAATCAAACTCCCCGTCCATCATAGCAAGGATTTCCCCTGCGTCGCCCAAATGCGCGTTTACGCGGTGTTCCACGCCAAAATACGCAAAGTTTTCTTTCGCTTGAAGGTATCTATCTTCTTCCAGCTCTATGGTGGTCAGCCTTGCCGTGGGACAAGCTTGGAGCATAGCCACACCCGAAAGCCCTACCGCCGTACCGATTTCCAAAATCTTTATCGGCTTGCAAAGGGCAAGGGTTACCAAAAGGTATTGCAACGTTTCGTCGTCGGCTACGGGAATCCCGTTTTCCAACGCCTGTTTGCGCCTTTTGTCCACTTCTGCGTCTATATCCAGTTGTACCAACGATGCCGTATATTGCATAATTTTTCCTTTGTTTTATCCCTTAGCCATTATGGCTAAACGTCGAGAATGCTAACCGCAATCAAGGGGGATTGCTTACTCTTTTTATAGAAATAATTTTTCAGCGCTTTCTTCACGACTGCGGCAAGCTCTTCTTGATAACCGTACCCGTAAACGTAGCTATCAACGGCGCGTTTGACCACCGCTTTGATTTCTTCCGCGCTGCCCGTGCTTTCGGTGAACACACAGCCGTACGCTTGCACCACGGGTTCGTTGATAACGTAATTACCCGTAACCGCCAAGGATACGGAAAATACGCCGTCCGCCGCCATTTTCAAACGTTCTTTCATGACGTCGCTTGTGCCGTAATCTTCATACCCTTCTCCGTCAATCAACCACGTGCCTGCAGGTACGTTTTCCGTTAAGGAAAGGCTGTTTTCGGTGAGCTCCACGCAGTTGCCGATTTCCGTTAAAAGAATGTTTTGCGCGGGCATACCCAAGCTTACCGCCAAATCGGCATGGCGTTTCAAATGTCTATATTCCCCGTGTACGGGAATGAAAAACTTCGGCTTTAACAGCGAATGCAAAATTTTGTGTTCTTCTTGACAGGCATGTCCCGAAACGTGGATTTTTTCCAAGCTTTCGTATACCACGCGCGCGCCCTTTTTATACAGGTTATTGATAACCCGATATACGGGCTTTTCGTTGCCGGGAATGGGGTTTGCCGAAATGATAATGGTATCGTTTGTGCCCACCGTAACCTTATTAAACTCACCCATAGCCATACGCGTAAGCGCACTCATGGGTTCGCCTTGCGAGCCTGTGGATACGATTAACAGCTCTCCGTCGAAAAGATTTTTCGTCTTTTCAATGTCGATAAGCACGCCTTCGGGAATTTTCAATTCTCCGATTTTTACCGCCGCGTCAACCACCTTGAACATACTTCTGCCCGACAACGCAACCTTACGACGGTACTTCACCGCTAAGTCGATAATTTGCTGTAAACGGTGTACGTTGGAAGCAAACGTCGCAATAATCAAACGACGAGTGTTGTTTTCCGAAAATAAATGGTCCAGCGTCGTACCGACAACCGTTTCACTCATGGTATAGCCGCCGCGTTCGATATTCGTCGATTCGGCAAGATACAAAAGAACCCCTTCTTTGCCAAGTTCGGCAATACGCTTTAAATCAATGGCTTCGCCGGCGACGGGGGTAAGGTCAATTTTGAAATCACCGCTGTGATAAATCAAACCGACGGGAGTGCGGATTGCCAACGCGCAAGCACCCGAAATGGAGTGATTGACGTTGATAAATTCCACTTCAAACGCACCCAAACGAATGACGTCGCCTGCCTGTACTACCCTGCCCACCGCACCTGCGATACGGTGTTCTTGCAATTTATTATCCGTGAGCATTAGCGTAAGCTTCGTGCCGTAAACGGGCGTATCGGGAAGTACTTCCTTCATCAAATACGGAACGCCGCCGATATGGTCTTCATGCCCGTGGGTAAGCAGTATTCCGCGGATTTTTTCCTTGTTTTGAGAAAGATAGGTTACGTCGGGAACGACGGAATCGATACCCGGCATATCTTCTCCGGGGAAGGTAAGCCCTGCGTCGATAACGATAATATCGTTGCCGTATTCGATAGCCGTCATATTTTTACCGATTTCCCCTACGCCACCGAGAAAGATAATTTTAACCGATTTTTTCCTTTTCAGCTTTTTCTCCGTAGGCGTTTCCGTTTTGGGGTGCGCTATGCGTTTTTTAGGCTTTTCGCTTGCTTTTAGCGGCGCGGTTTTCGGCGTTTTTTCACTGCGCTTTTGTTCGGGTGTTCGCCCCTTTGCGCGCTTTTGTATAACGCTTTCTTCTTTATTCTTTTTCAATACGTTCTCCTTGGCGGAGTTTTTCCGCCGATAAAATAGAGAGCCGAAAATATGCAATTATCAGCTCTCTTTTCTCTATTCGAATTTTTTCATCTTACGTTTGCATCAAAAGTTGAAGTCTACTTTCTTCTCTAACGTTTTCTTGATCAGTCCGTCTTCGATAAGCTTAGCGTCGTCTTCGTACGCATATTCCACCGTGTAGTCAACGGGAGCAAATTCCGCGTCCTTTTGCGTTTCCAGCTTCGCAGCCAAAGCTTCCACCAAACGAATGGCTTTCTTCACCGCGCCGTTGCTGCCGATTTTCATCATGAACGGGGTGTCTTCGTGCGCTTTTTGATCGCTTACGTCCTTTTGATGATAAGTAGATTTCGGGAATGCTTCTTCGTCGTTAGGGTCAAGCGCAAGCAACAGGCAAAGCGTCTTGCCGCGAATGAGCATTTTAGCTACCGTACCCCTACCAAAGTTAAATCTATCCCCTTGCCAACTAATGTTGGAGTTGACTTTTTCATACGAAGTCAACGCGTTTTTCAACATACTGTAATAGCTCTTCACCGAGCCTTCGCTTTGCTTTAACTTCGCCGTAAAGCTTCTATTCAAGCGTTCGACAAGTCCGTCGTCTTCCGCTACGGGAGCAGCTTCTTCTACTACGGGCGCGGGCTCTTCCACAGGTTCTTCTACCGTTTCTTCCACTACGGGTTCTTCCGCTACTGCAAGTTCTTCTTCTACGGGAACAGGTTCTTCCGCGGGTTCTTCCGCTAAGGCGCATTCCGCGCACATTTGGCAAAGCTCTTGGGAGATATTTTGCGCAATCGCTTGTACGCCTTCTTCGTCTACGACCAAGTTATACGTAGGTTCGCCACAGTCCGCCGCCGCAAGCTTTTCTTCTACGATAGCGCCGATTTTTTCGTAATCTACGTTGTCGACCTTATTGCTTTCCACAATGGCTACGATTTTGTCGTAGTCCACTTCCTTGGGCTGCGTCAATCTTGCCGCGACCATATCCGCCAAGCGTTCGTAATCGATAGGTTGGGGTTCGACTACGGGCACAACGATTTTTTCCGCAACGGCGTTTGCCAAGGCCTGCAAATCAAGCGCTGCCATCGCCTTTTCTACCGCCGCCGTCACCGCGTTTGCAATAACGTCTTCGCTGACGTTGATTTGAATACCTTCCGCCGCTTTAACAAAGCTGTTATCGATACGGCGATAATCTACTTTTTCGGGGTAGGGCAACGATTCTACTACCTTTTCCGCCGTGCCGTAAACGATTTTATCGTAATCGATTTCCACTTCTACGGGCTTTGCATTTTCAACGGGTGCTTCCGTCGTTTCGGGTTCGACAAGTACGTCGCTAAGAAGTTCTAATACTTTATCGCCTACTTCGTCAACGATACGGGTATAGTCTACGTTTTCCGCAACGGGAATTGCATTGACCGCTTCCAAAACTTGACGGCTGTGTTCCGCCACGCTTTCTTCCGTCTTTTCGGCAACCGATTCGATAAGACCTTTATAGTCGTTATCCGCATACATTGTGGCAAGTTCGGCAAGGCGTACGTTGACGTCGTCGAGAGCCCCTTCGAGCTGTTGTAAGAGCGCTAACTTGTCATCTACTACGTCGAGCTTGGAAATGACTTCGCCGCTAATCAAGGCGGTAAGACCGTCGTAAATAGCTTGTTGCTGTAAGTAGCTGTATTTGATTTCGTCCAAAGTTTCCTGCAAAGCGGGAATGACTTCGGCAACCTTATCCTTTACTTTATCCGCAAATGCGTCGGCGTCGATGTTTTCCAAAAGCGCAACGCTGCAATCGAGCGTGTCAAGCTTGGTCATTGCTTCGGCAATTGCGTTTTCAATTTGCGCTAAGGTGGCAACCTTTTCTTCAACCGCATTCAGCTTTGCCGTTACGTCTTCCGCAATCATTTGCGTCAAACCGTCGTAAATGGTCTGGTTTTGTTTATATCCGTAACGAATCTCTTGCGCCAAAGCTTGGGACGATCTATCTTTATCGCCCTTCATTTCTTGATACAAAGAGCCGACTTGCACGGAAGAATATTTCATCTCATTGAGAAGTTCGCCCTTGAGCTTTTTCAGATCGTAAGAGATCCAGCTATACAATGCGTCGATCTTAGATGTTTCTACTTGTTTTTTGTCCGCCATTTTACACCTCGGTCGTTTTTTTATTTTTGACAGTTTTACCGCAAAAAATAAGTTTATTTCCCTTATTTTTCTTTATAAAAAAGGCTTTTACCCCTTTTATATGTATTATTATAACATATATTATGGGTGCGGTCAAGGGTTTTAGAAAAAAAATATCCCAAATTTGCATATTTTTTTTACCTTTTTCCCCTTTCAACGCACACACGGTATGCCTGTTTTGCCTTTTTCGACAAAAGAGCCGTCGGTTTCCCAACGGCTCTTTTTTATATTTTACTTTTTCTTATTTGCAAGCTTTCTTTGCACAAACTTAACAAGTTCTACGATAGGAATAATGCAAGCGCCGATACCGATTGCTACGGCAAATTCCAAAATGCCAACAGGCGCAAAACCGAATGCCGCCGCAAGGAAGTCCACTTCGCAAACGAGCGCGGTTGCCGCAAACGAACCGATTGCCGCACCCCACAGCCATTTGTTTTGCTGCTTCATGCCAAACAAGCTCTTTCTTTGCGAACGCATATTAAAGCTGTGGAAAATTTCCGCCATGGACATAGTCAAGAACGCCATCGTCGTCCCATGAGCGCTGTTTTCAAAAGTCCACGTGCCTTCGTTGATGAAATGTCCTACAAAGTAGGAAATGAGCACCAAAATTGCCACGACAACCCCTTGATACACTACGTCTACGCCCATACCGTCGGCAAATACGCCCGCTTTCGCATCACGCGGTTTACGGCGCATAATGTCCGCTTCGGCGCGTTCCGTACCAAGCGCTAACGCAGGGAAACAGTCGGTAACCAAGTTAATCCACAAAAGGTGTACGGGTTGCAAAATGCTAAAGCCCATTAAGGTTGCCACGAAAATAGACAAGACTTCGCTCATATTCGACGCAAGCAGGAATTGAATAGCTTTACGGATATTATCGTAAATACGTCTACCTTCTTCTACCGCGCCGACGATGGTGGCGAAGTTATCGTCCGCAAGCACCATATCCGCAACGTTTTTGGTAACGTCCGTACCCGTAATACCCATCCCAACGCCGATATCCGCCGTCTTAATGGAAGGCGCGTCGTTGACGCCGTCACCCGTCATTGCCGTAACGTAGCCTGCGTTTTTCCACGCCGTTACGATACGCGTTTTGTGTTCGGGCTGTACACGCGCATATACGCCGATATCCGCAAATTCCTTTGCAAACGTTTCGTCGTCCATTTCATTGAGCTGCGAGCCCGTGATTGCGCGAACACCGTCGGTGAGAATACCAAGCTCCTTCGCGATTGCGATTGCCGTATCAATATGGTCGCCCGTAATCATAATCGGGCGGATACCTGCTTCTCTACAACGAGCGATAGCGTCTTTTACTTCGGGACGGACAGGGTCAATCATGCCGCAAAGCCCCGTAAAGCAAAGCTCCGTTTCCATGCTTTGGCTGTCGTATTTTTCAGGCTGATTTTTCCAAGCGCGTTCGGCAATGGCAAGCACGCGGAGCGCCTTATCCGCCATAGCCTTATTCGCCGCGAGAATTTCCGCCTTGGCTTCTTCCGTCATAGGCGTAGGCTTACCGTCCTTCAAATAGTACGCGCATTGATTGAGCACAACGTCGGGCGCACCCTTGGTGTACTGCACGTAGCCTTCCCCTTCGGGATGAACGGTGGACATCATTTTTCTGCCCGAATCGAAGGGCAATTCCCCTGCACGGGGCATTTGTGTTTTGAGCTGCGTCTTGGGTGCGCCGAGCTTGTTTGCCCAAACGACCAACGCCGCTTCGGTAGGTTCGCCCGTAACTTCGCCGTTTTCGTCGAGTTCCGCGTCCGAGCAAAGCGCCATTGCTTTTGCCGCGCGAAGTTCGTCTTCGCCAAAATATTCGACTACCGTCATCTTATTTTGCGTCAACGTACCCGTTTTATCCGAGCAAATAATTTGCGCACAGCCAAGCGTTTCCACCGCCGTCAATTTACGGATAATGGCGTTACGTTTGGACATGTTGGTAACACCGATAGAAAGCACGATGGTAACCACCGCCGCAAGTCCTTCGGGGATAGCGGCAACCGCCAACGATACGGCAATCATGAACGCTTCCAACCCAAACTCAAAGGAAAGAGCGCCCGTTTGCGCAAAGCCTTGCAGCATTTTTACACCGAATACGATAATACTGATACCCAAAACCAACCAAGTCAAAATTTTGGAAAGCTGACCAAGCTTGATTTGCAAGGGCGTTTGTCCTTCTTCCGCCTGCGCCAACGCACCTGCGATTTTGCCCATTTCGGTATCCATACCCGTTGCGGTAACTACCGCTACGCCACGGCCGTATACGACGACGCTGCCCATATAGACCATATTTTTACGGTCGCCCAAAGGCACGTCTTTACCGTCGGCAACGGAAATAGCTTCGGCAATTTTATCGACGGGAACAGATTCACC
>JAZTWF010000002.1:0-4335 GCA_045635725.1 Candidatus Scatosoma sp. | reverse complement strand
TGCAAAAATCCAAATTATCGAAGAAAAAGGCTGCGGTAACTTGCCCGTGATTATTGCAAAAACGCAATATTCCCTTTCGGACAACGCCGAACTTTTAGGCCGTCCCCAAGGATTTAGAATTTGCGTGCGCGATATCGTCTTAAAGGGCGGCGCAGGCTTTATTGTAGCTATCGCCGGCAAAATTATGCTTATGCCAGGTTTAGGCGCGCACCCTGCTGCGGAGAAGATTGATTTATTGTCCGACGGCACCATCATCGGCTTATCTTAAAAACGGTTGAAATACGGCGTAACTCTTCGTCAAATTCCGCTTTGCCTTGCTCATTTACTATTAGTAAACTCCCGTCGGCAAATGCTCATTTTCCTTGATTTACTTGCATTTGAACCGTTTTTACCATTCCAAACGGGCGACCATTTGTCTTGTTTGCATTTGAACCGTTTTTACCATTCCAAACGGGCGACGTTTTAATTCTACCATAAAATCCATTGATAAAAGAGAACGATATGAAAACCATTGAAGCAACGAATTTCATTGAACAAATCATCAACGACGACATTGAAAACGGCAAAATCACCGCCGTTCAAACGCGTTTCCCGCCCGAACCCAACGGCTATTTGCATATCGGGCACGTAAAGAGTATGCTTGTCAACTTCGGTACGGCGAAAAAGTACGACGGCAAGTGCAATCTCTTTTTCGACGACACCAACCCGTCCAAGGAAAAGACGGAATTTGTCGACGCTATCCGTAAAGATATCGCGTGGGTGGGCTATGAATGGGCAAAGGAAGTGTATGCGTCCGACTTTTTCGATATCATTTACGAATACGCGGAAAAGCTGATTGTAGACGGCAAAGCCTTCGTTTGCGATTTATCTCCCGAAGAAATTAGCGCTACGCGCGGTACGCTTACCCAAGCAGGGCAGGAAAGCCCGTATAGAAACCGTAGCGTGGAAGAAAACCTTACTCTTTTTAGGGAAATGAAAGCAGGGAAATACCCTGACGGTAGTAAATGCTTGCGCGCAAAAATCGATATGGCGTCGCCGAATATGAACATGCGTGACCCCGTTATTTACCGCATTTTGCGTTGTACGCACCACCGTACGGGGGATAAATGGTGTATCTATCCCATGTACGACTACGCACACCCCATTTGCGATTATCTCCAAGGCGTAACGCACTCGCTTTGCACCTTGGAATTTGAAGATCACCGCCCCTTGTACGACTGGGTAGGGATCAACCTTGGTTTTGCTCCCAAGCCCAGACAAATCGAATTTGCCCGCTTGGCGGTTACCAACATGGTTATGTCCAAACGCTATCTTAAACGCTTGGTAGAAGAAGGGCACGTACACGGCTGGGACGATCCCCGTATGCCGACGGTAACGGGCTTGCGCAATCGCGGTGTACCCCCCGAAGCGTTACTTGATTTTTGTACCAAAATCGGTATCGTAAAAGCCAACTCCGAATGTCAGCTCTCCTATTTAGAAGCGTGCATTCGCGACAATCTCAATGAAAATGCCGAACGCGCTATGGCGGTGCTTGACCCGTTGAAGATTACCATCACCAACTACCAAGGGGAAGAAGAATTAGAAACGGCTTTGCACCCCTTAAAACCCGAGCTTGGCATAAGAAAGCTGTCTTTTTCGTCCGTGGTATATATCGATAGAGCGGACTTCGCGCTTGTACCGCCCCCGAAATATCAACGCTTAAAGCCCGACGGCTACGTGCGTTTGAAAAACGCCTATATCATTCATTGTGACGAAGTTATTGTAGACGATAACGGGGAAGTGCAAGAGCTCAAATGTTCGTACATTCCCGAAAGCCGTTCGTCGAATGATACCAGCGGTATCAAGGTAAAAGGCACTGTGCAATGGGTAGACGGTAAAACGGGTGTGGATACGGAAATCCGCCGCTACGGTACGCTGCTTAAAGACGCAGAATACGCAGGGCAGGACTTTGGCGAAAGAATGAACACCGAAAGCGAGCATATTTTCTACGGCAAAGCCGAACCGTATTTGGCGCAAGCGGAAGAAAACAAACCCTTCCAGCTCATGCGCGTGGGGTATTATAAAAAATGTACGGACGAAAACGGAAAGCTCGTGCTTTCGGAAATCGTATCTTTGAAAGATAACTTCAATAAATAAGGAGAGATAAGGATGATGCCTTTGTATACGCTGTTGACCGCTTTAGACTGGACGACGTACGTTCCTACCGTCGGCGCGGTTGTTTGCGGGGTCATTGTATTGATCGCGTTCTGCGTGGGATTGAAAAAGGGTGCAAGAAAAGTTAGCTGGGGCGGACTTGTTTGGGCGGTTGCCGCTTGCGCGTTTTTCCTTGTGCATGCGTTCGTGCTTGTGCAAAACGATCCCTTAAAGGCGGTCATGACGCCCATAGCGGAAATGCTTTTGGCTATGGCGGGGGCAAGTACAGCCGCCGCGGCTAAGGTCGGCGCGTTTTTAAGCGCGTTCACTTGGGCGCTTGGCTTTGCCGCAGTCGCGCTCATACTTTGCGGTGTGTGTACGCTGTTGTTCCGTCCGAAAACCAAGCTTGTAAAAATGCCCTCCGACGATATCGACGAAGAAGGAGTCGAATACGACGACGGGTACGAAGAATACGACGATTACGAACAGTTTGAATCGCGTAAAGCTATGCGCCGCAGCGGCTACGGAACGCCGTCGCTCTTTGGACGTTTGCTTGGCGGTTTGATTTGTGCGGTGAACACCGCCATGGTGCTTGCCGTGATTATCGGCGCAACGGTGTTCCTTATTGATTGCACTTCGTTAAAGGGCGTGTTTGCAGGGCTGTATACCCAACAAATCATGAACGATTTGGTTTGGCTTACGGCAAATTATGCGTTGGACCTTGCCATGATCGGCATTGTTATCGCCTTTGTGTTTAAGGGACAAAAGGAAGGCTTTGTGCATTCGATTGCGTCGCTTATCGGTTCGTTCGGTATGCTGATTGCCGTCGGTGTGGCGTTCTATTTGCCGTTTTCGGCGTTGCCTATCCCGCTCTTGACGGAATTTGTAGACCGTTGCGTTTCCCTTTCGGTAACGGCGTTTAGCGGAACGCTTGCCGATTTCGCGCCGATTATCGGGCAAATCATGGCAGGGGCAATCTTCTGCTTGGTGTTCGTGCTTTTGATGTTGCTTATCAAATGGCTGTTCAAAAAATTAGAAGAAACGGTGGAAGATATCGCCGTTTTGCGTATCGTTGACGGTGTGTTATCAGCGGTTATCTTTGCGGTAATCGGTGTTGTCGTTATCGCGCTCATTTGGGCGGTTTGGTATACGCTTAGCTATTACGGACTGTTCAATGCGGAAGCCTTGTTCACGGATAATTCTACGCTGTCTGCGGGTATGTATACGACCATGAAGGAAATTCTCTCGCCTATGCTCGACGGACTTGCCGATAGGATTAAGGGCATGTTGGCATTCTAAAAAATGTAAAATAAAGGGGGCATGTATGCGTTCAACGCTTACATGCCCCTTTTCTTTATTCAAATTGATTAGCTAAAATGTCCGCGGTAAGCTTGGCTAAATTGACGTCGCTGCCGTCGATTTTTGCGCCGTCCTCCTTGGATAAAACGGCTACCGCGCCAAGACAATCCCCACCCGAAACGATAGGCACAATCACCTGTGCCGTAACCCCTTCTTCGCGCGTGTTGGTAAGGGGAATGACGTCGCCGCCTTCCGCGGCGTTGGCGATATAACTGCGCCGTTCGCGTAAAATTTTGTCCATATCTTCGGAAAGGGGTTTCCCGTCAAGCTCCTTCTTTCCGTCGCCAAAGGCGTGTAAAATTCCGTCTGTATCGCAAATAACGGCAAGCTTGCCGCTTAAATCGTTTAACGAGCGCGCAGTGGCTTTGCTAAACCGCTCTAACGTGGCGATAGGGGAGTATTTTTTGAGCATAAGCTCATCTCTATCGGTAAATATTTCAAGTGGGTCACCTTCTTTAATGCGTAAGGTGCGGCGGATTTCTTTAGGGATAACGACGCGGCCAAGCTCGTCTATTCTTCTAACAATTCCGGTTGCTTTCATAATTTTTTTCTCCTTTTATAAACATTTTGGATTGACTTGGAAAAAAATATACAAAAGAGAAGGGAAGAATTTGAAAAAAATAAAATTTTTTCCGAAAGGGCAATAAAATGAGTTGACAAACTTTGCGCATTAGGCTATAATAGTCACGTTAATGCGGTCGTGGCGGAACTGGCAGACGCGCAAGACTAAGGATCTTGTGGGTAACTCCATGCAGGTTCAATTCCTTTCGTCCGCACCAAATGAGCTAATTTTGACGAAAAATCGTTAAAAATAGCTCATTTTTTATATATTTTTCTCAATAT
>JAZTWF010000001.1:0-20459 GCA_045635725.1 Candidatus Scatosoma sp. | reverse complement strand
AACGACGGTATCGCGTACTATGGCTATGACGCAGAAACCATGACGGCGTTTGCCGATAAAGCAAAAACCGTTCCCGTAAAAGACTTCTCGCTTGTGGAAAAGCTTACCCCCCGCTATGAAGCCGTAGAAAAGAAATCTATGTACTTCGTCGTAGACGGTACGGAAACGAACAGCGAATGGACCAACGTAACCTTCTATATTCAAACGGGTGAAAATGCGAAGAATTATCGCTTGGAAGTTTGGAGCGGCGCGCGCGACGGTTACTTGGGCGACAAGATTAAAGAAAACGACACCGTCAACCCCCGTTACTCCTGCGTTATCTTCGACTCCCGTAACGTTGGTACGGTAGACGAAACCATTTTCAACGACAACCTTGCTTTGAGAAAAGAACAGGTTGCAAAAGAAAACTATTTCGAAAGCGTATTCTCCTTCTACGATAGCGCGAAGTACTTGCGTTATAACAAGGAACTCGACTACAACGAAGTCGGCGATTCGTACACTTCGTACGTACAATCGGCAAATACGGCAGGTATCGCATATCTTGTATACGAAAGCGCGGAAACCAACACGTATGAAACGTACGTCAACTATGCTCTTTCCGAATTTGAGGTAACGCCTGACCCCGAAGAAGATAAGGAAGAAGAAAAGCCCGAAGACACGACGGCGGAAAGCGACGTCAACCCTTGGCTTTTGGGTAGCTCCATTACCATCTCCGCGGTACTCATTTTGGCGGTTATTTCGTTGATTGTTAGAAAGGCTTGGACGGTAGCGCGTAAAAAACGCCACCAACAAACCAACAAAAAATAACGCTTAACTAAACACACAAAAAGCTCTTGCTAATGCGCAAGAGCTTTTTTTTATTCCTTTCTATATTATATTATTGTATTTTGCGAAGTCCTTTGGGTAGGTGATTTTTCATTACGCCGTTTACCACCTTTCCCCAACCGAGCGAATACCCGTCTACGCACACCACGCGCCAACCGTTTTCGCCGTCCACTTCCACCGTTTCTCCGCGTAAATACGCTTGGGTGCGTATATCGTCCGAAGTCAACGTTACGGCGTTTTTACAGTCCTTTTCATTCAAGCACATAGCAAGAGAATGGTTGGGTTCAAAACGCCCGTTTTTCACTTCGCCAAGGCGCACGCCTACGCGCAATACCTGCAAGCCTTTCCAGTCGAATACGCCATCGGGCAGGGCGTACAGCACGCCGTCCGTTTCGTGTAAACGCTTGGCAATCGGCAAGGTAAACGTTTGCTTTTCAAACGCACGGTACGCCGTTTCCGCCGCACGGGAGCACCACGGCTTACATTCTTTAACGTAAGCGGTTTCACCGCCGTCCTTTTGGAAAACCGCTACGAAATGCCCTTCTCCGCGTACTTTGTGCGGATACAGCTTTTCCTGCGAAACAAGGCGCATACAGCTATGCCGTTGTAAGAAATGTTCCACCTGCCGTTCGTCTTCTTCCACGGCAAAGGTGCAGGTGGAATACACCATACGCCCGCCGCTACGGAGCATAGCTACGGCGCTATCTAATATCCCCTTTTGCCGCTCGGCGCAAAGCGCGACGTTTTCCAAGCTCCATTCGCGCAGCGCTTCTTCGGCGTTTTTGCGGAACATACCTTCCCCCGAACAGGGCGCGTCGACAAGAATTTTATCGAAATAACCGCCAAAGCGCGCGGCTAACGTTTCGGGTAATTCGCTGGTGATTACGGCATTTTTCACGCCCATGCGTTCGATATTTTGCGAAAGAATTTTCGCACGGGAAAACACGGGTTCGTTAGCAACCAGCAAGCCTTCGCCCCCAAGCGCCGCCGCAAGCTGCGTGGCTTTTCCCCCGGGCGCGGCGCAAAGGTCTAATACCTTATCCCCCTTTTTCACCTGCAAAAGGGGCGCGGCGGACATAGCGGACGGTTCTTGCGAATAGAACGCGCCTGCAAAGTGCAACGGATATCCGCCCACCTTTTCTTCGTCGGTATAATAGCCGTTTTCCGCCCAAGGCACGCTTTCGCCCAAGAAGGGCAAAATATCGTTCAATGCATACATGCCCCCCTTTAACGGGTTGATACGCACCCCTTTTACGGGCGGTTTTTCATACGTAGCGAAAAAGGCTTCCCATTCACGTTCGGGAAGCTGCTCTTTCATTTTTTGGATAAAGCTTTCGGGCAACATTATGCGTCTACCCCCAAATACACGGCGAATTCTTCCACCGTAAAAATTCTTGCGTTACGGTCTTTTACCGACTGCAAACGCTGACCGCCTTCCCCGTCCAAGTAAACGTACATATCGCAATCTTCTACGCGGAAGGTGCAAACGGCGGCTTGCGAAAACGCCGCGGCAAGCAACCTTTTTGCAACGGGTGTTTGCAGCTCTACGGCGTGTGAAAAACAAACGACTTTATTTTTCAATTTGCCGTCTTTGGCACGCTTGCGCTTTTCCCTATCCGCAAAGATATGGAATTCCACACGCTTGCGTTCACGCTCTTCTTTCAAGCGTTCTTTTTCACGCTTATACCGTTCTTGCGCTACGGAAGTGTTTTGTGTAATTTCGTAATTTTCTATTTTGCCCGTTTGAATTTCGTATTTTTGCAAAAGCTGAGAAAAGGTACAGCCTTCTTCGGCGCACATTCTTTCGGCAATTTTCATAGTGGCGTATGCGTCGTCCACGGCGCGGTGGGGGGTAAATTCCACGCCAAGCTCCGTGGCAATCGTTTCTAAGCCAAACTGCCTTGTAAAATCCCCTATTCTGTTCATGTATACAAACTGCGTATCGGCAAAATGAAAGCGGAAGGACGGCAGGGAAAAGCGTTTGCTTTCCAAGTTGAGATACTTCACGTCGTTCATAACCGCGTGCCCCACCACAAGCGTGTCGCTATCTTCCAAAAGCGCGTAAATTTTTTCCTTGCGCTCTACGAAGGTGGGGTATTTCTTAAATTCGGAATACGTGTACGGCAAAATAAGCCCCTGCGTGCCCTTTCTATCCGTCAAGTGAAAATGCCCTTGCGGATTGATGAGCAGGTCTTCTTTTTCAAGAATATGAAATTGTTCGTCTACCAAACAGTAGCCGAATGCGCAAATTTTCGCAACGTTTTTGAACACGCCTGCGCATTCGATATCGAAAAATAAATATTTCATACGGCTTTCTCTTGGAAAGAGACCGCCTTTTTTGCGGTCTCTTATTTGTTAAATTGTTGGGTTATAGATTGACGCCGAGTTGCGCCGTATTTCAGTCGTTTGTAAAACGGCTCAAATGCAAGCGAGACAAGAAGGGCGCGGCTTGACCGCAGGGAGTTTACTTAGCGTAAATGACCAAGGGCAAACGCAAGCCCGACGAAGTATTGCGAAGTATTTCAGTCGTTTTTGGGAAGAATGCGTTCCTTGCCGCCCATATAGGGACGTAACACTTCAGGGATAACTACGCTGCCGTCTGCTTGCAAATGATTTTCGACAAACGCAATCAACATACGGGGGGGCGCAACAACGGTGTTGTTGAGCGTGTGGGCAAGCTTCACCTTGCCGTCGCTGTCCTTATAACGGATAGCCAAGCGGCGCGCTTGCGCGTCCGTCAAGTTAGAGCAAGAACCCACTTCGAAGTATTTCTTTTGACGGGGGCTCCAAGCTTCGACGTCACAGCTCTTGTATTTCAAGTCTGCCAAATCGCCCGAACAGCAGCCAAGCTGACGAACGGGAATGTCGAGCGAACGGAACAATTCTACCGTATAGCTCCACAGTTTTTCATACCATTCTTCGCTTTCTTCGGGACGGCAAACAACGACCATTTCTTGCTTTTCAAACTGGTGAATACGGTAGATACCGCGTTCTTCCAAGCCGTGCGCACCCTTTTCTTTACGGAAACAGGGCGAATAGCTGGTGAGCGCCAAAGGCAATTTATTGCCGTCGATAATTTGTCCCATGAAACGGCCGATCATGGAATGTTCGGACGTACCGATAAGATACAAATCTTCCCCTTCGATTTTGTACATCATGTTTTCCATTTCGGCAAAGCTCATAACGCCCGAAACGACGTCGCCGTGGATCATGTACGGGGGGATAACGTAGGTAAAGCCCTTATCGATCATGAAATCTCTTGCATAGGTGAGTACGGCGGAATGCAAACGCGCAATATCCCCCGTAAGATAGTAGAACCCTTGACCCGAAGTACGGCGTGCGGAATCGACGTCGATACCGTCAAGATTTTCCAAAATATCCAAATGATAAGGCACTTCAAATTCGGGAACTTTCGCTTCGCCGAAACGTTGCAATTCCACGTTTTCGCTGTCGTCCTTGCCGATAGGCACGTCGTCTGCAATAATGTTAGGAATAGTCATCATTGCCTTTTTCAAAGCCGCTTCCACTTCTTCGCTTTCCTTTTCGATAGCGACAAGGCGTTCGGCGTCAGCCTTTACTTGCGCTTTGATTTGTTCCGCTTCGTCGCGTTTGCCTGCTTTCATACATTCCCCGACCTTTTTGGACAGGGTATTTCTTGCCGCGCGGAGCGCGTCGCCTTCGGCAATCAACGCACGGCGTTTACTATCAAGCTCTAACGCTTCGTCTACCAAGGGCAATTTATTGTCTTGGAATTTCTTTTTAATGTTTTCTTTTACAAGTTCGGGGTTGGTCCGAATAAGATTGATATCAATCATCAGGATATCTCCTTTCGTAAGTTTTTCATCTAACCTATTATACAACTTTTTTTCATGAAAAGCAATTAAAAGCAAACTATCCGTGTGAAATTCCCTTAATTTTTCAAAAAAAACTTGTTTTTTTTACCCGTGTGTGCTATAATGATAGCAATAGCATTACATATCGGAGTTTTTCCTATTATGAACAAAGAAACCCAACCCGTTGAAACGGACAAACAACAGCCTAAAAAGGGCGGAATATTTTCTAAAAAACAAGCGCAGCCCACTGTGGAAGTACAGCGCTTTTTTGCCGACGCCCACCAAGGCTTGGACAGCGCGCAGGTAAACGAACGTATTGCGCAAGGGCTTGTCAATAAAGTAACGAAAAAATATTCCAAAACCTACCGCAGTATTTTCGTAGGGAATATTTGCACGTTTTTCAACCTGCTTTGCGCGCTTGTCGCGTTTGCGCTTGCTTTGGCGCACGCGCCCTTTTCACAATTCACTTTCGTTTTAATCTTTTCCTGTAACGTTATTATCGGTATCATTCAGGAAATCCGCGCTAAGCGCAAAATCGATAAGCTCACCATTCTATCTTCCCCCACGGCAAAAGCGGTGCGCGGCGGCGAGCACGTGGATATCCCCGTGGAAGAAATCGTCGTCGACGATATTCTCATTCTCACCGCAGGACAGCAAGTCCCTGCCGACTGTATCGCCGTAGAAGGCGCGGCGGAGCTCAACGAATCGCTGCTTACGGGCGAAAGCGTACCCATTAAAAAGGAAGACGGGGATTTCGTGTATGCAGGTTCGTTTGTCGCAAGCGGCAAAATCGCCGTACGCGTAGATAAAATCGGTGACGAAACGTATATTAGTAAGCTTACCGCAAGGGCGAAAAAATACACACGCCCCCATTCGGAAATTATGAACTCTATCACCACGTTTATCAAGGTAATCGGGCTTGTAATCGTGCCTATCGCGGTGTTTATGTTCTTCAATAACTTCAACGCGCAGGGCGGTAGCTGGGAAACGATAGCCGCAAACGGCGGATTTTTCAAAACGTTGTTTGCCGAAAATTCCGACGGCTTGCTCAGCTTGACTATCCAACGCACGGGCGCGGTGGTTATCGGTATGATTCCGTCGGGGCTGCTCCTTTTGACTACCGTAGCCCTTTCCGTGGGCATGATTCGTTTGGCAAGATATAACACCTTGGTACAGGACATGTATTCGTTGGAAATGTTAGCGCGCGTCAACGTGCTTTGCTTGGACAAAACGGGTACGATTACCGACGGCAGAATGAAGGTCAGCGATTGTATTTTGCTCAACAACCAAAGCGAATACGGCGTGGACGATATCATGGGTTCGATGCTTGCCGCACTCGACGATAACAACCAAACGTCTATCGCTTTATACGAACGGTTTGGCCATTCCGCAGCGTTGACGCCGATTGCTAAGCTCCCCTTCTCTTCGGCAAGAAAGCTTTCCGCCGTAACCTTTGAAGGTGTGGGAACGTTTGTTATGGGCGCGCCCGAATTTGTGCTCCGTCCTATGCCCATGCGTATCGATAAGCTGGTCAAGCAATACGCGCAAATGGGCTTGCGCGTGCTTGTTTTGGCACATTCTTCGGGACAATTACAGGGCGATAAAACGCCTATCGGCTTGAAAGCGGTTGCCATTATCACGCTGTCGGATAACATTCGTCCCGACGCGATAGATACGATTAAATGGTTCAAGGATAACGACGTGGCCGTTAAGGTGATTTCGGGGGATAACCCCGTTACCGTTTCGGAAGTAGCGCGCCGTGCAGGCATTAAAAACGCCGCCAACTTCATTTCCTTGGAAGGGCTTTCCGATTTGGAAGTGGAAAACGCCGCCAACGAATACACGGTATTCGGACGAGTTACGCCCGAACAAAAGGCTATCTTAATCCGTACCATTAAAAAGGCGGGCAATACCGTTGCCATGACGGGCGACGGGGTAAACGATATCCTTGCCATGAAAGAAGCCGATTGCGCCGTTTCCGTAGCTTCGGGCAGCGAAGCGGCAAGAAACGTTTCCAACCTTGTATTGCAGGACAATAACTTTTCGTCCATGCCCAAAATTGTATACGAAGGCAGACGGGTTATCAATAATATTAAAGATTCGTCGTCTATCTTTATCACCAAAACGTTTTTGACCTTTATTTTGGCGGTGGTATGTATTGCCCTTGGCAGCACGTATTTCTTCGATACAAGCAACATGATGATGTATGAAATGATTATCTCCGCGTTGCCGTCCTTCGTGCTTTCTTTGCAACCCAACACCAAGCGTGTAAAGGGCAAATTTATCCCCTACGTTTTGAGCAGGGCTATCCCTGGGGCCATTACCATATCGCTTGGAATTTTGTCACTGTACGTTTTGAGAAACACTTCGCTTGCCGAAACGTTCGGGTTTGTTTCGGGCGGCGTAGCTACCGCGGAATACCGCGCGCTTATGATGGTTGCACTCACCTTTATGGGGCTTGTTATGCTGTGCCGTATTTGTCAGCCGTTCAACGTGCTGCGTACCGTACTGTTTATCATTTGCGTAGCCCTTTGCTTAACGGTAGTTTCCGTGCCCTTCCTTGGCGAAATCGTCTTTAAGGGCTGGTCGGACGTAGCCTTTAATTCGTCGCAAATCTTACTGCTTATCATTATCGTACAGGCAAGCTTCCCTATATCGGCGTTCTTAATGAAAGCGTTTGACTTGATTAACCCTGCCGACGATTGATAGAAAATGCATATACAAACGCGCCGCTAAACGGCGCGTTTTTTATTTTTACGTAAAAACACTTGATAAAAGCTTTTTTATGTGGTATACTAATTATGCTCAACAAAACTAAATAGGAACGATTAACGGTATTTTTTCTCTTAAAGGAATAATTATGCCTTTTTTTAACATAACTACTTTTGAATGTGGTAAAAGCGCAAATTCCACTAAGTAGTTATGGCTATACCGTAATCTTTTAGTTTTGTTGAGCGACAAGCGGAGTTGCGTTTTTCGGTGCGTCAACTTGCTTGGCGCACTTTTTTTATTTTTCGGAGAAAAATATGCAATACGAGAAAGATGACTTATACGCAACCAAAATAGGAATTTTGCAAAAATACGCGAGAGAAATAGGCGTAAAAGCACCGACAAGCTTAAACAAAAGAGCGTTGATACAGGAAATTATGCTCATTCAGGACGGCAAAAAGCTCCCCTGCGTACCAAACAAAAAGGGTAGACCTGCTAAAAATAGCGGTGAACCTATCCTTATTAACAATATCGCCGCCGAAAATAAAACGATTGAAAAGACGGAAACGATAGACCCCGTCGCCATAAAAGAAAACGTTAAAAAGGAATGTATCGCCCGCATTTTAAGCGAAATAGAAAGAAAGTTAAATAAGATTTTATAAGTCCACAACGACAAACGCGCCGCTAAACGGCGCGTTTTTCTTTTATCAAACTGTCTTATTCTTCGCTTTCAGGCGTTTCTTCCGTTTCTACTTCGTCGTCCAAAACTACCGTTTCGTCAACTTCTTCCACTTCCGTTTCCCCTACCAAATCTTCGGGGGAAAGGTCCGCCGCCGTTTCTTCGGGGGCTTGCGTTTCCGCTTCGTCGTCGCGTTCGGTAACGTCTACGGTAGCCACCAAGCTATCCTTCACGTTCATGACGCGTACGCCGCGCGTTGCTCTGCCGATACGGCTAATCGTGTCCGCGTGCATACGGATAATCGTACCGCCCGTCGTAATAATCATGATATCGTTTTCGTCGGTGACAAGCTTCATATTGACAAGCTCGCCCGTCTTTTCATTGAACACGCCTGCCTTGATACCCTTACCGCCACGGCTTTGCAAGCGGTAATCGTCAAAGCTGGAACGTTTTCCGTAGCCCTGCGACGTAAGCGTGAACAAATCCTGCGTGTTATCCACGATAAGCATATCCACAACGATATCGTCTTTGTTCAGCGCAATCGCGCGGACGCCTTGCGTACCGCGGCCCGTAGGACGAACGTCCTTTTCGGAGAAGCGGATACACTTGCCTTGACGGGAAGCAACGAAGATTTCGTTTTCGCCCGTTGCGAATTGTACGGAAATCAAGCGGTCGTCTTCCATAATCTTAATGGCAATTTTCCCGTTTTTGGGGATACGGGCAAATTCCGAAGTAGCGGTCTTTTTGATAAGACCTTTTTGGGTTGCCATAATCAAATAGCCTTCGTTATTTTCAATAACGGGCAATACCGTTTCAATCTTTTCACCGGGGTCAAGCTGAACGATATTGACGACGGCTCTGCCTCTTGCCGTACGGTTGGCTTCGGGGATTTCGTAACCCTTAATGGAGTACACCTTACCCTTGGAAGAGAACAGCAAAATAGGGTCGTGCGTGCAGCAAACGAACATTTTTTCCACGTAATCTTCGTCCTTAGGTCTATGCGCGGTGATGCCCCTGCCGCCGCGGCCTTGCGCCTTGTATTCGGCAACGGGCAAACGCTTGATATAACCCGAATGGGTAATGGAGATAACCACGTCTTCTCTATCGATTAAATCTTCGTCGTCGATATTGCCGTAATCCACGGAAATTTCCGTTTTTCTCGGCGACGGGTATTTGTTTTTGATTTCCGTCAAGTCGTCGCGAATGATTTGCATTACGCGGTATTCGTTGGCAAGGATATCCTTTAAGTCGGCAATCGTTTGCAAAAGTGCGTCTAATTCTTCTTTGAGCTTTTCTACTTCCAACGAAGTCAATCTTTGCAAACGCATTTCCAAAATAGCGTTGGCTTGTTTTTCGTCGTGTTCAAACGCCGTCGTCAAGCCCGTGATAGCCGCGTATTTATCCGCCGAAGCCTTGATAATACGAATGACTTCGTCCACGTTGGCAAGCGCCAAAACAAGCCCTGCGATAATGTGCGCGCGTTCTTCCGTCTTGTTGAGTTCAAAGCGCGTACGACGGGTGATAACTTCTTTTTGGTGTTTCAAATAGTAATATAAAATATCACGCAAGTTGAGCGTTTTCGGCTCGGTTCCGTTTTCGACAAGCGCCAACAAAATGATACCGTCGGACGTTTGCAGCTTGGTCTTTTTATACAGCGTATTGAGTACCACCTGCGCGTTTGCGTCCTTCTTACATTCGATTACGATACGCATACCGTCTCTGCCCGATTCGTCGCGGATATCCGAAATGCCTTCGATACGCTTATCGTTGACCATATCGGCAATCGTTTTTACAAGCTGCGCTTTATTGACTTGATACGGGATTTCCGTTACGACGATACGCGAACGGATATTACCGCCCGTGCCGTATTCTTCAATTTCACAACGGGAACGGATAACGATATTCCCTTGACCCGTTCTATACGCCTTTTTGATACCGCTTCTGCCCATGATAATACCGCCCGTAGGGAAGTCGGGCGCAGGGATAAGCTCCATAAGCTCTTCCACGTCGATATCGGGGTTATCAATCATAGCGATTGCGCCGTCGATAACTTCGGCAAGGTTGTGGGGCGGAATGTTGGTTGCCATACCTACGGCAATACCGTCCGCGCCGTTGACAAGCAAGTTGGGATATCTTGCGGGAAGTACCGTGGGTTCTTCTTCGCTGCCGTCGAAGTTGGGGATAAAGTCCACCGTTTCCTTGTCCAAATCACGCAGCATTTCCGCGGCAAGCTTGGTAAGTCTTGCTTCGGTGTAACGCATAGCTGCGGCGGAGTCGCCGTCTACCGAACCCGAGTTCCCGCGGCCGGCTACAAGCGGGGAACTAATGGTACATTCTTGCGCTAATCTTACCAAAGCGTCGTACACGGAGCTGTCGCCGTGGGGGTGGAATTTACCCATACAGTCACCGACGATACGGGCGCACTTTTTATACGCCTTATCGTTGTACAAACCCATTTCGTGCATGGAATAGAGAATTCTTCTGTGTACGGGCTTTAACCCGTCGCGTACGTCGGGAATTGCACGCGATTTATTTACCGCCATAGCGTATGCGATAAACGAACGTTTCAACTCGTCGTCCACTTCGACGTCGAGCATTTTCGTCATGGCGAGTGTTTTCTTAAACTCCTCTGTTAATTCAGGACTTGTTTCTTTTTTAGCCATTTCCTTTTCTCCTGTTATAATCGCTTAAATGTCAAGGTCGGTTACGAGATTTGCGTTCTCTTCGATAAACTTTCTTCTAAGTTCGGGATTTTCACCCATGAGCATGGAGAACATTTGGTCCGCTTCCGCAGCGTCCTGCATGGTTACGCGGACAAGCGTACGGGTTGCAGGGTTCATGGTCGTATCCCAAAGCTGTTCTTTACTCATTTCCCCAAGACCTTTATAGCGTTGATATTCCACCTTACCCGGGGCGTTTATGTCGTATTCGATTTTTTCTTCTTGGGAATACAAATAATCTACGTTGCCCTTGCAGGTTGCCTTATAAAGGGGCGGTTTCGCCGAATATACGTGGCCGTGTTCGATAAGCGGACGCATATAACGGAACAAGAACGTGTACAAAAGAATACGGATATGCGCGCCGTCGACGTCGGCATCGGTCATGGAAATAATTCTATCGTAACGCAATTTGCTTTCGTCGAAATCGTCCAAAATACCGCAACCGAACGCCGTAATCATGGATTTGATTTCTTCGTTTTCCAAAACGCGGTTGAGCCGTACCTTTTCTACGTTGAGTATCTTACCGCGCAAAGGCAAAATCGCTTGGAAACGTCTATCGCGCCCCGTTTTAGCCGTACCGCCTGCGGAGTCGCCTTCGACGATATAAATTTCGCAAAGCTCACTTCTTCTATCCGAACAGTCGGCAAGCTTGCCAGGGAGCGTCGTCGTACCCAAAACGCCCTTTCTTCTCGTGAGTTCTCTTGCGTTTCTTGCCGCGTCACGCGCTTTTTGCGCCGTGATACAACGGAGCACTAACTCTTTCGCCGCCGAAGGATTTTCTTCTAAGAACGTCGACATGTGTTCGGTCACGCACTTATTGACGAACGCACGGATATGGCTGTTGTTCAGCTTGTCCTTGGTTTGCGATTCGAACTGCGCGTCTACAAGCTTTACGGAAACAACCGCCGTGATACCTTCACGCACGTCTTCGCCCGTGAGCTTGTCGTTGTCCTTCAAAATGTTATGCTTTCTGCCCGCTTCGTTGATGACCTTAGTCAAAGCCATTTTCATACCTACTACGTGGGTACCGCCGTCGATGGTATTGACGTTGTTTGCGTAGCTGTAAATGACTTCGTTATACGATTCGTTGTATTGAATTGCCACTTCGCAAACGGTGTCGCCGTCCTGTTCTTCAAAGTACAAGGGCGTGGGGAAGAGCAATTCTTCACGGCTCTTATTGAGTTCTTCTACAAACGAACGGATACCCCCTTCATAGCAGAAAGAATCCAAGTGTTCTTGCCCTGCGCGCTTGTCTTCCAAGGTGATACGAAGCCCTTTATTCAAATACGCAAGCTCACGCAGACGACCTTTCAACGTATCGTAGTTGAATATCGTCGTTTCGAAAATATCCTTATCGGGCATGAAGGTAACCTTCGTACCCATGGCGTCAGTGTCGCCTACGATTTGTACGCTGCGTTGGGGCACGCCGCGGTTGTATACTTGTTTGAAAATATGTCCTTCGTGGGAAACTTCCGCTTCCAACCATTCGGACAGGGCGTTTACCGCCTTCACGCCTACCCCGTGCAAGCCGCTGGATACCTTGTACCCCGAATCACCGCCGAACTTACCGCCGGCGTTTACCTTCGTAAATACGACTTCCAACGTGGAAATCCCTTCTTTGGGGTGGATATCCGTCGGGATACCGCGCCCGTTATCTTGAACCGTACAGCTACCGTCGCCATTGATAATGACTTCGATATGCGTACAATAGCCCGCCAACGCTTCGTCGATAGAGTTATCCACTACTTCGTGTACAAGGTGATGAAGTCCCTTTGCGTCGGTAGACGAAATATACATACCCGGGCGTTTTCTAATATGTTCCAGCCCGTCAAGCACCTGTATTTGCTCTGCGCCGTATTCGCCTTCTACTCTTTCCGCCATAGTCTTTTCTCCCATTTCGCTTTCCCTTTTTATTAAAAAGGGAAAATCGTTATTTTGACAGTTCTATTATACCATGTTTTTTCAAAAAAAGAAAGCGAATAAACAACAAAAACGCAAACTTTTCTCTATCTTATCCAAAATAGGGCGTATTTTTACGGTATACGGCGCACAGGCACTTAATTTGATAAAGAATACGACGTGAAAAAAACAGGCGAAAATTCGCCTGTTTTTACGCTATTTATTTTTACCCCCAAATTTCTTTGGCTATCGCGCACACTTCGTCCGTCGTTTGCGCACGGAATAATCTATCCTTATACGCCGCCGCGCCCCGTTCGCCTTTGAGATAAAACGCCGCCATTTTCCGTAAAAATACGGTGGAAAACCGTTCGTCGCACGTTTGTTTCGTCCAAGCCGTTTGCTTGTTGAACATTTCTAATTTGCTTTCTCTTGCCTTGCCCGTCAAATCGCAAAAGAGTTGCGGATCAAACAGCGCCGCACGCGCTACCATAACGCCGTCCGCACCCGTTTGGTTTAACAGCTTTTCCGCGTCGGCGTTTGAAAACACGCCGCCGTTGGCAATCACGGGGATATCCACCGCGCGCTTTGCCGCGGCGATTTCGTTATAATTTACTTCCCCTGCGTATATCTTATCCTTCGTCCTGCCGTGGACGGTGATAAGGCTTGCCCCTGCGCCTGCCATTCGTTTGGCAAACTCCGCCGTGATTAGCTTGTTTTCCTGCAATCCGATACGTATTTTCACCGTAATGATTTTACCGCTTTTTAGACATTCCTTAACGATTTTTTCCGCCAAAACGGGATTAGCCAGCAACGCGCTCCCTTCCCCGTTTTTGTAAATTTTGGGTACGGGACAGCCCATATTGATATCCACGATAGGAAAGGGCTGTAATTTTTCATGCTCGCAAGCGGCGCGCATAACGTCCGGTTCACTGCCGAAAATTTGCGCGGCGACAAGCCCTTCTTCTTCGTCCGTAAACAACAGCTGCTGCGTGTTTTCGCTGCCGTACTTTAAGCCTTTTGCGCTGACCATTTCACTATAACAAAGCCCTGCGCCGTAGCCCTTACACAGCCGACGGAACGCATAGTTTGTATACCCCGCAAGGGGCGCGCAAAATACGTTGTTATGTAGGGTAATATTCCCGATTTTCAGCGGTTTTATTTGCATACCTTTTCCCTATTCAATTCGGCTTTCGCCGCAAGATAATAGCTATCCCATTCGCTTTCCGACAACGTCGTAACGTCCTTGCCGTCGGCAAGCGCCTTTTGTTCGGCTACCGTAAAGCGTTTGGCAAACCGTTCTACGCTTTCTTTAAGCGCTTTTTCGCAATCGCAACCAGCCTTTCTGCCGACGTTGACCGCCGCAAAGAGTACGTCGCCAAGCTCCTTTTCCACTTCTTCGCTATTGCCTGCGCGCTCCGCCGCGAAAAATTCTTCCAGCTCTTCCTGCAAACGCACGGCGGCGTCCTTTGCCGTAGCAAAATCCATACCCGCTTTGCCTGCGCGCCTACCCACCTTTTGCGCACGCATGAGCGCAGGGAAGCTTTTCGGCACGTCGTTGACGGCGTCGGCAAACGTTTCTTGGTGCTTTTCCGCCATTTTGTTCTTATCCCATACGCTAAGCGCCGCGCTTTCGCCGTCCGCCTTGTCCTTGCCGAATACGTGGGTGTGACGGGAAATGAGCTTATTACAAATCCCCGACAAAACGTCGGTGAGCGTGAATGCGCCCGTTTCTTCTTTGAGTACGGCGTGGAAAATCACCTGTAATAAAATATCCCCCGTTTCTTCAAGTATCTTTTCATCGTCGCCCGTATCAATCGCGTCGACAAGCTCGTACGCTTCTTCAATAGCGGACATTTTAATGCTATCGCTTGTTTGCACCCTGTCCCAAGGACAGCCGTCGGGCTTTCTAAGCCGCACGACGATTTCCTTTAAGTCGTTTAAGGTGAAACGCTTTTTCTCCAAAAGCGGCTGTTCGTCGATGGCAAGCGCGGACGAATAATCGTACGCTTTTTGACGGTCCAGCTCGTAAAGCGCTATCTTTTTCTTCGCTCCGCCAAGCACGTACTTCGCGCTGCATTCTTCCCCGAACAAATCGCCAAGGAGCAATTTACAATCGGAGGCGAGCGCTCTATCGTCCAAATCGTAGACAATCAGCGGCAACGTCAAACTGCCGACGGCGGCTCTATCGAACAGCTCGTACGCCGAAACGGCGGTATACGAACAGCCTTGAAAACGGGCAATACTTGCAATCGCCGAAACCTTGGATACGCCGTCGATAATCTCCACCCTGCCGCGCAAACGCTTACAAAGCGCCTTCACCGAATAATCTTCGCTTGCCGCGCCGTCGACAAGATACACCGTATCTTCCCCAAGCGCGCACACCGCTTTGGCTAAATTTTTCGCTAAGGTAGCAAAGCTACGGCTGTTTTCGTATACGTAGTCTAAGCATACGTGGGGAATACCCAAATCCACTACCGTTTGATACGAACGGGTATTCGCCGTACGGACGGCAACCTTTGCGCCGCGTTCTATCGCGGCAAAAATACAGCGCTTGCCGCGCTCCGTCAAATCCCCTTGCTCTACGCCTAAACCGATTACCGTAATCATGCTTCGCTCCTTTGCCTTTTGTTTTTGGATACGATAAGATTATACAACAAATCGAAAAGAAAAGCAACCAAATAGCAAAGGTTAGTGGCATAAGCCAGCCCGTAAACGGAAATTTGGCTGTCCCGTAACAAAAAGGCGTACGTTACCGTTTTCGCCACGACCCCTGCCAGCATGCCAAGCGCGGCAAACTTGGGCTTACCCTGCGCCGTCAAGCACGCCGACAGCGTTTGTACGCACGAAAGCAAAAACGCGCTAATGGAAAACGCTTTGATAAGCCCGATTAAAAGGGTGAGCTCTTCCCCTTGCAAGCTTCTAAAAATCAACCTTGCGGCAGGCTCTGCGAAAAAGTACAAACCCACGGCGCAGGGAATACTCACAAGGGCGGTAATCCCCAACGCAAAGAACAATTTCCGCTTAACGCCTTTACCCTCCGCCGACGCGCTTGCCACGGCAGGTACGCTTGCCGCCGCTAAGCCGTAGCACACCGACACGGGCAGGTTAATCACCGTCACCGCACCACCCGAAAACAAGCCGTACAACGCTACGGCGTCGGTGGAATATGCGGAAAGCAGTCTTACGGCAAGCACGCTGTCCACAAGCCCCGATAAAGGGAGCAGTATGGACGAAAAGGTGACGGGTATGCTTAGCTTTAACACCGTTTTCGCCTTAACCATGCCCCCACCGTTTTTTAATTTCAAGGGGGCAGGTACGCGTTGAAAAAGCAAAATCATCAAACACAGCGCGGCAAGCTCGGATATGGATACGGCAAGCAGTAAAAACACGACGGCGCGCGCTACGTTTGCACGGAACAGGTACGCAAACAACAGCCCAAACGCCACCTTTACCACCTGTTCGGTGACTTCCGAAAGCGCAGTGGGCAGCATATCGTTTTTGCCTTGAAACCAACCCCGAAACACGGAGATTGCCGACACCAAAAGTACCGACGGCGCAAGGGCGTAATACCCACCCACCGTTTCCGTATTCCCTTGCGCTTTGGCAAGGAAGGGCGCGATTATCGCCATAAGCAACGAACCGCCCAAACCGATAACGACAAACAGCTTCATGGCGGTGGAAAACAACGGTTTATCCCCTTGCCCTTTGGAAACGCGCTCCGCCGTCAGCTTGGCAATCGAAGACGGAATACCCGTCGCCGAAACGGTGAGAAGAATACAGTACACGGGATAAATCATTTGATATAGCCCTATGCCGTGACCACCGATTAAATTTGTCAACGGAATACGATATAACGCGCCGATGAGTTTGGCAATCAAGCCGCCTGCGGCAATGATTGCGGCGCCTTTAAGAAATCCGCTTTTATTTTCCTTTGCCATGGCTTTCCCCTTTCAAATACTCTACCGCCATTTGCGCATACACCGCCGCGCCGTAGCAAAGCGCGTCTTCGTCAAACCGCACGCCTGCGTGGTGTAAGGGCAAATCGTAGCCCTTTTTCCGCTCCCCTGCGGCAAGCGCAACCATTACCGACGGAACGGCGTGGGAAATATACGCAAAATCTTCCGAACCGCCGCTTTTTTGCGCCGTTTCACTCCCTACAAGCGCAGCCATACGGAATACCTTCTCTTTGCCCGATACGGCTTTTGCCGCCAAGTACGCAAGCTCGGACATTGCCCTGTCGTTGACAAGGGTAGGACAACCGCCTACAAACGCCGTTTTGGCTTTGGCGCGATAGGCTTTGGCGATCGAAGAAGAAATTTCCTGCAAGCGTTTTTTCACGGTTTCTCTAACGGTTTCGTCAAACGCGCGCAGCGTGCCTTTGAAAAGCGTTTCTTCGGCAATCACGTTGGCGGAATTACCGCCTATGATTTGCCCCACCGTCAATACGGCAGGGTTGGAAACGGACAGCTCCCGCGCGGATAATTCGTGCAAGCCAAGCAATACGTGCGCTGCCGCGGAAATGGCGTCCACCCCATTTTGCGGTGCAGAGCCATGACAGGCTTTGCCTTTGATTTTTACTTCAAAAAAGTCCGCCGCAGGCGCACTAACCCCGTCCGCCACCACCACCGTGCCCGTGGGATAGGGACTGTCCGTCATGACGTGCAAAGTCATTGCCGCGCGCACGTCTTTGAGTGCACCGCTTTCCAAAGCGGCTTTTGCCCCTTCTAAGCTTTCTTCGGCGGCTTGAAAGAGAAACTTCACCCTACCGCAAAGCTTGCCTTTTTGCCCCGTTAAAAGGCGTGCCGCGCCCAAGAGCATAGCGGCGTGCATATCGTGTCCGCAGGCGTGTACGTTGCCCGTTTTACAGGCAAAAGAAAGCTCGCTTTTTTCCTGCATAGGCAATGCGTCGACGTCCGCGCGAAGTAACAGCGTATTTGTCGAGCCGCCAAAGTCCAGCATAGCCGCTACGCTGCCGCCCACTTCGTACGGGGAAAGCCCTATGCTTTGCAGCTCGTCGGTGATAAACGTTTTGGTTTTGTGTAAACGGAAACCCGTTTCGGCGTTGCGGTGTAGATACCGCCTGTTTTGAATTAGTTCTTCTTGAACGGTTTTGGCGCGAGAAAGCATAAAAAACTCCTTTTTAGCAGTATGCGCCAAAAAGGAATTTTTAGGTATAAAAAATGCAAAAGAATACGGCGCGGAGTGCTCCGCGCCGTATTTTGTTTGATTAACTGAGTTCAAATCCGCCGAAATTGTGCGCAACCGTCCAAACGTCGCCGTTGGTCAAGTTGATTTCCCAACAATCATCACGCAAATAAACGTTTTGAACGTTCGCTTCAAACGTACCGATTACTTGATTGTTGCAATCGTACATCACGTAATCCATCAAAGGACCTGCGCCCGTAGGATCCGTTCTATCCGATTCTTTTTCAACAATGAAGTAGTCGTATTCCGTATTCACCGATTGATAGCCCTTCACTTCTACGGGAGTAGCAAACGTTTCCAAGCTGAAATAGTAATACTTCGCCTTTTCACCTTCCGCAACTTCCTTATCCTTCAAAATCATGAAGTTTTGAGCTTCAGTCACGACTTCGTAGTTTGCCATATCCAACTTCGCGTTGGTTAAATCAGACCAAGCATAAATTTTGTTTTCCTTAACAAGATAGGTTCCGACAACACTAAAGCCCGTAACGTCGATTTCTTTCATGTTTTCGTCTAAATACTTGGTATATCTATATTCGTTGCCGTATTCATCTAAGCCGCCGTTTACGTACTGAGCTTGGTATATACCTTTATTAACGGGCATCATACTAACTAATTCCACGTTCGCTTCGTCGGAAATAGCTACAAGAATGTTCATTTCGTTATCCATGAATACTTGTTTCGCCATATTTTCGCTTAAATAACCGTCTTCGATAGGCACGATTTCCGCCAAAATATCTACGTTTTTGAATTGTTGCATTTCGGAAATGGACCGCAATTCATCGATATACCAACCGAATTGTACTTCCGTTTCTTCACCCGTGGTTACGTCTACGAGAACGTGCTTCAAATCAAACTTCGCGCCGCCCAACATGTAGTCGTAATTTACCGCGTCGGTAGGCAATACTTCCGTCGTTTGATACAAAATCTTACCGTTGCTCAAAATATAGTAATCGCCTGCAAAGTCGGACAAATCCTTTTCGTATACGCAATCTATCCACTTTTCACCGCTGACGTTATATACGTACAAGCCCGAAACGGGGGGTTCTTCAAAACCGCTTTCCGTATCGTACGTTAATGCGTAGCCGTAGCCGTTGATTACTCTTTCGAACGTAGGACGGAAAATAAACGTTTCTTCTTCCGCCGTATACACAACGTCGTAGGTTTCCGCTTCAAGCGCGTATACCGTACCGTCAATAGCAAGATAGCCGTAATAATTGTCGAATTTCAACATTTCTACTTCGGGCAACACAAAGCTGTGATCGCCGTACTGTTGTTCAACCGAAGTCAGCTTCTTACCTGTGGGCAAGCAATAGGTATACGTGTAGCTATAACCGCTAACCGTCGTATCGTACGTAGCTTCCACGATGATAGGCAGCATGTTATCCGCGATAACCGCAGCAAAATCCAAGTTATAGTTCGTAGGGTCAAATTCAAATTGGCTGCCACCTCCCATATCAGAAGGTCTTTGCATTTCGTGTTCAATGACGCGGCCCGTATCTTCTACCGTTTTGCTATACAACAATTCGTCTTCGTTAGAATACCAAGCGTAGGTAATCAAATACGCACGGTGATTGCTATTTTCAAGGGAATCCCCTTCGCCGCCGTAGGCTACGAAATAGCCCATACCGTTTTTAAGGGGTTCATTGATAAGAAGAGTTTTATCTTTAAGCACATCGCTCCTTTCTACCTTTTCCGCTTTACCCGTAATGTGGTATTGCGTCATATCCCAGTTGATAAAATCACCGATTTTCGCATCCGTAGGGATTTCCTTTCTTTCAAAGGGAACTTTTTCTTCCTTTTCCAGTTGAACGGTGTTTTCGATTACGACCATTTCTCTGCCGCAAGCGTCACAAACGCCGTTTGCGTCAAAGTCGGTATGCTTTTTACAAGCCGCCGCCGCAGCTCCGTCACAGGAAGCCAACAAAGAAGCCGCGCTTACAGTTGCCATCAATAATGCAATAATTTTGCGTTTCATTTTCTTTTTTCCTCCTTAGACGTTAGTTCCACCAGATAACGGCAACCTTTTCGCCGTTTACGCTGATCGTCAAATTGTACGCGCTATACGAAATCAAGGGAAAATCTTCGTATTTACCGAGAAGCACGTTATCCGAATTATACAAATAATATTCCACCGTTTCAGGTTGTTCACCTTCCGCAGGAACGGTTACCTTCGTTATGATATCATCTTCGTCGCAACGTACAAGCTCTTGGGTAATCTTCGTAGGCGTTGCAATCGTAGTCTTGTTGAAGTAGTAGTATTCGTACGTTACTTCGCCTTCGGGATCCGTAGGTTGAATATCCTTACGGAGTACCATATACGCATTTTTTACTGTCACATGGTCGTAATCCGCTAAATCCAACTTCGCATTTTCCAAATCCGTCCAAGCGTAAATCTTCGTACCTAATTGCAAGTAATTGTCCATATCTTCATACGCTTCGGGGATATACGTTTTAATTTCACCCTTGCCATCTACCAGTACGCGGACTTTGGAATTGTTATCATAGGTGATTTCCGAAAGATACAAATTTTCCGCAACTCGTTTAAGCATGGTTTGATCGACGTAAAGGATATTCAAATCGTTATCCAAA